>NC_018027.1:2171447-2481654 GCF_000266905.1 Mycolicibacterium chubuense NBB4 | reverse complement strand
CACGAAATACCAAGGGCCACAACAGTCCACACGCGATCAGCAGCAGCGGGAGCAGCGCCTTGGCCGCACGCCCGACGGACATGGGCATCAGCCTATGTGCAGAGGGTCGATCTGTACGCGAACCGGCTCCTGGTCGTGGCGCGCGCTCTGCACCGCGCTGGCCTTGCGCAGCGCCGCAGCCAGGGCCAGTCCCGCGTCGCGGGGCACCCGCACGAGCATGCGGTTCACCGGATGCTCGGCTGCGATGCCGGCGGGTCTGCGGGCGCCCACCGGCAGGTCGACGGGCCCGAGCAGCTCGGCCTGCGGGGGCAGGTCGGCCGCGTCGAGCAACGCATCGACGGCCAGCGGCGCCCCGTCCACCGCGGCGATGTGCGCGGCCGGCGGGAGCCCGACCTCGGTTCGCGACTGCAGCTCGGCCTCGGCGTGCCCGACGGGATCCCACCGGATGAGGTGCTGCACCGTGGGGATCGCCGATTCCGCGACGACGGCGACGAGGCCGCCGTCGGCACGGGAGCGGACCAGCGCCGCCGCTGCCATCCAGCGGCGCAGGGTGTCCTCGGCGGCCCGCAGGTCCTGCCGGCCCAGAAGCGCCCAGCTGTCGAGCAGCAGCGCCGCGCCGTACCCTTCGTCGGCGACCGGTTCGACGCCCGGTGTGGCGACCACGACCGCCGGCCGGTGCGGCACCGACTCGACCACGGCATCCCCTCCGGAGGTGATCACCGTCGTCCCGGGGAAGGCCCGGCCGAGTTCCTCGGCGGTCCGCCGGGCACCGACGACGACCGCGCGCACAGCGTCGGAGCCGCAGCGGACGCAGCGCAGGGCGGCGTCCTCCCGGCCGCACCACCGGCAGAGCGCTCCGGGCGCGTCGCGGCTGGGCAGCGAGAGCGGACCCGTGCAGTGCCGGCACCGCGCGATGGTTCGGCACCGCGCGCACGCCAGGGCCGGCACGTAACCGCGCCGGGGCACCTGCACCAGGACGGGAGCGCCCCGGGTGAGCGCCGCGCGGGCCGCGTCGAGGGCCATCGTGGGGAGCCGGGCGGTCCGCGCCGCGGGATCGCGCTCCTGGGCGTAGGCGCTGTCCTCGAGCGCGACGACGCGGGGCGCGCGCGCCCGCACCGTCTGGCGCGGCGCGGTCAGATCGTGCGCCCAGCCGCTGACGACGAGCGCCTGCGCCTCGGCGGTGCGGGCGTATCCGCCGATCAGCGCGGCGCAGCGCACCTGGTGCGCACGCAGCATCGCGACCTCGCGGGCGTGCGGGTACGGCGCGCGTGGCTCGGCCAGCGAGTCGTCGCCGTCGTCCCACAGCACGACCAGGCCGAGGTCGGCCACCGGCGCGAAGACCGCGCTGCGGGTGCCGATCACCAGCCGCGCATCCCCGCGCAGCACCGCCAGCCACCGCCGGTAACGCTCGGCCGGGCCGAGTCCGGCCGACAACGCCACGACGCGGGACTCATCGACCCGGTCGACCGCGGCCGCGTGCAGCCGGTCGACATCGCGCTGGTCCGGTACCACGGCGAGCACGCCGCGACCCGAGTTCACGGTCACCGCGGCCGCCTCGGCCAGCCGCGCGGGCCACGACTCCCCGGGCAGCGCCTGCCATATCGCCCGGGCCGCGCGTCCGTCCTGCAGCGCCGCGACGAATCGCTCACCGCCGGTGTAGACCGACCAGCCGGCCGCGTCCACCGGGGCCGGCGTCAGCGGCTCGAGGTGCGGCGGGGGCCGCTTCTCCACGGTGGCGTGCCGGGGCGGCACGGCCAGCCGGAGCACGTCCGCGCGGGTGCCGGCATACCGAGCCGCCACCGCGTCGACCAGCCGGCGGACATCGTGGGTCAGCACGCACTCGGGAGACACCACTTTCTCCAGCCAGCCGAGCTTGCCGACATGGTCTGTGTCCGAACGTCTTTCGAGGATGAATGCGTCGACCAGCCGACCGTGGAACCGCACCTTGACCCGGACCCCGGGCTGGGCGTCGTCGGACTGGTCGGCCGACACCAGGTAGTCGAAGTCGCGATCCAGATGCGGCACCGTCAGCATCGGCAGCACACGGGCCACCGGCTCGTGCTCGGCGGCCTGCCCGGTGGTCGTCACACCGCAGGTCTAGCAGAGGGCACAGACGCCCGCCCGAACAGAAGGCCGGCCGTGATCAACAGCAGCGAGGTCGCGTAGGCCCACCAGATCGGCACCGCCAGCGCCTCGGCGTGCTCGGGCGCCAGCACGAACTTGCTGATGCCGATCATCGCGTCCGACACCGCGAAGCACACCGCACCCAGCGCCGTCCACGGGGTCGGCAGCCCGGCCAGCAGCGCGGCGCCGACCATCGCACCGAGCACGCCGATGTAGAGCGTCACCGGCACGGTCATGCCCTCGGCGACCAGCCGCGGCCAGAACCACACCAGCAGCGCTGCGCAGGCCGCGACAACCACTGCAACCGCGGCGATCCGGACGTGCGAGTAAACGGCGAGGGGCGCCAGCGCGGCGAGGAAGCAGAGGTGGGCGAGCAGGAACGCGGCCAGCCCCAGCACGAACGACGGCTGCCACCACGGCATGGCCAGCAGGTAGTCGCCGGCCGCGGAGAACACCAGGGCCGCCACCAGCCAGTGCCGCTCCCGCGCGAAGGGATGGCGCAGCGCCGCTGCGGCCAGGATCACTGCCGTCAGCGCCTTGACCGCCGGTTGCAGCGCGAACTGCCCGGTGAGTTCCGAACCGGCGGGCAGCCGCAGTGCGGTGGCGATCAGGAAGCAGCCGTAGCCGGCGGCCACCACAGCCGCAGCCGTCCACAGGGGGGCGCGCCACTGCGTCGTCGCGGCCGGTCGTTCGGTCGTCGCCATGCGCCAGAACCTACTAAAGAGCCCGTGCGTACGGTGTGTGCCATGGCTTCTGCGACCCCGTTGGATCCCGTGCTGCGCAAAGTCCTCGACGCCGTCCCGTTCCAGTTGACGACCGACGGCGGACCGCAGGTGGCGCGGCAGCGGTTCCGGGACCTGCCGCGCACCGAGCTCCATCCCGAGGTGGCGGCCGAGGACATCGACATCGAGGGGCCGGCCGGCCCGATCGCGCTGCGGGTGTACCGGCCGCCGACGGAAGCGGCCGTGCTGCCGGTGGTGGTGTTCCTGCACGGCGGCGGCTGGGCGGTCGGCGATCTCGACACCTACGACGGGGCCGCGCGCATGCACGCCGTCGGCGCGGAGGCGGTCGTGGGTGTCGGTGGACTACCGACTCGCACCGGAGCACCCGTACCCGGCCGCGGTGGACGACGCGTGGGCGGCCACGCAGTGGGTCGCCGAGCACGCCCACGAGTTGGGCGGCGACTCCGGCCGCATGGCCGTGGCGGGTGACTCCGCCGGCGGCAACCTCGCCGCGGTGATCGCGCAGCTGGCGCGCGACGCCGGTACGGCCCTGCGGTTCCAGCTGCTCTGGTATCCGTCGACGACGTTCGACACCTCGCTGCCGTCCTACACCGAGAACGCCGAGGCGCCGATCCTGCGCCTGGACGCGTGCAAGGGGTTCACCCGCTGGTATGTCGGCGACGCCGACATGTCCGAGCCCCCAGCGACGTTGGTGCCGGCGCGCGGCGAGCTGGACGGCCTGGCCGCGGCCTACATCGCGGTCGCGGGGCACGATCCGCTGCGCGACGACGGCATCCGTTACGCCGAGCTGCTGAGCGACGCCGGCACCGCGGTGGAGCTGCACAACGCAGACTCGCTGGTGCACGGCTACCTCGCGTATGCCGGCGTGGTGCCGGCAGCCACCGAGGCGGCCCAGCGAGCGCTCGGCGCGCTGCGGGCCGCCCTCGGATGAAGAAGCGGGGCTAGACCGCGTCTATCGCGTCTGACTTCTCAACGCGGCTCGTCCCTCGCCGCTTGATCGTCGTCAGACGGCGTTCTTGAGGTCGTCGACCTTGTTGAGCTGCTCCCACGGCAGGTCGATGTCGGTGCGGCCGAAGTGGCCGTAGGCCGCCGTCGGCGCGTAGATCGGCCGCAGCAGGTCCAGGTCGCGGATGATCGCGCCCGGCCGCAGGTCGAACACCTCGCCGATGGCCTTCTCGATCTTGACCGGGTCGACGGTCTCGGATCCGAAGGTCTCGACGAACAGCCCGACCGGGGCGGCCTTGCCGATCGCGTAGGCCACCTGGACCTCGACGCGCTCGGCCAGGCCGGCTGCGACGACGTTCTTGGCGACCCAGCGCATCGCGTAGGCGGCCGACCGGTCCACCTTCGACGGGTCCTTGCCGGAGAAGGCGCCGCCGCCGTGCCGGGCCCAGCCGCCGTAGGTGTCGACGATGATCTTGCGCCCGGTCAGCCCGGCGTCGCCCATCGGACCGCCCAGCACGAACTTGCCGGTCGGGTTCACCAGGATCCGCGGCGCGGAGGTGTCGAGGGTGTCGTGGCCGAGCTCGGTGAGCACCGTGTCGATGACGTGCTGCTTGATCTCGGGAGACAGTTGGGCCTCGAGGTCGATGCCGTCGGCGTGCTGGGTCGACAGCACCACGGTGTCCAGACGCACCGGCTTGGTCCCGTCGTACTGGACGGTGACCTGCGTCTTGCCGTCGGGGCGCAGGTAGTCCAGCGTGCCGTTCTTGCGGACCTCGGTGAGCTTGCGCGACAGCCGATGCGCCAGCGCGATCGGCAGCGGCATCAGCTCCGGGGTGTCGGCGATCGCGTAGCCGAACATCAGGCCCTGGTCGCCGGCGCCCTGGGAGTCCAGCGGGTCCGCGGCGCCTTCCACGCGCGTCTCGTGGGCCGTGTCGACACCCTGGGCGATGTCGGGTGACTGGGCGCCGATGCCGATGTTCACGCCGCACGTGAGCCCGTCGAAGCCCTTGTCCGAGTGGTCGTAACCGATGTCGAGGATCCGCGCGCGCACGGTGTTGGTGATGTCGGCGAACGCCCCCTTGGCGGTGGTGGTCACCTCGCCGACGACGTGCACCTGGCCCGTGGTCACCAGCGTCTCCACGGCGACGCGGGACTTGGGATCTCCGGCGAGCAGCGCGTCGAGCACCGAGTCGCTGATGGCGTCACAGATCTTGTCGGGGTGCCCTTCGGTCACCGACTCACTGGTAAACAGCCGAGCTTCACTCACGTCCGATCCCTTTCCATTTCCACTCATGTCGCGACGACACGCGGCAGGCGGGTGCCGTCAGCACCCGAGCGTGTCCCCCTACGGCGCGCAACCCTTGCGCGCACGCTGACGTCTGTCGGCGGCTATCCCGCGCTGGTGCGCAGGAAGCCCACGATCGCGTCCACAATACGGCTCGCGATCACAGTCTTCGAACCGTGCTCCAACGCGGACTCGTTGCCGTCCGACGAGAGCAGCCATCCGTCGTTGTGATCGACCTCGAACGCCCGGTTCTCCCCCACCGCGTTGACCACGAGCAGGTCGCAGCCTTTGCGCTTGAGCTTGGCGCGGGCGTGGAAGAGCACGTCGCCGTTGGCGTCGCCGGTCTCGGCGGCGAATCCGACGATCGCTTTCATGTTGGGCAGCTGGCCGTCGCTGCGGGAGCGCACCGCGCCGGCGAGGACGTCGTCGTTGCGGACCAGTTCGATCGTGGGTTCGCCCTGCCCGGCGGGACCTTTCTTGATCTTGCTCGTCGCGGCGTGAGCCGGACGGAAGTCGGCGACGGCGGCGGCCATGACCAGAACGTTGGCGTCGGGGGCGTGCTTGGAGACGGCGTCGTGCAGCTGGGCGGCCGACCCGACGTGGACGACGTGGACGGCGGCGGGGTCGACGAGCCCGGCGGTGTTGCCCGCGATCAGCGTCACGTCGGCGCCCCGCTGGGCCATCACCCGCGCCATCGCGTAGCCCTGCTTACCGGAACTGCGGTTGCCGATGAAGCGGACCGGGTCGATCGGCTCGCGGGTGCCCCCCGCGGTCACCAGCACCTTCACGCCGGCCAGGTCGTACGGCAGCGCGTCGCCGCGCGCGAGCAGCAGCTGCGCCAGCGTGCTGATCTCCTCGGCCTCGGGCAACCGGCCGGGGCCGGTGTCGGCGCCGGTGAGGCGGCCGGAGGCGGGTTCCATCACCACCGAGCCGCGGCGCCGCAGGGTGGCCACGTTCTCACTGGTGGCCGGGTGCAGCCACATCTCGGTGTGCATCGCCGGCGCGTAGAGGACAGGGCACCGGGCGGTCAGCAGTGTCGCGGTCAACAGGTCATCGGCGCGACCACCCGCGGCGCGGGCGAGCAGATCGGCGGTGGCCGGTGCCACGACGACGAGGTCGGCGGCCTGCCCGATCCGGACGTGCGGCACCTCGTGAACGTCGTCGAAGACCCCGGTGTGCACCGGGTTTCCGGAGAGCGCCTCGAACGTGGCGGCGCCGACGAACTTCAGGGCCGACTCGGTGGGGACGACGCGGACGGAGTGCCCGGCTTCGGTCAGCTGACGGACCACCGTCGCCGCCTTGTAGGCGGCGATGCCACCGGCGACGCCGACGATGATCCGCTTGCGCTCCATCGCCCGGCCGGTCCCCGCTACTCGCCCTCGGTGTGCTCGAGCAGGTCCTCGTGGATCTCGCGCATCGCGATCGACAGCGGCTTCTCCTGCAGACCGGGCTCGACGAGCGGGCCGACGTACTCGAGGATCCCGTCACCGAGCTGGTTGTAGTAATCGTTGATCTGACGTGCGCGCTTGGCGGCATAGATCACCAGCGCATACTTGCTCGACGCGCGGTCCAGCAGCTCGTCGATGGGCGGGTTGGTGATGCCCAACGGCGTGTCGTAGGCGCTGGCGGCGGACGGGTCGATGTCCACCCGCGTGTCGGCGTGCGGGGTGCTCACGTAGAAAATCTCCTGGCGGATTCGAGACGAAGTCTGTTTGAGTACGAAGTGGCGATCAGACCTGATCGCGCGGCACCGGTG
Organism: Mycolicibacterium chubuense NBB4; assembly: GCF_000266905.1. The sequence goes on along the minus strand of NC_018027.1, from coordinate 2,474,801 downwards.
TGCGGGCCACCAGCAAGGATACCAATTCGGCGCAGGCCGATTCCAATTGGCTGTTGACGACGACCTGGTCGAAGTCCCCTTGCGCGGCCAATTCCGCCCGGGCGGTCTGCAGCCTGCGGGCCATCACGTCGGCAGTCTCGGTGCCGCGGCCGGACAACCGGCTCTCCAGCACGTCCCAGCTGGGCGGTGCGAGGAACACGGTGGTCGCCTCGGGCATGGCCTTCTTGACGGCCCGGGCGCCGGCGAGATCCACCTCGATGAGGACGGGGTGACCCGCCGCCGCAGCTGTCCGGACGGGACCCGCGGGCGTTCCCGACCGGTGCAGGCCGCCGTGGATCTCGGCCCACTCCAGCAGGGCGCCGTCGTCGATGAGCCGCTGAAATTGTTCCGCCGTCACGAACGAGTAGTCCACGCCGTCGATCTCCCCCGGGCGCGGCGCTCGGGTGGTCACCGAGACGCTGAAGTACAGATCGGGGACACGCTCGCGCAGGCACCGGACCACGGTGGACTTCCCGACGGCAGACGGGCCGGACAGCACTACGACAGGTGCCGTGACGCTGTCCGGCCCACCGCCTTCGCTCACCGACTCGCTACTGGTCGAACTTTTCCAGCAGGGCCTTGCGCTGACGGTCGCCCAGACCGCGCAGCCGGCGGGTCGGGGCGATCTCGAGTTCGGTCATGATCTCCTGTGCTTTGACCTTGCCGACCTTGGGCAACGCCTCCAGCAGCGCGGAGACCTTCATCTTGCCCAAGACCTCGTCGGTCTCGGCGTCCTTGAGCACCTGCTTGAGGTTGGTGCCGCCGCGCTTGAGCCGATCCTTGAGCTCGGCTCGTGCTCGACGTGCGGCAGCAGCCTTCTCCAACGCTGCCGCGCGCTGTTCGTCGGTCAACTGGGGAAGGGCCACGGGGTTCCTCCGTCTCGTCACAACTTCTGATTTGTCTCGGCTGGTCGAGGTGGCTCCAGAACCAGCCAGCGTGGACGACCGTACCCACGCATCCCGACGAAAGCGAACCCCACCCCCGGCTTAGAGGGTCAAAAGCCCAGCGTGTAGGGCGCTGCCGGGCTCGCGGACGCCTGCGGAACCGGGGTCGCTGGATCGTCGCGGGGACCGCGCGAAACGACAAAGCGCCTGCATATCGCGGGTATTGGCGCGCCGCGGCCGGCTACCGCGCTTCGCCGGCCGTTTCCAGCCGCCGGCTCAGCCCGTTCCCAGGCGTCGGCGCAGAGAAATTTTCGCTGGTCATAGCGTGTCGGGCGTGTCGCTACCGGTTGTGCTGCAGGTGCGCGACGGCGTCGCGCATCCGTTCCGCGGCGCCTCGCAGCGAGGCCGGGTCCGGTCCAGCGCGCAGCACGTCGCGCGAGACCGCGGGCAGTATTTGCCCGGGCCGGGCGCCTCCGAGTCCGGCCAGCGACTCGGGACGGCCGCCCTGCGCGCCCACACCGGGCACCAGGACCGGACCCCCCAGCGCACTCACGTCGGGCGGGTCCGTCAGCGTCGCCCCGACGACCACCCCGACCGATCCGGCGCGGTCGGTCCCGTTGGCCGCTGCGGCGGCGTCGACGATCGACTGGGCGACGGTGCGCCCGCCGGCCTGCGCGCGCTGCACCGACGCCCCCTCGGGATTCGAGGTGGCCGCGAGCACGAACACTCCCCGGCCGCGGGCCAGCGCCAGGTCCAGCAGCGGCTGCAGCGAACCGAAGCCCAGGTACGGCGAGGCCGTCACCGCGTCGGCGGCCAGCGGCGAGTCGCCGGCCCAGGCCTGGGCGTAGGCGGCCATCGTCGAGCCGATGTCGCCGCGCTTCGCGTCGGCGAGTACCAGCACGCCGGCGGCGCGCAGGCCGGCGATCGTGTGCTCGAGCACGGCATACCCCGCTGCGCCGTACGCCTCGAAGAACGCCACCTGCGGCTTGACCACGGCGAAGTCCCCGAACGCGGCCACACAGATCTCGCTGAACCGGGCCAGGCCGTCGGCGTCGGCGCCCAGCCCCCACGCGCGCAGCAGCTCGGGGTGCGGGTCGATGCCCAGACACAGCGGTCCGCGCTGTGCCATGGCGCGGGCGAGGCGGTCACCGAACCCGCCCACGCTCAGGACCCCAGCACGCTGTGGAGTTCCTGCAGCGACATCACGCCGATGTCACCGCGGATGCCGGCCTCGATGCCCTGCACCGCGGCGGAGGCCCCCTGGACCGTGGTCACGCACGGGATGTTCATTGACACCGCTGCCGACCGGATCTCGTATCCGTCGACGCGAGGCCCCGAGTTGCCGTAGGGCGTGTTGATCACCATGTCGACCTCACCGGCCCTGATCGCGTCGACCGCCGAGATCTCGGGCCGGCCGGGGCCGGGACCCTCGAAATGCTTGCGCACCTCGTCGCACGGAATTCCGTTGCGCCGCAACATTTCTGCGGTGCCCTCAGTGGCCAGCACCCGGAAACCGAGATCGGCCAGCCGCTTGACGGGGAACACCAGCGACCGTTTGTCGCGATTGGCCACCGACACGAAGACCGTGCCCCGCGCCGGGAGCGACCCGTACGCGGCGGTCTGGCTCTTGGCGAAGGAGCTGCCGAAATCGTGCGCGATGCCCATCACCTCGCCGGTCGACTTCATCTCGGGGCCGAGCAGCGAGTCGATCTGGCTGCCGTCGGCCTTGCGGAACCGGTGGAACGGGAGCACGGCCTCCTTGACGGCGACAGGCGCGTTGCGGGCGGTCATGGCGCCGTCTCCGGTTGGCGCCAGCACACCCTCCTCGCGGAGCTGGGCGATCGTGGCGCCCAGCATGATTCGCGCACACGCCTTGGCCAGCGGCACCGCGGTGGCCTTGGAGACGAACGGCACGGTGCGGCTCGCGCGCGGGTTGGCCTCCAGCACGTAGAGCACGTCGTCCTTGAGCGCGTACTGCACGTTGAGCAGCCCGACCACGCCGACTCCGAAGGCGATCGCCTCGGTGGCGCGCCGGACCGCGTCGAGGTCGCTGCGGCCCAATGTGACCGGCGGCAACGCGCACGCGGAGTCCCCGGAGTGGATACCGGCCTCCTCGATGTGCTCCATCACCCCGCCGATGTAGACCTCGGTGCCGTCGCACAGCGCGTCGACGTCGATCTCGATCGCGTCCTCGAGGAACCGGTCGACGAGCACGGGGTGCTCCGGCGAGAGCTCGGTCGCCCGGGTGATGTAGTCGCGCAGCGTGTCCTCGTCATAGACGATCTCCATGCCGCGACCGCCGAGCACATACGAGGGGCGCACCAGCACCGGGTAGCCGATGTCGGCGGCGATGCGCCGGGCCTGGGCGAAGCTGGTCGCGGTGCCGAAACGGGGCGCGGGCAGGCCCGCGTTGGTCAGCACCTCACCGAAACGGCCGCGGTCCTCGGCCAGATCGATGGCCTCCGGCTTGGTCCCGACGATCGGCACGCCCGCCTTCTCCAGCCGTTCGGCCAGACCCAGCGGCGTCTGGCCGCCGAGCTGCACGATCACCCCGACCACGCCGGGGCCACCGTCGCCGGACGCCTGCTCGGCGTAGTAGACCTCGAGAACGTCTTCGAACGTCAGCGGTTCGAAGTACAGGCGGTCGGCGGTGTCGTAGTCGGTCGACACCGTCTCGGGGTTGCAGTTGATCATCACGGTCTCGAAGCCGGCCTGACTCAGCGTGGTCGCCGCGTGCACACAGCTGTAGTCGAACTCGATGCCCTGGCCGATGCGGTTCGGGCCCGAGCCCAGGATCAGCACCTTCGGGCGCTGCGCCTGCGGGGCGACTTCGGTTTCCGCGGCGGGGTCGAGCTCGTAGCTGCTGTAGTGGTAGGGCGTCTTGGCCTCGAACTCCGCGGCGCAGGTGTCGACGGTCTTGTACACCGGGTGGATGCCGAGCCGCTGGCGAAGCGCGCGCACGCCCATCTCGCCGGCCAATTCCGGTCGCAGCGCGGCGATCTGGCGGTCGGAGAGCCCGTGGTACTTGCTGCGCCGCAGCAGGTCGGCTTCCAGTACCGGCGCGTCGATCAGTTCGGTGCGCAGCTCGACCAGCCCGGCGATCTGCTCGACGAACCACGGGTCGACGCCGGAGGCCTGGGCCACCTCGTCGACACCGGCGCCCAGGCGCAGGGCGTATTCGATGTCGTAGAGCCGGCCGTCGGTGGGTGTGCGGAGTCGCTCGAGCACCTCGCCGACATCACCCTCGGGGTCCGGCGCCGTCCAGAAACCGGCCCGCTTCGTCTCCAGCGAGCGCATCACCTTGCCGAGCGCCTCGATGAAGTTGCGGCCCAGCGACATCGCCTCGCCGACCGACTTCATCGTGGTGGTCAGCGTCGCGTCGGCGCCGGGGAACTTCTCGAACGCGAACCGGGGCGCCTTGACCACCACGTAGTCGAGCGTCGGCTCGAAACACGCCGGTGTCTCCTTGGTGATGTCGTTGACGATCTCGTCGAGCGTGTAGCCGATCGCGAGCTTCGCGGCGATCTTGGCGATCGGGAAGCCGGTGGCCTTCGACGCCAGCGCGCTGGACCGCGAGACGCGGGGATTCATCTCGATGACGATGAGCCGGCCGTCTGCCGGGTTCACCGCGAACTGGATGTTGCAGCCGCCGGTGTCGACACCGACTTCGCGCAGGATCTCGATGCCCAGCGTGCGCATCGTCTGGTACTCGCGGTCGGTCAGTGTCATCGCCGGCGCGACGGTCACCGAATCACCGGTGTGCACGCCCATCGGGTCGAAGTTCTCGATGGAGCAGACCACCACGACGTTGTCGTGGCCGTCGCGCATCAGCTCGAGCTCGTACTCTTTCCAGCCGTAGATCGACTCTTCGATCAGCACGTTCGCCGACGGGGAGGCGGCAAGGCCGTCTCCGGCCATCCGATCCACGTCCTCGGCCGAGTACGCCATGCCCGATCCCAGGCCACCCATCGTGAAGCTCGGCCGCACGACCACCGGCAGGCCCAGGTCGGCGACCGTGTCGCGGACCTCGTCCATCGTGAAACAGACTCGGCTGCGGGCGGATTCGCCGCCGACCTTGCTGACGATGTCCTTGAACTTCTGCCGGTCCTCACCGCGCTGGATGGCCTCGAAGTCCGCACCGATCAACTCGACGCCGTAGCGGTCCAGCGCCCCGTTCTCGTACAGCTTGACCGCGGTGTTCAGCGCGGTCTGCCCACCGAGCGTGGCCAGCAGCGCGTCGATCTTGTGGCCGCGCTCGGCCTGCTGGGCGATCACCTTCTCGACGAACTCGGCGGTGATCGGCTCGACGTAGGTGTGGTCGGCGAACTCCGGGTCGGTCATGATCGTCGCCGGGTTGGAGTTGATCAGCGTGACCTCGAGGCCTTCGGCCCGCAGCACGCGGCAGGCCTGGGTGCCCGAGTAGTCGAACTCGGCGGCCTGGCCGATGAGGATCGGGCCGGACCCGATCACCAGGATGTGGTTGAGATCTGCGCGACGCGGCATCTATTACTTCTCTTTCGCCATCAAGTCGACGAACTGGTCGAACAGGTATCCGGCGTCGCGGGGACCCGCGGCGGCCTCGGGGTGGTACTGCACCGAGAAGGCGCGGCCGTCGGTCAGCCGAACCCCCTCCACCACACCGTCGTTGGCACAGGTGTGGCTGACCTCGGCGCGGCCGAACGGCGTGTCGAACTGCTGGCCGGCCTCGCCTTCGAGCGCGAACCCGTGATTCTGTGCGGTGATCGCCACGCGGCCGGTGGCGTGGTCCATCACGGGCACGTTGATGCCGCGGTGGCCGAACACCATCTTGTAGGTGGACAGGCCCAGCGCCCGCCCCAGGATCTGATTGCCGAAGCAGATGCCGAACAACGGGATCCCCGCCTCGAGGACGTCGCGGGTCACCCCGACGACGTGGTCGGCCGTCGCCGGGTCGCCGGGTCCGTTGGACAGGAACACCCCGTCGGGGTTCAGGTCGGTGATCTGCGCGAAGGTCGCCGCCGACGGCAGCACGACCGTGCGGATGCCGCGCGCGGAGAAGTTGCGCGGCGTGTTGGTCTTGATGCCCAGATCGAGTGCGGCGACGGTGAACCGGGTGTCTCCGCCGGGTTCCACGGTGTAGGCGCTGTCGGTGCTGACTTCGCCGGCCAGGTCGGCGCCCAGCATCGCGGTCTGTGCGCGCACGCGCGCGACCAGCTCGTCGGCGGCCGCCTCTGCCGCCGCTCCGCTGAACACCCCGGCCTTCATCGAACCCACGCTGCGCAGATGCCGCACCACGGCACGCGTGTCGACACCGCCGACGCCGACGATGCCCTGGCGCGCCAACTCGTCGTCGAGCGTCCTGGTGGCCCGCCAGTTCGACGCCCGCGGAGACGGGTCGCGGACCACATAACCCGCCACCCAGATCTTGTCGCCGCGGCTCTCGCTGTCCTCGTCGTTCCAGCCGGTGTTGCCGATCTGCGGCGCTGTGGCGACCACGATCTGGCGGTGGTAGCTGGGATCGGTCAGGGTCTCCTGATAGCCCGACATACCTGTCGAGAACACGGCCTCGCCGAGGGTCTCGCCGACCGCGCCGAACGGCGTGCCGGTGAAGATGCGCCCGTCCTCGAGCACGAGGAGAGCCTTCTGGACGGTCATGCCACCTCCTCCGGAAGCCATTTCACGTAATCGCGCCGGTCGTCGGCGCGGAACCCGGTATCGATCTCGGCACCCGACGGCAGCCGCCACCGGATCGCCAGGATGCCGTCGTGGGTGAGCGCCTTGCCGACCAGATACTTCTCGGTGCGGATCTGGGCGATCGCTTCGTCGGGTATCCAGATCGGCCCGGCGCCGGTGCGCTGCAACATGATTCCTTCCGGGTAACGGGTGAGAACGGCCTTGGCGCGGAAGCCGAGGTCACCGGCGGCGACGCGGTCGTTCCAGTGCGGGGCCAGCGTGCTGCCGACGTAGAGGCCCTTGGTGGCGCCCACGATCGCCGGACCCACGGTCTCGGGCAGCGACGGCAGCGACCCCACGACCTGAGCCTGCCGCTCGGCCCGGTGGCGCCATCCACGCACCATCGCCTGGATCACGACCGCGATGACCAGCGCCAGCAGCGCGGCCATGATCAGCGAGGCGACCAGAGTCGGAGTGTTCACGGGCCGACCTTCCCGTCGCGCGCGGTGATTCGTCCGCGCAGCATGGTGGCCACCACGACGGCGGGCAACTCCATGTCCTCGTACGGTGTGTTGTCCGAGCGGCTCGCCAGCTCGGGCCCCTTGACCGTCCATGTCGCCTCGGGGTCGACCACGGTGAGGTTGGCCGGTTCACCGACGTCGAGCGGCCTGCCCTGGTCGGGCAGTCCGACGATGCGGGCGGGCGCCTCGCTCATCACGCGGGCGACGTCGCGCCACGTCAGCAGCCCCGGCCTCACCATGGTCTCGACGACGACGGACAACGCCGTTTGCAGCCCGAGCATCCCGGGCCGGGCGTTGGCGAACTCGCACATCTTCTCGTGCTCGGCATGGGGCGCGTGATCCGTTGCGACACAGTCGATCACACCGTCGGCGAGGGCTTGACGCAGCGCAACGGCGTCGCTGGCCTCGCGCAGCGGCGGGTTGACGCGGTTGCGCCCGTCGTAGGTCTCGAGCCGGCTGTCGTCGAGCAGCAGATGGTGCGGCGTCACTTCTGCGCTGATCGCGATCCCTTGTTCCTTGGCCCACCGGACCAGCTCCACGGTACCCGCGGTCGAGGCGTGGCAGATGTGCACGCGCGCGCCGGCGTCGCGGGCCAGCAGGGCATCGCGCGCCACGATGGACTCCTCGGCCGCGCGAGGCCATCCGGCCAGCCCGAGCCGGGCAGCCTGGGGGCCTTCATGGGCGACCGACCCGACGGTCAGGCGCGGCTCCTCGGCGTGCTGGGCGATGAGCACGCCCAGGCCGGAGGCGTATTCCAGCGCGCGGCGCATCACGAGCGGGTCGTCGACGCACACACCGTCATCGGAGAACATCCGCACTCCCCCGGCGCCGGCCGCCATCAACCCCATCTCGGTGAGCTGCTTGCCTTGCAGGCCGACGGTCACCGCACCGACCGGGTGCACGTCGACGAGGCCGACCTGCCGGCCGCGGTGCCACACGTGGTCGGTGACCACCGCGGTGTCGGCGACCGGCTCCGTGTTGGCCATCGCGAACACCGCCGTGTAGCCGCCCAGAGCCGCTGCCGCCGAACCGGTTTCGATGTCCTCGGCGTACTCGCGACCCGGTTCGCGCAGGTGCGTGTGCAGATCGACGAAGCCCGGCAGCAGGATCTGCCCGGTGCAGTCGATGGTCTCGTCCCCGGACAGCCCGGAACCGATCTCGGCGATCTGGCCCTCGTCGACGAGGACGTCGACGGGCTCCCCTTCGCCGTAGGGCCGGACCCCTTTGAGCAGAATCGTCATGCGCTGATCGCCTCTTGTTCGGTCCCGACGAGCAGGTGGAACAGCACCGCCATCCGGACGTGCACGCCGTTGGAAACCTGTTGCAGCACAGCCGATTGCGGCGAGTCCGCCACCGAGTAGGCGATCTCCATGCCGCGCAGCATCGGGCCGGGGTGCAGGACCACGGCATGGTCGGCCAGCTGCGCCTGCCGCTTCTCGGAGAGTCCGTACCGTACCGAGTACTCCCGCGACGACGGGAAGAACCCGCCGTTCATCCGTTCGGCCTGGACCCGCAGCATGAGGACCGCGTCGGCCAGCGGCAGCTCGGCGTCGATGTCGTGCGAGACGCTGACCGGCCACCCGCCGACCCCGACGGGCAGCAGCGTGGGCGGCGCGACGAGCACGACCTCCGCGCCCAGGGTGTGCAGCAGGGCGACGTTGGACCGGGCGACCCGGCTGTGCAGGACGTCGCCGACGATCACCACCCGCTTGCCGTCGATGGTGCCCAGGCGCTGCCGGATCGTCAGTGCGTCGAGAAGCGCCTGTGTGGGGTGTTCGTGGGTGCCGTCGCCGGCGTTGATGATTGAGGGGCCGCCGTGCTCGTCGACCGTCCAGGCGGCCAGCTGCTGGGCGGCGCCGGACGCGGGGTGGCGGATGATCAACGCATCGGCGCCGGCAGTGCGCAGCGTCAGCGCGGTGTCGCGCAGCGATTCCCCTTTGGCCACAGACGATCCCGACGCGCTGACGTTGATGACGTCGGCGCTCATCCACTTGCCGGCCACTTCGAACGACACCCGGGTGCGGGTCGAGTTCTCGTAGAACATCGTGATGATGGTGCGCCCGCGCAGCGTGGGCAGCTTCTTGACCTCGCGGCCGAGCAGCGCCTCGCGGAACCGGTCGGCGTCGTCGAGGATCGCGGTCGCGTCCTCGCGGCTGAGGTCGGCCGCGGTCAACAGGTGCTTCACCTCTCGGGCCCTCCGTGGGGTGCGATGCGGACGCCGTCGTGACCGTCGTTCTCGGTCAGGCGGACCTTGACGTTCTCGCTGCGCGACGTCGGGACGTTCTTGCCGACGTAGTCCGCGCGGATCGGCAGCTCACGGTGGCCGCGGTCGACCAGTACGGCGAGTTGCACCGCCCGGGGACGGCCGAGATCGCGCAGCGCGTCGAGGGCCGAGCGCACGGACCGGCCGGTGTAGAGGACGTCGTCGACGAGGACGACGAGCGCACCGTCGATGCCGCCTTCGGGGATGGACGTGGCGGCCAGCGGTCGCGGCGGCTTGCTCATCAAGTCGTCGCGGTACAGCGTGGTGTCCAGCGCTCCGTGCGCGACCTCGGTGCCGCTGAAGTCGGCGATGTTGCGCGCGAGTCGGGTGGCGAGTGTGACGCCCCGAGTGGGGATGCCCAGCAGGATGACCCGGGGAGCGTCGGGACCGTCGAGCGCGGTCTTCTCGATGATCTGATGCGCGATGCGGGCAATGGTGCGACTGACGTCCGCTGCGGACATCAACTCCCGGTCAGTGGTGGCACCCACGTGTAACCCGGACCTCCTTCTCCGCCTCACGGGACGGTCGTTAAAGGACGGCCAAACCGCGGCAAGGCTACCATTGCCCGCAGCTGCCGGCACATCGCGCCGGTGCGATTCCCCGCCCGCGTGCCGCTGACCTAGATTGAGCCGGGTGAACCTCGACCGCAACAAGGCCTCCATCGTCGAGGCGATCGACGCAGGGCTGCTGGCCGGAGCAGTGACGCTGGTGTGGCGTGCCGGTGAGGTGCTGCAGGTCAACGAACTGGGTCACCGCGACGTCGACGCCGGGCTGCCGATGCAGCGCGACACGATCTTCCGCATCGCGTCGATGACCAAACCGGTGACCGTGGCGGCGGCCATGTCCCTGATCGAAGACGGCAAGCTGGCTTTGAGCGACCGCGTCGCGACCTGGCTGCCCGAACTCGAGAACATGCGGGTGCTCGCCGAACCGCGGGGGCCACTGGATCGCACGGTGCCGGCCCAGCGGCCCATCACCGTCGAAGACCTGATGACGCATCGCAGCGGTCTAGCCTACATGTTCTCGGTGCTCGGGCCGTTGGCGGACGCGTACCGCAAGCTGCCCACCCGGCACGACCAGGACCGGTGGCTCGCCGAACTGGCCGAGCTCCCGCTGGTCCACCAGCCCGGCGAGCGGCTGACCTACAGTCACGCCACGGACGTTCTCGGCATCGCGCTGTCGCGCATCGAGGGCAAGCCGTTGAGTGAGGTGCTCAGGGACCGGATCCTGGACCCAGCGGGCATGCCGGACACGGGATTTCACGTGGGCCCGACAGGCAGGCGCCGCGCCGCCACGATGTACCAGCTCGATCGTGACAACACGTTGCGCCATGACGTGATGGGCCCCGCACCGATCGTCGACCCGCCCTTCTGCACGGGGGGCGCCGGGTTGTGGTCGACGGTCGACGACTATCTGCGGTTCGCCCGGATGCTGCTGGCCGGCGGGACGCTGGACGGGGTTCAGGTGCTCTCCGAGGAATCGGTGCGTTCGATGCGCACCGACCGGCTGACCGCCGAACAGAAGCAGTACGACTTCCTGGGAGCGCCCTTCTGGATCGGCCGCGGCTTCGGGTTGAACCTGTCGGTCGTGACCGATCCGGAGAAGTCTCGCAACCTGTTCGGACCGGGCGGGCTCGGCACCTTCTCCTGGCCGGGCGCGTACGGGACGTGGTGGCAGGCTGACCCGGCGGCCGACGTCATCCTGATCTATTTCATCCAGAACGTGCCGAATCTGACCGCCGACGCGGCGGCCGCGGTGGCGGGAAACACCTCACTGGCCAAGCTGCAGAGCGCTCAGCCGAAATTCGTGCGGCGCACGTACGAGGCGCTCGACGTCTGACGCCGCGACTTGAGTTCCTAACGGATGTCAAGCGACGTGTTGGCCCGTAGGCTTGTGTTTGGCGGGCCTGGATGTTGGGGCGCTTGGCGACTCCTGCGACTCCTGGCCCGCCGCCTGTTTGCGGCGGTCTCGCATGCGTTGGTGACGGATGTTGTCGCGGCGCCGGGGCTCGATGTGATAGCGCTCTTTGACGATCTTGCGGCCCTGAGCGTTGGTGATGGGGGTGCCGTCGACATCGCGCAGGACGTAGGGCTGGCCGTTGCGCATGCAGGTAGCGATCCGGGTGACCAGCAGGGTGGCCAGGTGGCAGATCGCCGAGTCGTGGTGGCGGTTGCCGGTCATCAGTCGCTGGTATTTCGCAGCGATCTGCGGGTCGATCTTGCGGGCTTGATCAGCGGCGGTGCATAGCATTTCGCGCAGCAGGGGGTCGCCGGCCTTGGTGATCGAGGATTCGACCTTGCTCAGTCCGGACTGATTGACCTTGGGGATCAGTCCGGTGTAAGCGCGGATCGCGGCCAGCGAGGTGAATCGGTGGGGATCTCCGATGCGTCCGGCGATCACGGCGCTGATGACGGGTCCGACGCCGGGAGCAGAAGCCACGATTGCCTCGGGGTCGGCGTCGGCGTAGAGGTTAGCGACCCGTTCATCGATCTGCTTGATTTGCCGGGTCAAAAACAGTGCCTGTTCGGCCTCGTGGGCGATGTCGTCGCCCAGTTCGGCGAAGTTCATCCCATCCGGTCCCCACAGCATGAGGGTTTCCTTGGCTGCGACGATGAGTCCGGCGGCGTGGTCTTCACGCCACGCGCCGCGGGAGCGGGCGATCAGAAACCGGCTCAGACGTCCCTGGCCGAGTCGAATCACCGTATTCGGATCGGCATAACGAGCGAGGAATTCCAACGCCGCGGTGCCGTAGTTCGAGCCGAGCACCGCATACCACGCCGGCCCGAGGAGCTCGACGAGCGCATCGAGCCGGGAATACACCGCGACCCGGCGTTTAATCATGGTGGAGCGCTGTTTGACCAAGCGCCGCAACGGGTCTGCCGGCCCCTGGCCGGAATATTCGCGCAACCCTTCGGGATGCAGTAGCGGCAGCCGGGCCAGCAGCTCGGAGTCGATCCGATCGTTCTTGGTGTGCTTGGAGTAGTACTTGCGCAGATCCGCCGATTGGGTGGTAGGCACCATCACCACCCGGGCGCCGCGGCGGCGGAACCACTCGGCCAGCACGATCCACGCGTTACGGGTCGGCTCCACCACCACGGTCACGTCCGTGGCGTCGGCCAGGAACAGATCGGCCCACAGCCGCTCCAGGTCCGCCGGCCGGGTCGAGAATTTCCGGCCCCGCCATACCGTGGTCCCGTCGCGGGCCAGCGTCGCTTGATGCGCCGCGCGCACCGCTACGTCGATCCCTAATGTCCATGCCATCGTTGTGTGCTCCTGTCAGCCATCAATCCCTATTCACCCAGGTGGCTGACCATCGCGGCTGTGGCCCAGACATTCTCTAAGCAGGAGTCCACACCGACCGGCCGGCTCCAAGTTCCCGAACAAGGACACCGCTCGACCAGACACCGAGCTCGCGAGCGGACCACTCAAATCTCAGGGATCACCACGCGTCCCAGTCGGATGTTCGGCCCGCCCGCGAACTCACACTCCAAAGCTAAATGTCGGTGCGCCCGGGTAGCGTCGGTGGGGTGTTCGCAAGTGTGTTCGATATCGATACCGGGGCGTCCGAGGCGGCGCTGCGGCAACAGATCGAGCGGTTCGAGCGGTTGAAGTCGACCGCGGCCGCTGCCCAAGCCCGGGCGACGGCGCTGTGGTCTCAGAAGCGGCGCGATGCGGAGGCCGCCGCCGGGATACCGGCGGCCAAGCGCGGGCGCGGGCTGGCCTCGGAGGTGGCGTTGGCCCGCCGCGATGCCCCGGTGTGCGGGAACACCCACCTCGGCGTCGCGCAGGCGCTGGTGCACGAGATGCCCCACACCCTGGCCGCGCTGGAGGCCGGGGTGCTCTCGGAGTATCGGGCGGTGGTGATCGTCAAGGCGTCGGCGTGTCTGAGTGTGGGGCATCGCCGGGCGCTCGACGCCGAGTTGTGTGCCGACACCACCGAGCTGGCGGGCTGGGGCAATGCCCGGGTGGAGGCCGAGGCCAAGGCGATCACCGCGCGGCTGGATGTCGCGGCGGTGGTGGAACGCAACGCCAAGGCGGTCGGGGACCGATGTGTGTGGACCCGTCCCGCCCCGGAGGGCATGGTCTATGTCACCGCGCTCATGCCGCTGGCGCAGGGCATCGGGGTGTACGCCGCGCTCAAACGCCAGGCCGACGTCACCGGGGATGGGCGTGGTCGCGGGCAGGTCATGGCCGACACCCTCTATGAGCGGGTGACCGGGCGCCCCGCGGAGGCGCCGGTGCCGGTGACGTTGAATCTGGTGCTGGCCGACACCACGCTGTTCGGGGGCGACGACTGCCCCGGCTGGGCCGCGGGCTACGGGCCGGTCCCCGCCGCGGTCGCCCGGCATCTGGTGTCCGAGGCGGTCGCCGACCAGAACGCCAAAGCCACCCTGCGCCGGTTGTATCGGCACCCGACGAGTGGGCAGTTGGTGGCGATGGAGTCGAAAGCCCGGCTCTTCCCGACAGGGTTGGACGCCGTACTGCAACGCCCCGATCCGCCACCACGACCACGCCAGGCCCTACCGCGACGGCGGGCCGACCAGCGCGCTCAACGGGCTCGGTGCCTGCGCAGCGTGTAACTACGCCAAAGAAGCTCCCGGCTGGACGGTCACCACCACCGAACACCACGGCCGCCACACCGCCGCATTTCGCACCCCCACCGGCGCGGTCTACCAGTCCACCGCACCACCACTGCCCGGACCACCGGTCCGACAATGGGTGCACCACACCGACCGACCCGTCAGCATCGACATGGTCGCCCTCAAACACGCCGCCTGACACACCGGCCGCGCCGCGGCGGCAGAGCCGCCGAGTCGTAACTCGAACGCGTTAGATTGCCGAGTGTGCAGACGCCGACGGTATTGATCAACGGAGCCGGCATCGCTGGTCCCGCGCTGGGTTTCTGGTTGAGCCGCAACGGTTATCGAGTGATCATCCTCGAGATCGCCAACGATGTCCGGCCGGGCGGCCAGACCGTCGATCTGCGCGGCACCGGCGGCGACGTCGTCGAACGCATGGGGCTGATCGACCGGATGCGCGAACACGCGCTCAAGCAGCGCGGCGCGGCGTGGGTGCGCTCGGACGGCAGCCGCCGGGCGGAGATGCCCGTGACCGCGTTCGACGGCAACGGACTGGTGTCGAAGCTGGAGATCCTCAGGGGCGACCTCGTCGGCGTGCTGTACGAGGCGTCACGTCACGCCGTCGAGTACCGGTTCGGCGCAACGATCGCCGCGCTCGAGCAGACCGATGCCGGCGTCGCGGCGACGCTGGCCGACGGCACCCGGATCTCCGCCGATCTGGTCGTCGGCGCCGACGGACCACATTCGGCGGTGCGGCGCATCGCCTTCGGCCCCGAGGCACACTTCGCCAAACCCCTCGGCGGCTACAACGCGTGGTTCTCGGCTCCCGACACCGTCGGACTGGACGGCTGGTTCCTGCTCTATCAGGCGCCCGGCGGGCTGAACGCCTCCATGCGCCCCTCGCACGATCCGTCAATCGCGAAAGCGGGCTTCGCGTTTCAGTCCGAGCCCCTCGACTACGACCGCCACGACATCGCCGAGCAACGCCGCATCCTCGTCGAGCGCTTCGCCGGTGCCGGGTGGCAATGCGATGCACTGCTCGCCGCCGCGCAGGACGCCGATGACTTCTATTTCGACAGTCTTCAGCAGATGCACATGCCGTCGTGGTCGACCGGTCGGGTCACGCTGGTCGGCGACGCCGGATACTGCGCGTCGCCGCTATCCGGGATGGGCACCAGCCTCGCGCTGGTCGGCGCCTACGTGCTGGCCGGCGAACTCGGCCGTGCGGAGGACCTCGACGACACCGACGTAGCCTCCGCGCTCGCCAGGTACGAAACGGTCATGCGCCCCTACGTCGACCGGTGCCAGCAGCTGCAGAACTCGATGGACCGGTACGCACCGATGCGCGAGTCCGACATCGCGGTCGGCGCGGCGGTGATGAAGTGGGTACAGCGCTGGCCGTTTCGTCCCCTCGCCGCCAAGGCCTGGTTCAGCACCGCGGATTCGATCACGCTGCCCGACTACCCCTGAGGTAACCCGCCCGGCGCGACCGCACCCGCACTACCCGCCGATGCCGCCCTCGGACCCGCCCTGAACCGCGGCGGCAGCCGCACGGATCTGCGGCGTCACCAGCATGACCTGCCCCAGCACACCGTTGACGAAGCCCGGCGACTCGTCGGTCGACAGCTGCTTGGCCAGCTCGACGGCCTCGTCGACGGCCACCGGCTCGGGCACATCCTCGGCATGCAACAGCTCCCACACCGCCACCCGGAGGATCGCCCGGTCCACCGCGGGCAGGCGGTCGAGGGTCCAGCCCTGCAGGTGCGCGGCGATCAGGTCGTCGATGTGGGCCGCGTGCTCGCTCACCCCGCGGGCCACCGTCACGGTGTACGGGTTCAGGTGGGCGATGTCGCCGGCTTGCTTGTCCGCCAGGGCGTTTCGCGCATCGGCGACTTCAGCGGGAGAGATCCCCCGCGCCTCGGCCTCGAAGAGGATGTCGACGGCGCGTTTGCGGGCCTGGTGACGGCCCCGATCTCCCTTGCGGTCAGGCATCCCGTCGCTCCGCTACGCTCCGCTCGCCCCGGTCACTCATCCCGTCGCTCCGCTACGCTCCGCTCGCCCCGGTCAGGCATTGACCCTTCCCAGGTAGCTGCCGTCGCGCGAGTCCACCTTCAGCTTGTCCCCGGTGTTGATGAACAGCGGCACCTGGATCTCGGCGCCGGTCTCCAGCGTCGCTGGCT
The DNA here is from genome assembly GCF_000266905.1 of Mycolicibacterium chubuense NBB4. Next base: position 2,458,682 of record NC_018027.1, on the reverse strand, counting down.
TGGTCCCGGCGCTGGAGCGATCGCCCTGCAGCCCCGGCTCGGTGTGGGAGACCTCGAGCTCGACGGTCACCGGCAATTCGAGGTACAGCGGCGCTCCGTCGTGGAAGGCGATCTGCACGGGCATGCTCTCCAGCAGGAACCCGGCGAGGCGGCCGACCAGCGCCTCGGGCAGCGGATGCTGCTCGAAATCCTCGGAGTCCATGAAGACGAAGTCCGAGCCGTCGCGGTAGAGATACGTGGCGTCGCGGCGGTCCACCGTCGCGGTCTCCACTTTCACGCCGGCGTTGTAGGTCTTGTCGACGACCTTGCCGGACAGCACGTTCTTCAGCTTCGTCCGCACGAAGGCCGGGCCCTTGCCCGGCTTGACGTGCTGGAACTCGACGATCTGCCACAGCTGGCCGTCGATCTGCAGGACGAGCCCATTCTTGAAGTCGGCGGTCGATGCCACGGTGGGGTGTACTCCTAGCTTCTAGAGGATCACCAGGTCCTTGGGGAACCGGGTAAGCAAGTCGGGTGCTCTCTCGCCGACGACCAGCGTGTCCTCGATCCGGACACCGCCGCGGTCGGGCAGGTAGACACCGGGCTCCACGGTGACCGCGGAGCCAGCAAGCAGTGTACCGGCGGCGGACGCGTTGATTCCCGGCGCTTCGTGGATCTGCAGGCCGACGCCGTGGCCCAGGCCGTGGCCGAAGTTGTCCGCGTACCCGGCGTCGGCGATGACCTGCCGCGACGCCTCGTCCACGTCCTTGAGCGCGACGCCCGGCGCGAGCGCTTCGCGGCCGGCCCGCTGGGAGGCGGCCACGAGATCGTAGATGTCGCGCTGCCAGTCGGCGATCGGTGCCAGCACGAACGTGCGGGTCATGTCGGAGTGGTATCCGCACACCAGAGCACCGAAGTCGATCTTGACGAAGTCACCGGCGGCCAGCACCGCGTCGGTGGGCCGGTGGTGCGGGATCGCCGAGTTCACGCCGGAGGCGACGATCGTCTCGAACGACGCGCCGTCGGCCCCGTGGGCGAGCATCAACGCCTCGAGCTCGTTGCGCACCTGCTTCTCGGTGCGGCCGGCCCGCAGGCCGCCGCCGCCCACCAGGTCCTTCAACGCCGCGTCGGCCGCCTCGCACGCCAGCCGCAGCAGCGCCACCTCGCCGGCGTCCTTGACTTCGCGCAGGCCCTCGACAGTGCCGGCCGCGCGCACCAGCTCGCACCCCTCGCCCGCCGCGCGGGTGAGGGCCGTGAACGCGTCGACGGTCACCACGTGGCTCTCGAAACCCAGTTTGCGCGTGCCGCGGGCGGCCGCGCGGCCCGCCAGGTGCGGCCCGCACGCCCGCTCGATGACGACCTCCGCGTCCGGCGCCTGCTGTGCGGCCTGCGTCCGGTAGCGACCGTCGGTGGCCAGTACCGGCGTTTCGTCGTCGGCGAAGATCAGCAACGCCGCGTTCGAGCCGGTGAATCCGGACAGATACCGCACGTTGACCAGGTCCGATACCACCATGGCGTCGAGTTCGGCGTCGGCCAGTCGGCGGCGCAACCGGTCGCGGCGCTGGGAAATCGTCACAGCCGCTGACGCTACTCGCTAAGGTGAGGCCCCATGAGCAAGTGGTTGCTGCGCGGACTGGTGTTCGCCGCCCTGATGGTAATTGTCCGGTTACTGCAGGGGGCGTTGATCAACGCGTGGGAGACCAAGGCGGGCATGATCAGCATCACCCTGGTGGTGCTGTACGGTCTCGTGGTCCTGATCTGGGGCTATCTCGACGGCCGCCGCGACGCCCGCGCCAACCCCGACCCGGACCGGCGCCAGGACCTGGCGATGACGTGGCTGCTGGCCGGCCTGTTCGCCGGCGTGGTGAGCGGCCTGGTCGCCTGGTTCATCGGCCTGTTCTACAAGAACCTCTACGTCGAAGGCCTGATCAACGAGGTCACGACGTTCGCGGCGTTCACCGCGCTGCTGGTCTTCGTGCTGGCGATCCTCGGCGTCGCACTCGGTCACTGGCTGGTCGACCGCAAGACGCCCGACGAGCCGCGCCGCCGCGACGGCGACGAGGATCGCGCCGACACCGACGTCTTCGCCGCCGTGCGTGACGACCGGGATCAGGCCTACGACTACGACGCCCACTCCGGCGCCGAGACCGAATCCCACAATTCGCCGGTCGCGGTCGCCGACGACGACGAGACGCGGCGCAACCGCTAGGCGGTCTCGCGGGCGACCTCGGCATAGGCGGCGGCCAGCAGCGAGGGGTCGGGGCCTTCCAGCCGTCCCGGCTTGGCCAGCCCGTCGAGCACCACGAACCGCAGCACTCCGGCGCGGGTCTTCTTGTCGCCCAGCATCGCGTCCATCAGTTGCGGCAGCGCGTCGGCGTCGTAGGTGACCGGCAGCCCGAGTGAGCTCAGGATCGCCCGGTGCCGCTCGGCGGTGGCGTCGTCGAGACGACCGGCCAGCCGCCCCAGTTCGGCGGCGAAGACCAGCCCGACCGACACCGCCGCGCCGTGGCGCCACTGGTAGCGCTCCCTCCGCTCGATCGCGTGCGCCAGCGTGTGCCCGTAGTTGAGGATCTCCCGCAGCTGCGATTCCTTCTCGTCGGCCGCGACCACCTCCGCCTTGACCGCGACGGCGCGCCGGATCAGCTCCGGCAGCACCTCACCGGTGGGATCGAGCGCGCGTTCGGGATCGGCCTCGATCATGTCGAGGATCGCCGGGTCGGCGATGAATCCGGCCTTCACGATCTCGGCCATACCGGCGATGATCTCGTTGCGGGGCAACGTCTCCAGCGTCGCGAGGTCGACCAGTACCGCGGCCGGCTGGTGGAATGCGCCGACGAGGTTCTTGCCGGCGTCGGTGTTGATGCCGGTCTTGCCTCCGACCGCGGCGTCGACCATGCCGAGCAGCGTCGTCGGCACGTGCACGACGTCGACCCCGCGCAGCCAGGTGGCTGCGGCGAAGCCCGCGACGTCGGTGGCCGCTCCCCCGCCGAGGCTGACGATCGCGTCCTTGCGACCCACGCCGATGCGGCCCAGCACCTCCCAGATGAAGCCGAGGACGGGCAACTCCTTGCCGGCCTCGGCGTCCGGGATCTCGATACGGTGCGCATCGATACCCTTCTCGGACAAGTGATTACGGATCGCCTCGGCCGTCTGGGCCAGGGTCGGCTGGTGCAGCACCGCCACTTTGTGCCTGCCGTCGAGAATCCGGGCGAGATCACCGAGCAGACCGGTCCCGATGATCACCGGATACGGCGGATCGGTGTGCACCTCGACCGTCACCGGCTCGGTCACTTGACGTCCTTTCGCAGGCAGGCTCCGCCGGCTTTCCTGGCCGCCATCGCGGCAGGGCTCGGCGGCGCCTCGGTGGACGGCGAGGCCGTCAACGACAGCGGGGCGCGGCGCCACGACGAGCGTCGGCGACGCCGCTCGGACCGGGATCCGTCGGGGTTCTCCAGGCGCGACACGATGTAGCGGACCACCGCGCCCGGGTTGCGGTGGTTGGTGTTGACCCGCATGGTCGCGACCTGGCGATACAACGGAACCCGTTGCGCCATGAGCTTTTTGAACTTCTCACCGCGATCCGGTCCGGCCAGCAGAGGGCGGACGGTGGTGCCGCCGGTGCGGCGCACGCCCTCGGCGGCGCTGATCTCCAGATAGACGACCGTGTGGCCGGCCAGGGCCTCGCGCACACCCGCGGTGGTCACCGCGCCGCCGCCGAGCGACAGCACGCCGTCGTGGGTGGCCAGCGCGTCGCGGATCACGTCCTCCTCGATCCGGCGGAACTCCGCCTCGCCGTCGGTGGCGAAGATGTCGGCGATGGTGCGACCGGTGGTCTTCTCGATCGCGGCATCGGTGTCGAGCAGCGGCAGATCCAGCGTCTTGGCCAGCCGCCGTCCGATTGTGGACTTGCCCGAGCCCGGCAATCCGACCAGAACCGCTTTGGGTGCCATCAGCCCGAGGCCCTGACTCCGCCGGTCGACGGTTCACGCTCGGCGACGGCGTGCAGGTAGCTCTCGATGTTCGCGCGCGTCTCCGCCAGCGAGTCGCCGCCGAACTTCTCCAGCGCGGCCCGCGCCAGCACCAGGGCGACCATCGTCTCGACCACGACGCCGGCTGCGGGCACGGCGCACACGTCCGAACGCTGATGGATCGCCACCGCTTCGTCCCCGGTCGCCATGTCCACCGTGGACAGCGCCCGCGGCACCGTCGAGATCGGCTTCATCGCCGCGCGGACCCGGACCGCCAGGCCGTTGGTCATGCCGCCTTCCAGACCACCGGCCCGGTTGGTGGACCGCATGACACCATCGGGACCCGGGTACATCTCGTCGTGCGCGACGCTGCCCCGCCTGCGCGCCGTCTCGAACCCGTCGCCGATCTCGACGCCTTTGATCGCCTGGATGCCCATGACGGCGGCGGCGAGCTGGCTGTCGAGCCGGTTGTCGCCGCTGGTGAACGAGCCCAGCCCGACGGGCAGCCCGTGGGCCACCACTTCGACCACGCCGCCGAGGGTGTCGCCGTCGCGCTTGGCGGCCTCGATCTCGGCGATCATCAGCGCCTCGCTGGCCTCGTCGAACGCCCGCACCGGGCTGGCGTCGATTCGGCCCAGGTCGGCGGCCTGCGGCGGCGGACCGTCGTAGGGCGTGGACGCGCCGATGGACACGACGTGGGACACCACCTGCACGCCGAGCGCCTGCTGCAGGAAGGCGCGCGCCACGGTGCCCGCCGCGACGCGGGCGGCGGTCTCCCGGGCGCTGGCGCGCTCGAGCACGGGCCGCGCGTCGTCGAAGCCGTACTTCAACATGCCGGCGTAGTCGGCGTGGCCGGGCCGCGGCCTGGTCAGGGGTGCGTTGCGGGCGGCGCTGTCGGCGAGTGCGGCCTCGTCGACCGGGTCGGGCGCCATCACGGTCTCCCACTTCGGCCATTCCGTGTTGGCGATCTCGATGGCTATCGGGCCACCGAGCGTGAGGCCGTGCCGCAGGCCGGCGAGCATGGTGACCTGGTCCTGCTCGAACTTCATCCGGGCGCCGCGGCCATAGCCGAGACGGCGCCGCGCCAGCTGCGCGGCGATGTCCTGGGAGGTGACGTGAACGCCGGCGACCATGCCCTCGACCATGGCCACCAACGCGCGGCCGTGGGATTCACCAGCTGTCGTCCATCGCAACACGGGTCCCATTTTCGCACGCCGCCCGCGTGTCAGATCACCGCCACCGCCACCGCGGCGCCGGCGGCCAGACACATGGACGGGCCGTGCGGCATGCGGGAGCCGGCGCCCTGCGCCAGCCGCGACAGCCCCAGCAGGGCGCTCAGCAGGGAGGCTCCCACTGCGGCCACCATCCACACGTCCGGCCCGAACGCCCCGGTCAGGGCGCCGAGACCGATCGCGAGTTTGACGTCACCGGCGCCCATGGCCGCCGGCGCGACCAGGTGTACCGCGGCGTACACCCCGAACAACGCCGCCGCACCGAGTACGGCCGCAGCGCCGTGGCCGCACGCGGCCGCTGCGATCAGGATCACGGCGGCGCCCGGCAGGGTGAGCCTGTTGGGCAATCGCCGCTGACGAATGTCGAACGCGCTCAACGTGATCAGCCACCCGGCCACCGCGACGGCGGCCAGCGCCGCGCCGATCTCCCCCACCTGTTCAGGCTAAGCGCCCTCGAGTGCCGCCCTCATCGCCTCTTTGGGCGCGGGCAGGCCGGTGAACAGTTCGACCTGGGTGTACGCCTGATTGAGCAGCATCTGCAGCCCGCTGACCACCCGCCCGCCGGCCGCCTGCACGGCGGCGGCCAGCGGGGTCGGCCACGGGTCGTAGATCGCGTCGAGCAGGACGGGCGTGTCCGCGAGCGTGGGGGCGAACGGCGCGACGGCGTCGGCGGGCACCGTGTTGACCACCACACCGACGTCCCTCACCGCCTGCGCGAGAGCCTCGTGCTCGAGATCGCACCATCGGGCCCGGGCCCCGCAGCGCTCGGCGAGGCCGACCAGCTCAGCTGCCTTCTGCGCGTTGCGGGCGACCACGGTGAGGTCTCGGACCCCGAGGGAGACGAGGCCGACCACCGCGGCGGGTGCCGTTCCGCCGGAGCCGACCACCAGGGCGCGGTCGGACACCTCCGCCACCGCGAGCGCACCGGTCACGCCGTCGACGTCGGTGTTGTCCGCCAGCCAGCCCGCCGGCGAGCGCACCAGCGTGTTGGCGGACCCGATCAGCCGGGCGCGCTCGGTGGCCTCGTCGGCGAACCGCAGAGCAGCGAACTTGCCCGGCATCGTGACCGACACGCCGACCCATTCCGCCCCGAATCCGGCCACCACGGCAGGCAGTTGCTCCCCGGTGCACTCGATGCGGTCGTAAGTCCAGCCGTCGAGGCCGAGCGCGCGGTAGGCCGCCAGATGCAACTGCGGGGACCGCGAGTGCGCGATCGGCTTCCCAAGCACCGCGGCGCGCCGAGGGCTGTCGCTCATCGCGCCGAGTCGAGGACGCCGTTGCGTTTCGCGAGCTCGATGTTGGCCAGGTGCTGCTCGTACTCGCGGGTGAACAGGGTGGTGCCCTGCATGTCGATCGTCACGAAGTACAGCCAGTCCCCCGGCGCGGGCGCCTCGGCGGCGGCGAGGGCCGGCTGTCCGGGCGAACAGATCGGCGTGGCGGGCAGGCCCGGTCGCACGTAGGTGTTCCATTGCGTGGCCTGCGCGCGGTCGGCGTCGGTGGTGGCGACCTCGATGCGGTCCAGCGGGTAGTTCACCGTCGAGTCGAACTCCAGCGTGCGGCGCTCGGCCAGCCGGTTGTAGATGACCCTGGCGACCTTCGGGAAGTCCGGTGGCTTCGCCTCGCGCTGTACCAGCGACGCGACCGTGAGGATCTGGTACGGCGACATCTTCAGCGCCGCGGAGGTCGCCAGCAGTCCCCCGCTCTCGTACTGTGCCGCGCTGCCCGCAATCAGTGTGGACAGGATCTGCTGCGGGTCGGCGGAGGGGTCGATGTTCCACGAGCCCGGCGCGATCAGCCCCTCGATCCGGCGATGGTCCGAACCCAGCGCGGTGACGGCGGGGGCGGCCCACTGAGGCACCCCCAGCGAGGGCAACGACGCGGCACCGGCGGTGTTGCGCAGATCCTGCACCGACACGCAGCGCCGGTTGCCGTCGAGGTTGACGCACGTGGCTTTCGAGACCAGCGCGAAGATGCCCTCGGTGACGGCGTTGGTCTTCACATCGCGGACGTCGTCGAGTTGGCGTCCCTCCGGGATCACCAGTTTGCCGACCCGATTGGCGGGATCGGCCAGCCGCGCCACCGCGTTGGCCGCGGGGATCTCGGTGCGCACCTTGTAGAAGCCGGGCTGGATGGCCGAGATCGCGGTGTTGCCGTCGGCCGCGTCGACGAAGGCCTTGATCGTGCGCACCACGTTCTTGTCCTGCAGCGTCCTGCCGATCGCGGTGGTCGAGTCGCCGTCGTGGATCTGGATCACCACGTCGTTGACCCCGTTCCCGGCGTAGTCGCTGGCGGAACCGCCGAACAAGGAGTGCCACAGCCGCGAACCGAGGAAGACCGCGCCGATGACGACGACCACCAGCATGGCGACCGCGATGACGGCCGCGACGCGCCGCCTGCGCCGGTGGCGCGCCTCCCGCATGCGCTGCTGGCGAGTCATCCGCTGGCGGGGTGGCCCCACTGCCAGCGGCTCGGCACGGTCACTGCGCCAGTCGTCAGCCATCCCTGACCTCTCCGTGTACGGGCAGCGCCGCCCTCCGCTGATCCAGCCAGTTCTGCAGTATCCCCACCGCCGCAGCTTGATCGATCACCGACCGTTGTCCGCGAGCCCGGACGCCCGCCTCGCGCAGTGAACGCTGCGCGGTCAGTGTCGTGAACCTCTCGTCGGTCAGGCGCACCGGAACCGGTGAGATCCGCTCGGCGAGCCGATCCGCCACCTCGACGGCATCGCGCGCCGAAGCGCCGGCCCGGTCGGCCAGGGTGCGTGGCAAACCGACGACGACCTCCACGGCCTGATACTCGTCGACCAGCGCGACGAGCCGCCGCAGGTGTTTTTCCGTGCGGCGATCGCGCGCCACGGTCTCCACCGGAGTCGCCAGGATCGCGTCCGGATCGCTGATGGCCACCCCGATGCGCACGGTGCCGACGTCGACCCCGAGGCGTCGCCCGCGACCCGGGTCGGCGGAGGTGCCGGGGTCGCCGGGCCGGTCCGGCGCGCGGTGGGTCCACTCGGTGTCGGCCACCGGGCTAGCTCCGGCCGATCTCCGCGCGTATCGCCGCCAATGCCGCGTCGATACCCGCCGCCCCCTTACCGGAACCCTGCGCCAGATCTGCCTTGCCTCCGCCACGCCCGTTGACCGCGCTGCCGAGCACCTTCACCAACTCGTCGGCGCGCAGCCCGAGGTCCTGCGCGCCCGGGTTGACCGCCACCACGTACGGAACCGAGTCGTTGTCGCCCTCGGCGATCAGCGCGACCACACCGGCATCGCTGCCCAACTTGCCGCGGATGTCGCCGACCAGCGAGCGCAGGTCGCCCCCCGACATGCCGCCGGCCATCCGCTGAGCCACGACCCGGACCTTACCGATCTGCTCCGCCCCGGCGGCGGCGTTCGCTGCCGCCGCTCTGGCGTTGGCCATCCGGAGCCGGTCGAGCTCCTTCTCGGCAGCGCGCAGCCGGTCCACGAGGGTGGCGACCCTGTCGGGCACCTCCTCCGAGGGCACCTTCAGCGACGATGCCAGCCCCGCCATCAGCGCCCGTTCCTTGGCCAGGTGGCGGAAGGAGTCCAGCCCGACGTAGGCCTCCACGCGGCGTACGCCGGAGCCGACCGACGACTCGCCCAGGATGGTCACCGGACCGATCTGGGCGGAGCGGCGCACGTGCGTGCCGCCGCACAGCTCCAGCGAGAACGGTCCGCCGATCTCGACGACCCGGACCTCCTCGGGATACGCCTCGCCGAACAGCGCCATCGCGCCCATGGCCTTCGCCTTGTCCAGCTCGGTGGTGAAGCTGTGCACCTCGAAGTCGGCCTCGACGGCCTGGTTGGTGACCTCCTCGATCTGCGAGCGCTGCTCCTCGGTCAGACCGCCCTGCCAGTTGAAGTCGAACCGCAGATAACCGGGACGGTTCAGCGAGCCTGCCTGAACGGCGTTGGGGCCCAGCACCTGGCGCAGGGCCGCGTGCACCATGTGGGTGCCCGAGTGCCCCTGGGTGGCGCCGTGGCGCCAGCGCGGGTCGACGGCGGCGACGACCGTGTCGCCCTCGACGAACTCGCCCGATTCGACGTTGACGCGGTGCGCCCACAGGGTTTTCGCGATCTTCTGCACGTCGGTGACCGCCGCCTTCGCGGTCTCGGAGGCACCGGTGCCCGTGATGGCGCCCTCGTCGGCGATCTGCCCGCCGGACTCGGCGTAGAACGGCGTGCGGTCCAGGATCAGCTCCACGCGCTGGGCGTCGAGCCCGTCGTGCGAGACCACCGGCACCCGCCGGCCGTCCACGAATATTCCGAGAATCTTTGCCTCGGTGGTCAATTCGTCGAACCCGGTGAATTCTGTGGGCCCGGAGTCCATGAGTTCGCGGTACGCCGACAGGTCGGTGTGGGCCTGCTTGCGCGCGGCGGCGTCGGCCTTGGCGCGCTGACGCTGCTGCGCCATCAGTCCGCGGAAACCCTCTTCGTCCACGCTGAGGCCCGCCTCGGCGGCCATCTCGAGGGTGAGCTCGAGCGGGAACCCGTAGGTGTCGTGCAGCGTGAAGGCGTCGGTGCCGGAGAGCACGGTGGCGCCGGCGGCCCGGGTGGAGCGGGCCGCGTCCTCGAACAGCCGCGAACCCGACGCGAGCGTGCGGTTGAACGCGGTTTCCTCCGCCACCGCGATCCGCTGGATGCGATCGAAGTCGGTGACCAGCTCGGGGTAGGACGGCCCCATCGCGTCCCGCACCGTGGCCATCAGGTCGGCCATGATCGGCTGCTCGACGCCGAGCAGCTTGGCGGCGCGGATGATCCGGCGCAGGAGCCGGCGCAGGACGTAGCCGCGACCTTCGTTTCCGGGGCTGACGCCGTCGGCGATGATGATCGCGGCGGTCCTGCTGTGGTCGGCGATGATCCGGTACCGCACGTCGTCGGCGCTGTGGCCGTGGTTGACGTACGGGCGCGGAGCCAGGCTCGACACCAGGTCGATGGCCGGCCGCAGCAGATCGGTCTCGTAGACGTTGTCGACGCCTTGCAGCAGACACGCCACGCGCTCGATGCCCATACCGGTGTCGATGTTCTTGCGCGGCAGCGGGCCGAGGATCTCGAAGTCCTCCTTCGAGGTTCCCTCCCCGCGCTCGTTCTGCATGAACACGAGATTCCAGATCTCGATGTAGCGGTCCTCGTTGGCCTCGGGGCCGCCCTCGACGCCGTACTCGGGCCCGCGGTCGTAGTAGATCTCCGACGACGGACCGCACGGGCCCGGGATCCCCATGGACCAGTAGTTGTCGGCCATTCCGCGTCGCTGGATGCGCTCCAGCGGCAGACCGGCCACTTCCTGCCACAGCGAAATGGCCTCGTCATCGTCGAGATAGACTGTCGCCCAGAGCTTTTCGGGATCGAACCCGTAGCCGCCCCGGTCCTGGGGGCCGGTGAGCAGCGTCCAGGCGAACTCGATGGCGCCCTTCTTGAAGTAATCGCCGAACGAGAAGTTGCCCGCCATCTGGAAGAAGGTGTTGTGCCGGGTGGTGATGCCCACCTCGTCGATGTCGGGCGTGCGGATGCACTTCTGCACGCTCACCGCGCGGTTCCACGGCGGCGTGCGGGCCCCGAGGAAGTACGGCACGAACTGCACCATGCCGGCGTTGACGAACAGCAGGTTCGGATCGTCGAGGATCACCGAGGCGCTGGGCACCTCGATGTGTCCCGCCTTCACGAAATGATCAAGGAACCGCTTCCTGATCTCGTGTGTCTGCACGTCCTGCTGTCCTTTGGGTCTCGTCGACGGAGCCGGTCAATGACGTCGGCCCGTCACCTGCGAATACTCGACCCACCACAGTACCGTTCGCACACCGGTCGAGGCGCTCAGCCCGACACGAAGCTCAAACGCACCGATCGGGCCGTGTTGTCCCGGTTCAGATCCACCAGCACGATGCTCTGCCAGGTGCCGAGGAGTGGTTCGCCGTCACCCACCGGCACGGTCACCGACGGCGACACCAGGCCGGGCAGCACGTGGTCGGCACCGTGGCCGAAAGATCCGTGCGCATGGCGGTAGCGGTCGTCGCGGGGCAGCAGCCGCTCCAGCGTGTCGACGAGGTCGTCGTCGGACCCGGCCCCGGTCTCGATGAGGGCCAGACCCGCCGTCGCGTGCGGTACGAAGACGTTGCACAGCCCGTCACCCTGTGACGCACAGAACGATCGCACCGCGGACGTGAGATCCACGATCCGCCGTCGCGAGGTGTCCACATCGAGGACTTCGGTGTTCATCCCGAGAGCCTACGAGTCCAGCCCGTCACGCAACGTGGCCAGCGCCTTGGCCAGTAACCGGGACACATGCATCTGCGAGATGCCGAGTCGTTCGGCGATCTGGGTCTGGGTGAGCGATTCGAAGAAACGCATGGTGATGATGACCCGCTCCCGTTCGGGCAGCGCGTCGAGCAGCGGGCGCAACGCCTCTCGGTACTCGACGCGCTCCAGGCCGGCGTCCGGTGCACCGATGCGTTCCGCCAGTGCCGGTGCGTCGCTGTCCTGTCCGCGGAACTGCGTATCGATGGAGGTCGGTCGGTAGCTTCCGGAGGCGATCAGCGTCTCGACCACGACGTCGCGATCGATGCCCAGGTGCGCGGCCAATTCCGTCGCGGTCGGCGCCCGGCCGGTGCGCTGACCGAGTTCCGCGGCCGCGGCGTTGACCGTCTGGCGAAGATCCTTGAGCCGGCGGGGCACCGCCAGCGCCCAGCCGCTGTCGCGGAAGTACCGCCGGACCTCGCCCATGATCGTCGGCACGGCGAAGGACAGGAAGTCGTGGCCGGACCAGACGTCGTAGCGGTTCACGGCGTTCATCAGCCCGACCCGCGCGATCTGCACCAGATCGTCATGGGGTTCTCCGCGGCGGCTGTAGCGCAGCGCGATGTGTTCGGCCAGCGGCAGGCAGCGGCAGATGATCCGCTCGCGCTGCTCCTGGAAGGCCGCCGGGTCGTATTCCAATGCGGCAAGCTCGCGGAACATGTCGGCCACGTCGGCGTAGTCCGAGTCGTGGCGCGAGTCGACGGCCGAGCGGCTCACTGATGACCCCTGACAGTCAGCCGAGTCAGCACGTTCTCGTAGGTGATCCACCCCACCAGGCGGCTCCCTTCGTCGACCACGGGCAAACCCGTTGCGCCGTAACCACTCAGCGCCTTCACCACGTCGGGTAGCTGCGCATCGGCGGGGATCGTCGGAGGCTGGCGCAGCAGGGAATCCATCAGTTGTGGTCCCTCCGTGTCCTCGAGCGCCGTGACTGCGTCTTCGGCTGATACGCAACCGACGTAGCGGTCGCCGTCGGCGACGACGGGCACCATGCCGGTCGGTGCGCGAGCCAGCAGTTCGGCCGCGTCGGCGAGCGCCATGTGTTCAGGGAGCCGGACCGGAGGCGGTGCGGCCAGGGCGGCAGCTGTGACGTTGTCCGGCAGCGCGGGCGCGTTCTCGAGGTCGATCCCGCGGCGCCACAGCTTCGAGGTGTAGATCGTCTGGCGCGACAGCAGGTGGCTGGTGCCGGCGGCGAGCGCGACGGCGATCATCAGCGGCAGGATGATCGAGTACTGGCCCGTCAGCTCGAACAGGATGATCACCGCAGTGATCGACGCCCTCGTCGCGCCGGCCAGCGCGGCGCCCATCCCCACCAGACCGTAGGCGCCGGCGGCTTCCGTGGCCGAGGGCCACGTCATGTGCGCGAGCACGCCGAAGGCGCTGCCTGCCATCGCCCCGATGAACAGGGTCGGGGCGAAGACCCCGCCGGACCCGCCGATACCGATCGTCAGGCTGGTGGCCAGCATCTTGCCGATCATCAGCACGAGCAGAAATCCGACGACGTACCGGCCTTCGATCGCCTTCTGCAGTACCGGATAACCGACCCCGTACATCTCCGGCAGTGCCAGCAGCAGCGCTCCCAGCAGGACGCCGCCGACCGCCGGACGCGCCCACTCCGGCCCCCGCCACAGCCAGTCGCACGCGTCTTCCACCAGATACAGCACCTTGGCGAACACCACACCGACGACTCCGACCAGGACTCCGAGAGCCGCGAAGAGCAGGTACTCGGCCGGACTGTGCACGGAGAACGACGGCAGCTTCAAAAACGGCTGGTCACCGAGCAGAGCCCGGCCGACGATGGACGCCGTCACGCTGGAGAGCACCACGGCGCCGAAGGACTGCGCGGCGAAGTCCTTCAGGATCAGTTCCATCGCGAAGAACGGGCCCGCCAGCGGCGTGTTGAACGTCGCGGAGATGCCGCCGGCAGCGCCACAGGCGACCAGCAGCCGGACCCGGGTGGTGTCGAGTCGCAGCCACTGCGCGACCGAGGAACCGACCGCGGAACCGATCTGGACGATCGGTCCCTCGCGGCCCACCGAGCCGCCGCCGCCGATGCACAACGCCGACGCCAGCGATTTGACGAACGCTACCCTGGGTGCGATCCGGCCGCCACGCATCGACACCGCGTACATCACCTCGGGCACGCCGTGGCCTCGCGCCTCGGGCGCGAACCGGTACACCAGCGGTCCGTAGATCAAACCGGCGACGACGGGGACCACGAGCAGGAAGCACGCCCCCAGCCACGGCAGGTGGGTACTGGAGATCCGGCCCAGCCCCGCAAAATCCTGATGCCCGGTGAACAGCCACGTGAAGCCACTGATCAGATACCGGAAGATCACCGCTCCGAGCCCGGTGAGCACCCCCACGACGATCGACAACGCCACCAATGACGACGGCCGCGCGCGCAGCCAACCACCTAGCATGTTGCGCACGCTCATAGTTGCAGTATGCAATAGTTGCCGCTTGTGTGCCAGTACCGCGACAATCGGAGGGTGGCTGACGTGAGCGATTCCCCGGACGCGGTCACCGACGCACTGCTGAGCGCATCGCGGTTGCTCGTCGCCATTTCGGCACGGTCGATCGCCGCGGTGGACGAGACCATCACCATCCCCCAGTTCCGCACCCTGGTGATCCTGCGGACCCGCGGCCCGATGAACCTGGCCACGCTGGCCGGCCTCCTCGATGTGCAACCGTCGACGACCGGCCGGATGGTCGACCGGCTGGTCACCTCGGGACTGATCGACCGCCGCTCGCATCCCGGGTCGCGGCGCGAGCTGCTGGTCGAGTTGACCGCCCGCGGGCGGGACACCGTAGACGCGGTCACCGCGAGCAGGCGCGAGGAGATCGCGGCGATCGTCGCGGAAATGCCTCAGCGCCAACGCCACGGCCTGATTCGGGCGCTGAACGCGTTCACCTCCGCCGGCGGCGAGTCGACCGTCGGTTCGTCGGGCGACGACCTGGTCCTCTGAGCACCCTCAGCCCTGCTGAGCTCGCGCCAACTCCTGCTGCACCTCTTCCAGCGAACGACCCCGGGTCTCGGGCACCCGCCGGATGAAGAAGACCAGCGACAACACCGCCAGCACCGCGTACAGGTAGAACACCCCCTGCCGCGTGATCAGATTGCCGAGCGACAGGAATGTTTGTGCGACAACGAAATTGGCGGCCCAGTTGGCGATCGTGCAGACCGACATCGCCACGCTGCGCACGCCGATCGGGAAGATCTCGGAGATCATCAGCCAGAACACCGGGCCGAGACCGATCGCGAACGACGCGATGAACACCAGCAGCCCGGCCACGGCCAGATATCCGGCCCGGTCCTGCAGCGCCGCGGAGGTGAAGTACACCGCCAGCGTCAGCAGCCCCACGATCATCCCGACGGTGCCGCCGATCAGTAGCTTGCGCCGGCCCACGCGGTCCAGCAGCAGCACCGCGATGATCGTGAACACCACGTTGGTGACGCCGACCAGCACCGTGCGGGCGAGCGCCCCGCTGTTGGACAACCCGGTGTCGGACAGGATCGTCGGCGCGTAGTAGATGACGGTGTTGACACCGACGAACTGCTGCGCCAGCGCGAGCACCACCCCGACCAGCAGCACCGGGCGAAGCCTGGGCTTGAGCAGGTCGCGCACCGACGAGCGTTGCTCCTTGCGGTTCGCCTCGACGATGTTTCGCAGCTCGGTGTCGACGTCGGCGCCCTGATCGCCGCTGCGTAACCTGCGCAGCACGGACCTGGCCCGGTCGCGTTCACCGGCGGAGACCAGCCAGCGCGGGGTCTGCGGCACCGAGAGCATGCCGACCGCCAGCATGGCGCCCGGCACGGCCGCGACGCCGAGCATCCAGCGCCAGTTGCCGCTGACGTTCTGGAACGCGAAGTTGGTTCCGTAGGCGATGAGAATGCCCGAGGTGATCGCCAGCTGGTTGAACGACACCAGACCGCCGCGCACTTTGGGTGGCGCCATCTCCGCGATGTAGAGCGGCGACACGAAAGACGCCGTGCCGACCGCGAGGCCCAGCAGTAACCGGAACCCGATCAGCATCTCGGCGTTGACCGAGATCGCGCAGCCGAGCGCCCCGACGAGGTAAATGGTTCCGGACAGGACCTTGGTCCAGCGCCTGCTGATCCGGTCGGCGAGATAGCCCGCGCCGGCGGCACCGAAGATGGCGCCGAGGAGCACCGCGGCGACGATCGCTTCTTGCTGGAAGTCGTTGGCGCCGAGGTCGTCTCTGATGAACAGCAGCGCGCCGGAGATGACGCCGGTGTCGTATCCGAACAACAGGCCGCCGATCGCGGCGATCACGCAGACGCGGATCAGCAGACCGTTGCCGGTGCGCCGGATCTCGCCGACGAAGCCGGTCACGAGTCGGTGTGGGGGACGAACTGCGACCGCCGGGTCAGTGCCGTGCGAATCGCCCGGTCCAGTGCGTTGAGCAAATGGATCGCACCGGGACCGGAGGTCGCCGTGCAGACACCGACCCCGCCGGTGAATTTGGCGTACCCACTCGCCTCGAATGCCGCCATCTTCTCGTGACGT
Organism: Mycolicibacterium chubuense NBB4; assembly: GCF_000266905.1. Next base: position 2,442,666 of record NC_018027.1, on the reverse strand, counting down.
GCCTGAATGAACTGCGGCTTGTTGTCCACCCGCCCGAAGGCGGCCACGATCCCGTTGATCCCGTCGCCGGGGTAGGCGAACACGTGCCGGACGTTCCACTGCCGCAGGCGCTCGAGCAAGTAGTCGGCGACATCCTTGGCCATGAGTTCTCTCCACATCTGTTGAGCAGGCGAGGCGTTTAAAAGGTGGCCGCGCGTGTACCCCGAGGCGTGAAGCGGAAACCCGACGGGAGCTCGAAAAGATGCCAGTGACCTACCTTGGAGCGGCGCCGAGCCGGCCGTGGGACGGATTGCAGCGAAGTCTGTCTGAAAACGTCGACGGCGAAGTGCGTTTCGATACCGGCACACGAGCGGCGTACTCCACCGACGCCTCGAATTACCGCCAGGTGCCGATCGGTGTGGTCGTGCCCCGGTCAGCGGATGCGGCGGAGGTCGCTGTCGACATCTGCCGCCGGCACGGCGTGCCCGTGCTCTCGCGCGGGGGCGGCACCAGCTTGGCCGGTGAGTGCTGCAACGTCGCCGTCGTCCTCGACTGGACCAAGTACTGCAACAAGCTGGTCTCCGTCGACACCGAGGCGGGCACCGCCGTGGTCCAGCCCGGGATCGCCCTCGATCCGCTGAACGACCAACTGGCCGAAACCGGTTGGATGGTGGGTCCCAAACCGTCGACCCACGTCAGTTGCACCATCGGCGGCATGATCGGCAACAACTCGTGCGGCTCGACCGCGCAGGCATACGGCAAGATGGTCGACTCGGTGCTCGCCTTGGAAGTGCTCACCTACGACGGCGAGCGCATGTGGGTGGGCCCGACGACGGACGACGAATTCGAGCGCATCGTCGCGGCAGGCGGACGGCGCGCCGAGATCTATCAGGGTCTGCGCCGGATCCGTGACGAGTTCGGGTCCGACATCCGGGCCGGCTACCCCGACATCCCGCGCCGGGTGTCGGGCTACAACCTGGATTCGCTACTGCCGGAACGGCACTTCGACGTCGCGCGCGCGCTGGTCGGCAGCGAGAGCACCCTCGTCACCGTGTTGCACGCCAAGATCTCGCTGGTCCGCAGGCCCGCTGCGCACGCGCTGGCGATCATCGGCTTCGACGACATGACCCGGGCCGCGGACGCGGTGCCGGCGATCGTCGCCGACGATCCGTCGGCACTGGAGGGTTTCGACCACCGGCTCGCCGAGCTCGAGCACAGCCAGAACGTCGCCGAGCAGGCGCTCGATGAACTGCCGGAGGGCAGGGCGTGGCTGATGGTCCAGTTCGACGGCGAGGACGCGGACGCCGCGGCGGACAAGGCCCGCTCGATGCTCACCAGGATGGGCTTCGAATCGCCGAACGCCAAGGTCGTCACCGACCACCACGAGCAGAAGCAGGTGTGGGCGGCCCGAGAGGGTGGCCTCGGCGCCACCGCCCATCCGCCCGGAGGGCCCGATACCCACCCGGGCTGGGAGGACGCCGCCGTGTCACCGGACCGGCTGGGCGACTACCTTCGCGACTTCCGGAAACTGTTGGAGGACTTCGACTATCACGGTGCGTCGCTGTACGGCCATTTCGGCCAGGGATGCGTTCACACCCGCATCCCGTTCGATCTCAAGACCGAGCCCGGGATTCGCAAGTATCGCCAATTCGTCACTCGGGCAGCGCATCTCGTCACGGACTACGGCGGCTCGCTGTCGGGCGAGCACGGTGACGGCCAGGCGCGCGGCGAATTGTTGCCCATCATGTTCGGCGATCGAGTGGTGGCCGCGTTCGACCAGATGAAGCGATTGTTCGATCCCGGCGACCGGATGAATCCCGGTAAGGTCACCTATCCCGCCGGACTCGACGAAAACCTGCGCTGGGGAGCCGACTACCGCCCCGCCGAACCTGCTACTCATTTCGCCTACCCCGACGACGATCACCGCTTCAGCGTCGCCGCCGATCGCTGTGTCGGCGTGGGCAAGTGCCGGGGGCACGAGTCGGGCGTGATGTGCCCGAGTTACCGGGCCACCGGCGAAGAGGAGCACTCCACCCGGGGCCGCGCACGGTTGTTGTTCGAGATGCTCGAGGGCGACGTCGTCGCCGACGGCTGGCGCTCGGACGCGGTCAAGGATGCTCTCGATCTGTGCCTCGCGTGCAAGGGATGCCGCAGTGACTGCCCCGTCAACGTCGACATGGCGACCTACAAGGCCGAGTTCTTGTCGCATCACTACGAGCACCGGTTGCGGCCGATGGCGCACTACTCGATGGGGTGGCTGCCGCTGTTCGCCCGCCTCTCTGCCGTCGCACCGCGCGCGGTCAACACCGTCGCCCACACGCCCGGCCTCAGCACTCTGCTGCGGGCCGTCGGCGGGATCGATCAGCACCGCGACATCCCGTCATTCGCGCCGCAGCGGTTCACCCGGTGGTTCGCTCGCCGCTCCACCGCCGCACCAGCGGAACGACCGCGCGTGCTGCTCTGGCCGGACACCTTCACGAACAACTTCGACACGGGGATCGCCCGCGACGCCGTCGCGGTGCTGGAGGCGGCCGGGTTCGCCGTCGAGGTTCCGCAGAAGGCGGTGTGCTGCGGTCTGACCTGGATATCAACCGGGCAACTCGCGACGGCCAAACGGATCGCCCGTCGCACGCTGGACGTTCTCTCCCCCGTGCTGCGTGCCGGCGTGCCGGTGGTGGTGCTCGAACCCAGTTGCGCTGCCGTGTTCAGGTCCGACCTGCCCGAGCTGCTCTACGGCGACGAGGACGCCCGCCGACTGGCCCAGCAGACGCGGACGCTGGGCGAATTACTGGCCGAGCGCGGCGAGCAGTGGAATCCGCCGACTGTCGACGAGAAGGCGATCGTGCAGCCGCACTGCCATCAGCACGCGATTCTCGGCATGTCGAAGGAATCGCAGATGCTGACCGACGCTGGAGTGGACGCCACGGTACTCGACGCCGGATGTTGCGGCCTGGCAGGCAACTTCGGCTTCGAACGCGGGCACTACGACGTCTCGGTGGCCTGCGCCGAGGACAAGTTGATGCCGGCCGTGCGGGCCGCCGACAAGGGCACCCTGGTCCTGGCCGACGGGTTCAGTTGCCGGACACAGATCCGCAGTCTGGCTGACGACCGCACGCCGCTGCACAGTGCCCAGGTGCTCGCGGCGGGTCTGCGCGGCGAGAGCCCGATCGACTCGGCCCGAACGATCCCCGCGCCGAAGCAACGCGCCGCGGCCGTGGCCGGAGCCGCCGCGGCCGTCCTCGCGGCCGGCGTGCTGGCGCGGCGACGGAGCCACCGCTGATCGCCGGCGGGTCGCCGCCCTCGCCGCGCATCATTGACGCCACCGTTTATTGACGAACCACCGAGGGTATGCCGCCAGCACGCAACGGACTTCTGGAGGAAGAAATGACCATCACCGGGATCATCAGCGCAATCCTCATCGGCATCGTCGTCGGCGTTCTCGGCCGTCTGGTTCTGCCTGGAAAGCAGCCCATCGGAATGCTGCTCACCATCCTCGTCGGCATCGTCAGCGCCTTCATCGGTACGGCGATCGCCCGCGCGGTCGGAATCCCCACGGCAACCAGCGGAGTCGACTGGCTCGAGTTGCTGGTGCAGGTGGTCGTCGCCGCGGCGGGTGTTGCTCTGGTCGCCGCGCTGATGGGCCGTCGCCGCTCGGGTCTGATGGGCGGCCGGCGCTCGGGAATGCTGCGCTGACTGGCGACATCTTCATCCCTGTGATCCCGGCTGGGCCCCCGACCAGCCGGGATCACTCCGTTTCGGGGCTTCGACCACCCCGGGCGGAATCACCGCGCGCATCACACGGAGGCGGTGAACGGAGCGGTTGAGCGCCACTGGAGAGCGTTGAAGAACTGAATACTCAGCGTTTGCGGCGGATGATCGCCCGCAGCTTGTCCACGCGGGTCGAGATCTCGCGCTCGGCGCCGTGGGTGGTGGGCCGGTAATAGTCGACGCCCACCAGATCGTCGGGTGGGTATTGTTGCGCCACAACACCATCCGGGTCGTCGTGGGAGTACCGGTAACCGATCGCGTGGCCCAGCTTTTGCGCACCCGAATAATGCCCGTCACGCAGATGCGCCGGGACCAGGCCCGCCTTACCGGCCCGGATGTCGGCCATCGCGGCGCTCAGCGCCGTGGTGACGGCGTTGGACTTCGGCGCGGTGGCCAGGTGGACCGTGGCGTGCGCCAGCGTCAGCTGGGCCTCGGGCATTCCGATCAGCGCCACGGTCTGGGCGGCCGCGACCGCGGTCGGCAGCGCCGTCGGGTCGGCCATGCCGATGTCCTCGCTGGCGAGGATCATCAGCCGCCGGGCGACGAAGCGCGGGTCCTCCCCCGCGACCAGCATGCGCGCCAGATAGTGCAGCGCCGCGTCGACGTCGGACCCGCGCACCGACTTGATGAACGCACTGACGACGTCGTAATGCTGGTCACCGTCGCGGTCGTAACGCACCGCCGCCTTGTCCAGTGACTGTTCGATCACCTCGACGGTGACCTGCTCTCCCGTCTCGGCCGCGACCTCCAGCGCGGTCAGCGCCCGCCGCGCGTCTCCCGCCGACAACTGCACCAACAGATCGACGGCGTCGTCGGTGACGCTCACCGTGCCGCCGAGTCCGCGCTCGTCGTCGATGGCCCGCCGGAGCACCGTCGCGATGTCGGCGGCGGTCAAGGGTTGCAGCTGCAGGATCAGCGACCGGCTCAGCAACGGCGCCACCACCGAGAACGACGGGTTCTCCGTCGTCGCAGCCACCAGCAGCACCACGCGGTTCTCCACCGCGGCCAGAAGCGCGTCCTGCTGTGTCTTGGAGAAGCGGTGCACCTCGTCGATGAACAGCACCGTCTGCTCGCCGCGCATCGACGCCTGCCGCGCCGTATCGATCACCGCGCGCACCTCTTTCACGCCGGCCGACAGCGCCGAGAGGGCCTCGAACCTTCGTCCGGTGGCCTGCGAGATCAGCGAGGCGAGCGTGGTCTTGCCCGTACCCGGCGGGCCGTAGAGGATCACCGAGGCCGCGCCGGAGCCCTCGACCAGCCGGCGCAGCGGCGAGTTGGGCTTCAGCAGGTGCTGTTGGCCGACAACCTGATCCAGCGAAGCCGGGCGCATCCGGACCGCCAGCGGCGCCGACCCCGCCGGGCCGGTGGCAGGTGCTGAGGACTCGCCGGGCACGTCGAACAGGCTGTCGGACACGCTCCCTGCTTACACGGGTGCGGTGACGAAGTCGATCAACTCCTCGACACGACCGATCAGCTCCGGCTCGAGGTCGGTCCAGTCGCGTACCCGTCCGCGGATCTTCTGCCAGGCCGCAGCGATGTCGGCCTGGTCACGATGCTGCCAGCCCAGCGCCGCGCACACACCGTGCTTCCAGTCCTGGCCCCTGGGGACCTGCGGCCAGGCGGATATCCCGAGCCGGCCGGGTTTGACCGCCTGCCAGATGTCGATGAACGGGTGGCCGACCACCAGCGTGTGCTCGCCGCCCGGTCCCCGGCGGACGGTCTCGGCGATGCGGGCTTCCTTGGAACCCCGCACCAGGTGGTCGACCAGTACCCCCAGCCGGCGTCCCGGCCCGGGGCGGAACTCGGAGACGATCGCCGCCAGGTCGTCGACGCCGCCGAGATATTCGACGACCACGCCCTCGATCCGCAGATCCTCACCCCAGACCTGCTCGACCAGTTCGGCGTCGTGGCGGCCCTCGACGTAGATCCGGCTGGCCAGCGCGACCTTAGCCCGGGCACCGGCCACCGCGACGGATCCCGACGCGGTGCGCACCGGGGCCTTCGGCGCCGCCTTCTTGGGCGCGGTGAGGATGACCGGCTTGCCGTCGATCAGATAGCCGGGGCCCACGGGAAACGGTTTGGTACGGCCGTGCCTGTCCTCGAGCGTCATGCGCCCGTACTCGACCCGTACGACGGCGCCCACGAACCCGGTCTGCGCATCCTCGACCACCATGCCGATCTCGATCGGCTGCTCGGTGGACCGGGGCTTGCGATGCGGATTGGCGGCGAGGATGTCGGTGCCATAGCGATCAGCCACCGGGTGATCGTAGGGACCCCCGCGGCACCGGCGGCCGACATCCGCCCGCGTGTTGCCCGCTTCGACGCGATCGCGCGATCATCGTCGGGTGACGGATCTGACGGCCTACGGGCCCTGGGCAGTGATCGCGGGCGGCTCCGAGGGCGTCGGCGCGGAATTCGCCGTACTGCTGGCGCAGGCGGGCGTGAACCTGGTGCTCGTGGCACGGGCACCGGCTCCACTGGAGCGGACGGCGGCGCGGTGCGCGCAGTTCGGCGTCGAGACACGGTTCGTGGCAACGGATTTGATCGACGGCGCGGACGCGGTGATCGCGGCGACGGCGGACGTCGAGGTCGGTCTGCTGATCTACAACGCCGGGGCCAACACGTGCAGCGAGGAGTTCCTCGACGGCGGGCTCGCTGATTTCGGCCGGGTGATCGACCTCAACGTCACCGCGATGCTCGCCCTGGTGCAGCATTACGGCCGTCCGATGCGGGAGCGCCGCCGCGGCGGCATCCTGCTGGTCGGCTCGATGGCCGGCTACCTGGGCTCGGTCCGGCACACCGTCTACGGCGGGGTGAAGGCGTTCAGCCGGATCTTCGCGGAAAGCCTCTGGCTGGAGCTGAGGCCGCACGGCGTGCACGTACTCGAACTGGTGCTGGGGGTGACCCGCACGCCTGCGATGGAGCGCGCCGGACTGAACTTCGACGTGCCCGGTCTGCGGGTGGCCGAACCGGCGGACGTCGCCGCCGAGGGGTTGGCCAGACTGCCTCACGGCCCCGTCCACATCGCCGGCGGCAACGACGCCGACGTGGCGCGGCGCAACGATCCCGACCGCGCGAAAGTGGTGCTCGGCACGCACCGGTTCATGCAGCGCCTGCTCGACGGGTAGCGCGGCGCTCGGGTAGACCTTGACGGGTGGATGAGCGACTGGCCGAACTGGAGCGGCGACTTGCACGCATCGAGGACGAACGCGCGATCGAACGGATGATCGCCCGCTACGGACCGTTGGTGGATGCCGGTGCGGCCGACGCCGCCGCAGAGCTGTGGGCCGACGACGGCAGCTACGAGGTCGAGGGCTGGACGATGCGCAGTCGCGCTGACGTGGCCGCCATGGTGCGCTCGCCGGAACACCAGAGCTTGATCGGCACCGGCTGCTGCCACTTCCTCGGCCCGGCGGTCGTGACCGTCGACGGCGACCACGCGGTGGCGGTGTGCGAGTCGGTGCTCCTCGTGCACCGCGGCGGACGATTCGTGCCTGCGCGGGCCGGCGCGAATCACTTCGAGTTGCACCGCACAGACGGCCGGTGGCAGATCACCGCGCGCACCACCCGGGCACTCGACGGCGCAGCCGAAGCGCGGCGGCTCCTCGCCGACGGCGCCACACGTTGACCGGCGGTCAACCGAGCTGTTGCTTCTGCTCCGGGGAGGGCGCGCCGACCTCGGCGAGTTTCTTCGGGTCCGAGGTGATCTCGTCGAGGACGGCGTGGAGGAACCGCATCTTCTCCAGCACCGCGGGCGGAAGCACGAACGGGTACAGGTCATCCCTGCCCATCGATCGATTGACCATGTTCAGCGCCCAGGACAGCGGCAACCACATCTCGATGAGCGTGTCGAACCCGCTGGGCCCCAGAACTCGTCGATCGTAGGTCGCGGTGGCCGGCGCGAAGCCGAACGCCGCGGCGGTGTCGAGCGTGTCCCGGATGTGCAGGTAGTGCGCGAACGTCTCGGCCCAGTCCTCGGCGGGATGCATGGTGGCGTAGGACGAGACGTGCTCGTTCTCCCACCCCGGCGGGGCGCCCTCGCTGTAGTGGCGGTCCAGCGCCGCCTGATAGTCCAGATCGGGGTCGCCGAACAGTTCGTTGAACCGAGTCAGGTAGTCCCGTGACGTGCTGACCAGACGGTAGAAGTAGTAGTGGCCGATCTCGTGGCGGAAATGCCCCAGCAGCGTGCGGTACGGCTCGTCCATCGAGACGCGCAACTGCTCGCGGTGCACATCGTCGCCCTCGGCCAGATCCAGCGTGATCACGCCGTTGTGGTGGCCGGTGAACACCTTCTCGAACTGACTGGACAGCAAGTCGAACGCCAGGCCGAACTGCGGGTCCTCGTCGCGCCCGACGATCGGGAGCTTGAGTTCGTGCAGCTCGGCGATCAACCGGCGCTTCGCCCGCTCCGCCGCCGCGAACGCCGCCAGCGCGATCGTGTCGGCATCGTTGGGCCTGGTGCGGGTCAACGCACACGACACACACAGCTTGGCGATCGGCCCCTTTTCGACCAGCCAATTGCATTCGGCCAGATGCATGTTCGCGCACAATTGGAAGCGGCTCTCGTCGACCGCGCCGGCGTGTTCGCTCTCTTCGGGCGGCGCGATCACCAGCAGTGCCATGTCGTCGAGCGAAAACCCGAGCGAGCTACCGCAATTCAGGCACACCGAATTCTCGAAGGCCAGACGCTGACCGCAATTGGGACAGGTGAAGTCACGCATGCGACATCCCTCCTTCGTAGGGCGCCACGTCGACGGAGACATCGATGGCGCTGCTCTCCGAGTCGGTGTAGATGATGCCGCGCAGCGGCGGGATGTCGGCGTAGTCGCGTCCGAAACCGACCGTGACGTAACGCTCGTCGACCATTTGATCGTTGGTCGGGTCCAGCCCCAACCACAGGCCCTGCGGCGTCCACACCGATGCCCATGCGTGTGTCGCGTCGACGCCCACCATGCGTTCCTTCCCAGGGGGAGGGTCCGTGGCCAGGTACCCGGAAACGTAGCTGGCTGCCAGACCGTTGGCACGCAGGCAGGCGATCGCTAGCCGCGCGAAGTCCTGACATACCCCTTCCCGCGCCGCCAAAACCTCGCTCACCTGGGTCGACACCGTGGTCGACCCGGACCGGTAGGTGAAGTCGGCGTGGATCCTCGCGGTCAGGTCACGCAGCACGTCGATCAGCGGTCGGCCCGCGACAAAACTCGGTGCGGCATAGGCGCGGACGCCGTCGGTGATCTCGGGCGGTTGCAGATCGAGGGTGAACTCGGCGGCGAGCGCCCCGCCGGGCCCGACGGGACGGGCGATCTCCCACGGCGCACGCGACGAGGAGCCGTCGTAGCGGTCCGGCGCCGGCCGGTCCACCTCGACGATCGACCGGCTGGTGATGCTCAGCCTGCGATGCCGTTGCGTGACGTGGAAATACGTACTGAGGTTGCCGTACGCGTCGCGGCTGGTGGAGCTGTCGGCCGCCTCCGGGTCGATGGTCACTTCGTGGAACAGGCAGCGTTGGCGGGCCGAGTCCCTGGGGGTGAGGAAGCCACGACCGTAGGAACTGGTGACCACGTCGGAGTATGTGTACTGCGTGCGGTGGGTGATTTCGTAAGCCCGGCTGGTCACCGCACCACCCGCCGCTCGTCGGGTCCCCACAGCGGTTGCATGTCGCCCGGCAGCGACAAGTGTGTGGCCGTGATGACGCGCGAGAGCTCCCGCAGGTCGCGATGGATACCGGCGAGCAACCCGTCGAACTCCTCGCGGCGGCCGTCGGCGGTGACGCCCTCGAGCTCGTCGGGCTCGATCCGGCGCAGCCGGGTGGCGATCTCGTCGACCGTGCGCTCCGGACGCGAGGACCCCGACGACCCGGGCAACGACCGCAGGTGCGCGCGCAGCCTGTCCAGCTGGTAGGCGAGCGAGCGCGGATTCTCCACGTCGAACAGCACGAGCTCCGCCACGCCGGCCACGCTGACCCGGCCGGGGTTGCGTCTCCGGTAGCTCACCAGCGATTCGCATACCACCAACGCCGATTCGGTGATGGTCTGTTCGGCAACGGGTTGACGGACTCTGCTCAGCGTGGCGCGCAGCAGCGCCGTCAGCGCCAGCCCCCGCTCGATGCGCTTGCCGATGTCCAGCATCGTCCAGCCCACGTCGTGCACCATCGACTCGGCCACCACGCCGGACAGCGCGAGCATGCCCCCGAGCGTCAGCGTGCTGGCCGAGGAGAGGAAGGCCTCGACTTCGGCCTTGGAATCCGGAGGCGTCTCGGCGGCGTGCAGCAGCGCACGTTCGACGGCCGACAGCACCATCCAGGTGTCGTTGGACATCTGGTCGCGCACCGAGCGCGCGGCGAGGCCGAGGCGCTCCACCGACTGTGCCAGCGAACCCGGGCGGTGCCGGTCGACGGTCAGCGACCACAGCGTCGTCGAGGCGGTGGCCACCATCTCGGCGTGATCACCGCCGCCACCGGTGTCGGTCCCGGTGATCGCGCCCAGCGCGGTCAGCAGCACGGGCACGCAGTCACTGCCGTCGAGTGTTCTGCGATAACGGAATTCGTGGTACCGCTCCCGGGTGACGGTGAGCAGCCGCGCCATGTGCTCGGCACGCTCGGCGTAGCGGCCGATCCAGAACAGATCGGAGAGCACACGCGGCGAACTGATCTCGACGGTCGGGCTCGACGTGGCCAGCGTCGGCAGGCTCACCGACTCCGCCGTGACGCGAGCCGGCGTCCGAACCCAGAGATCTTTTGCTGCAACGGTCTTCAATCGATAGGCCGCGGCACCGGGGGCCAGCACATACCCCAGCCCGCCGATCATCGGCGCGTACCCGCTGCGTTGGGCCACCGTGAACAGCCGCATACCGACACTGGAGGACACCAGGCCGCCGGCCAGGGAGTCCGAAGGCGCCGAGGAGAACTGCGGCAATTCCTGCCCCACCCACTGCCACGGTGCGGCGGCGATGCGCGCGGCGAGTTCCTCGCGCCGGGCCGCCGACAGTTCCGGCCCGACGATCGGGTCTCCGCCGGTGACGGGCCGGATGAGCAGTGACGACAGATTGGCCAGCAGATGCGATCGCTCGACGTCGATGCCCGCCCAGTACGACGGGACGGACTCGAGCAGCGGCGTCTCGCCGAGCAGCTCGTCGGCCAGTTCGGGAAGGAAGCGCAGCACGCCCGGACTTTCCAGCACGCCGCTGCCGAGCGTGTTGACGACCGTCACCGACCCGCGGCGCAGCACCTCCACCAGACCCACCACACCCAGCCGCGAGTCGGCCCGCAGGTCGAGCGGGTCTGCGTACAGGGCGTCGACGCGGCGCAGCACCACGTCCACGCGTTTGAGCGTGCCCATCGAACGCATCCAGAGCTTGCCGTCGCGCACCACCAGATCGGCACTCTCCACCAGGGGCAGACCGAGAACACCGGCCAGGTACGCCTGATCGAAGGCCGTCTCGGAGTGGATGCCGGGGCTGAGCACCACCACCACGGGCTCTTCGGCCGATTCGGGGGCGGCGTCGATGAGGGCCAGCCGCAGGGCCTGCGCCCACGGCGAGGCGGGCCGCGGGCCGACCTGCTCGTAGAGGTCGGGAACCGCGTGTGCGATGACGCGCCGGTCGGCCAGCGCGTAACCGGCGCCCGAGGGCGCCTGCGTCCAGTCGGCGTTGACGCAGAACTCACCCGCGCTGTTTCTGCTGACGTCACAGCCGTGCAGGAACAGCTGGTGATGTCCGGGCACCTCGATGCCGCGGGCGGCCCGCACGTAGCCGGGATGGGCGAACAGCAGCTGCGGGGGCAGTGCACCGCTGGTGACCGCGCGGCGCTCACCGTAGAGATCGGTCAGCACGGCGTCGAGCAGCCGCGAACGCTGCACCAGCCCGGCCTCGAGCCGGTCCCAGTCGGCCGCGTCGATCAACAACGGCAACGCATCCAGATGCCACGGCCCGGGAATCGCGGAGTCCTCGCCGTCGGGCGCATCGACCGGCTGCTCCAGCTGGATGTAGGTGATGCCGTCGTTGTCGACGAGATCGCGCACTGCGGCGCGCAGCTGGTCCATGCCGTCCCGGCCGCGGTCGCGGACGCAGTCCGCAAGCTCCTGCCACGCGGGTCTGACGCGGCCTGCGGCGTCGACGAATTCGTCGTATCCGGTCACGGGCGCCACCCCGGGCCGCACGTCGAACAGCGTCTGCTGGGCCCGCATCGAGCCGTAGGGCAGCAGCGGGTCGGTGTCGGACACCCCTGGGCGGGACGCCGGATCGGTTGCGGGACGTGCCATTACTGCAGCACGGTACGCACTCGCCGCAGATCGAGGATTCCCGGCGCGCCCACGTCGGTGGATTGCCGTGCCTGCTTCTCGCGCAGGACGGCAAGATCGACCGTGCCCGGGGTGAACCCGGTGGCCTCGAAGCGCCGCCCGCGCCGCGACTCGGCCTCCACGGCGTTGACCGGCGGGGTGTCGAAGGCGCGGCCACCGGGGTGGGAGACGTGATAGGTGCAGCCGCCGCGTGACACGGCGGTGGCGGTGTCGACGAGCTCGAACCGCAGCGGCCCGTCAACGGTGATGGTCGGGTGCAGCGCGCTGGGCGGCTGCCATGCCCGGTAGCGGACACCACCCACCTGCACGTCGGCGCTGTCGGTCGCGAGCATAGGAATCGGGTGCCCGTTGACGGTGACGAGGAAGCGGTGCCGGTCGGCGCCGATCAGCCGCACCTGGAGGCGTTCCACCGACGAGTCCACGTAGCGTGCCGTGCCGCCGGCGGTGGCCTCCTCCCCCAGGACGTTCCACGGCTCGATCGCGCCGCGCAACTCGATCTCCACGCCGCCGAACACCGCGGTGCCGATCCGCGGGAACCGGAACTCGGTGAACGGGTCCAGCCAACTGGTGTCGAACGCGATCCCGTACCCGCGCAGGTCGGCGGCGACCTCGGCGATGTCCTGAATCAGGAAGTGCGGCAGCAGGTATCGGCCGTGCAGGTTCGCCCCGTGGCGGATCAACGGGGCGCGCAGCGGCTGCTCCCAGAACCAGGCCACCAGCGCGCGCACGAGCAGCGACTGCACCATCGCCATCTGCGGGTGTGGCGGCATCTCGAAGCCGCGCAGTTCCAGCAGGCCGAGCCGGCCGCGGGCACTGCCGGGGCTGTAGAGCTTGTCGATACAGAACTCGGCACGGTGGGTGTTGCCGGTGATGTCGGTGAGGAGGTGGCGGAGGGCACGATCGGCCAGCCATGCCTTCGGGGCGCCCTTGCCGTTCGACAGCCGGGCGATCTCGGCGAAGGCGATCTCGAGCTCGTAGAGGGACTCGGGGCGGCCCTCGTCGACCCGGGGCGCCTGCGACGTGGTGCCGATGAACCGGCCGGCGAACAGGTACGACAGCGACGGGTGGCGCTGCCAGTACGTCAGCAGAGACACCAGCAGATCGGGGCGGCGCAGCAGCGGAGAGTCGGCCGGCGTCGCGCCGCCCAGCGTGATGTGGTTGCCGCCGCCGGTACCGCCGTGGGTGCCGTCGACGTCGAACGACTCGGTGCAGAGCCCGACCAGGCGCGCCTGCTCGTAGAGCGTCTCGAGTTGCTCGCGCTGTTCGGCGAAGCCGGCGCAGGGCGCCACGTTGACCTCGATGACGCCCGGGTCCGGCGTGATGGTCACCGAGCGCAGCCGCGGGTCGGTCGGCGGTCCGTAACCTTCGATCACCACCGGGCAGCTCGCCTCGGCCGCCGCGACCTCGATACGGTGCACGAGGTCGACGAAATGCTCCAATTCCTCTGTGGGCGGCAGGAAGACGTACAGCAGGCCGTCCCGGATCTCTGCCACCAGGGCGGTCGTCGGCGTCCAGTCGGCGTCGTCGACGGACTCGCGGGCGGCGGCGTCGTCACCGTCGTCGCCGGACGCGAGCGCACCGCGGCTCTGAAGCGGGTCGGACTCGTACGACGGTGGCGGCGGGGTCCAGCTGATGGAGTCCAGCGGAAGCCGCAGCCCGGCCGGGGAGTCGCCCGCGAGCAGGACGATCCGGCCGCGCCTCAGCCGCCAGTCCGCGCTGGCCCACCCCGCACCGTCGTCGCGGCGGTGCAACGGCAACACGTGAGCCGCCGGTTCGGTGACCGGTGCGTCGAGGCGGCCGATCAACGCAGCGCGGGCATCCGCGCTGTCGGCCTCGAGGTCGTCGGCGGCGGACACAGGCGGGCCGGCGGGCCGGCGCACCGAGGCGGCCAGCCGGCTCAGCGCGTCCTCGTAGGCCGCCCGGACTCGGCCGGCGGGCAGCCCGAGGCCCGCGGCGACGTCGGTGAGCAGAATCCGGGCGGCATCAGGGGTCAGTGGCGCCGGCTCGGGGTGTTCGGGCCACGGGTCGGCCAGCAGGCTCTCATCGGCCCACAGCGGTTTACCGTCGGTGCGCCACATGAGCCCGATCTGCCAGCGCGGCAACGGTTCTCCGGGATACCACTTGCCCTGGCCGCGCTGGACCAAACCTTGTGGCGCCCAGATCTTCTTCAGCCGGGACGCCAGCGCGGAGGCGCACCGGCGCTTGTGTGCGCCGTCGGCCTCGGTGGTCCACTCCGGGTCGGCCTGGTGGTCGACCGACACGAACGTCGGTTCGCCGCCGATGGTGAGCCGCACGTCGCCGGCGGCCAGACGCTCGTCGACGCTGTCGCCGAGCGCAGTGATCGCCGCCCACGACTCGTCGGAGTAGGGCAGCGTGACCCGCGGATCCTCGTGGATGCGGGTGACGACGTTGCTGTATTCCAGCGTCGTCTCGCACGGTTCGGTGGCGCCGGAGATGGGGGCCGCGGACTCCGGATGCGGAGTGGCCGACAGCGGGATGTGGCCCTCGCCCGCGAACAGCCCCGAGGTCGGGTCCAGACCGATCCAGCCCGCCCCGGGAATGTAGACCTCGGTCCACGCGTGCAGGTCGGTGAAGTCGGCCGCGGGTCCCGACGGACCGTCGAGCGCTTCGACGTCGGAGGTCAGCTGCACCAGATAACCGGAGACGAAACGCGCCGCCAACCCCATCTGACGCAGGATCGACACCAGCAGCCAGGCCGAGTCCCGGCACGACCCGATTCCGGTCCGCAACGTGAAATCCGGGGTCTGCACGCCCGGTTCCATGCGCACGCTGTAGCCGACGTCGGTGTTGACCGCGCGGTTGAGCGCGACCAGGAAGTCGATGGTCCGGGTACCGGAGGCCGCGGAGAAGTTCTTCACCCACGCCTCGGCGAGATCGCCCGGCCCGGATCCCTCACCGTGCTCGTCGACCGGTCTCAGATACGGGTCGAGGTCGTCGGCCAGCGTCTTGGGGTAGGCGAAGCCGAACTGCTCGGCGTAATCCTCGATGAAGAAGTCGAAGGGATTGATGACCTTCAGGTCGGCGATCAGTCCGACGGTGATGGACAGGCTGCGGGCGCGGGTCGGGAAGACCAGGCGGGCCAGGAAGTTGCCGAACGCGTCCTGTTGCCAGTTGACGAAGTGGTCTGCCGGCTCGACCTGCAGCGAGTAGGCCTCGATCGGCGTGCGCGAGTGGGGCGCGGGCCGCAGGCGCACGACATGCGGGTACACCTCGACGAGGCGGTCGAACGTGTACCTGGTGCGATGCTCCAGGGCCACCTTGATACCCATAGCGCTAGATCCCATCACACGGGATGCGCCACCGCAGTTCCGTCAAGTCTGCGCTGCCCGCGGGATCGGATTGCCGCGCGGGCGCAGCACCAGCACGAGGACACCGGCGACGACGATGCCCACGAGGTTCACCCCGAGCTGCGCGGCCGACTTGGCCGCGACGTCCCAATCGCCGAGGACCGCGGCGACCGCGGCGAAGCCCGCCGCGGGCACCGTGGTGACGGAGATGAACACCCCGACCAGCGCCGACGACTTGGCCGAGACGAGCGACAGCATTCCCGCGGCGCCGGCCAGCAGTGCGACCACGAACGAGACCGGCCCGACCTGGAAGATGAAGTCGACCTCGTGAACCTTGCGCACGGTGTCCAGGCTCAGCCAGCCCACGGCCTCCCCCGCCAGCGTCAGCAGCGCGGTGATGGCCATCGCGATCGGGAAGCCGACGAGCAGCGCGACGAGCGCGCGGCGGGCGAGTTCGCCGCGCCGCTGCGTGATCGCCACCGACAGAGCGGCCAGCGGGCCGAACTCCGGACCGAGGACCATCGCGCCGACGACGGTGACCATCGAATCGGTCACGACGCCGATCGCGGCCAGCAGGCACGCCAGCGTCAGGAACATCAGGAACGTCACCGACAGCGTCGACTCCTCGCGGGTGCGCGTGATCAGCTCGTCCCACACCAGCGCGTCGGCGGGATCGCCCTCGGCTCGGTCCTCGGCCTCGTGAGCGGTGCTCGACAGCACGGTGTCCAGCACGGTCAGGGTGATCGCGCCGCGGTGCTGCGCATCGAGCGCCTTGAGTTCCTTGATGACGTCGTTGGCGGACTCGCGCGCGATGACGGCCGAGATCTCGTCCCCGTCGGGGTCGATAGCCGCGCCCCGGTGCACCAGGATGTGCGCCACCCCGACCTGGCGGCGCAAGACGCCGAGGACGGCGTCGCGAAGGTCGCCGGGGACGATGACGCGCAAATCCAGCACCGGCGCACGGTAACCGCCTCGGTACCGGAAATGAACTCTCCAGCGAAGAAGTGTGGACAGTGCACACCGGCTGTTATAGATTCACACCACCTCGCGAGCGAGGTCAGCCAGAATGCCCGCAAAAGCGCAGTGTCGCTGTGAATTTTCCACAGAGATGGGACCAGGCACCGTGGACGTGAGAACTCGCAGGGACCGGATCGAACAGCGTGTCCGATCCGCGCGCGAGGTCGGGTACGCCGAGCTGGCCGCGGAGTTCGACGTCTCGGAGATGACGATCCGGCGCGACGTCGAGGCACTCGAGGCCGCCGGTGTAGTGCGCCGGGTGGTCGGTGGCGCAATTCCGGTGCAGGGCAAGGACACCGAACCGTCGTTCGCCACGCGCATGGCCGATGCCGCGCAGGAGAAGATCCACATCGCCGACGTCGTGGCGGACCTGATCGGCGTGAACGAGACGCTGATCCTCGATTCGGGCAGCACCGCGCTGGCCGTGGCCAACTCGTTGCGGGGCCGCGGACTCGGCCTGACCGTCGTGACACCGAGCGTGCTCGTCGCGCTGGCGCTCGTCGACGAACCCGACACCACCGTGGTGCTCACCGGCGGGGAGCTGCGTGCCGGAGAGCTCAGCCTCATCGGTCCCAGCGCCGAGGACACGCTGGCCAACTACAACTGCGACACCTACGTGATGGGTGTCGCGGGCATCGACGGTGACCGCGGGATCTCCGACTACCACCAGGCCGAGAGCCGGGTCAAGCGCGCGGCGAGCCGCCGCGCGGACCGCGTCATCGTCGCGGCCGACAAGAGCAAACTCGGCCGCGTCACATTCGTCAGCATCGCCGCGCTGTCCCAGATCCAGGTCATCGTCAGCGACGGCCCGGTGAGCCATCCCGCGCTGGTCGCCGCACGTGGCGCCGGAGTCGAGGTCATCTGCGTTGCCGGACAGGACGATTCGCCGTCCGACGCGGCGGCTGCGGGGGTGCGATGACGCGCTACACCGTCGGGATCGACCTCGGGACCACCGGCACGAAGACGGTGCTGCTGGACACCGCGGCGGGCCGCGCATCAGACACCGCGGCGGGCCGCGCATCAGACACCGCGGGGGGCCGCGCATCAGACACCGCGGCGGGCCGCGCATCAGATGAAGCCCGCGCAATCGTGGCCACCGCGACCCGGGAGACGGCACTGCACTCGCCCGCGCCCGGGTTCGCCGAGGCCGACACCGAGCAGTGGTACCGCAACGTGGTCGAGTCGATCCGCGAGGTGCTGGCCACCAGCGGCGTCGCGCCGGGGCAGGTGGGCGCGGTGGCGACCTCGGGCATGGTGCCCGCCGTGGTCGCGGTGGACGCCGCGGGGAAACCGTTGCGGCGGGCCATCCTCCAGAACGACGCGCGGGCGCACCGCGAGGTCGCCGAACTCGCCGCGGCCCTGTCGGACGTCGACCTGGTGCGCATGACCGGCTCGGCGCTGACCCAGCAGTCGGTGGCGCCGACGATCGCGTGGCTGCGCCGGCACGAACCCGACGTCTACGGCGACACCGCCCACTGGGTGGGCTCGTACGACTGGGTGCTGACGGCGCTGGGGGCCCCGGTGCACGTCGAGCAGAACTGGGCGCTGGAGTCGGGGCTGTTCACCATCGCCGGCGGCGTGGCCGACGTCGTGGTGCGTGCCGCCGGACTGGATCCGGCCACCCTGGCACCGGTACACCGCCCCGGCGTCCGGGTCGGCGAATTGAGCTCGCGCGCAGCGGAAGCCACGGGTCTGTGTGAGGGCACGGCACTGGTCGTCGGCGGTGCCGACCACGTCCTGTCGGCATACGCGGCCGGGGTGAACCGCCCGGGCGACGGGCTGGTCAAACTCGGCGGCGCGGGTGACATCCTGGTCGCCACCGATACCGAGATCGTCGACGAACGGCTCTATCTCGACGCCCATCCCGTGCCCGGCCACTGGCTGCCCAACGGCTGCATGGCCACCAGCGGCAGCCTGATCCGCTGGTTCCAGGCACTCATCGGCGGTCCCGAACTGACCGTCCTCGACGACGAGGCCGCGGCCCGAGGTCCCGCCGAGATCCTCTGCCTCCCCTACTTTCTCGGCGAGAAGAGCCCGATCCACGATCCGGACCTGCGCGGGGTGTTCGCCGGCATGCATCTCGGGCACACCCGGGCCGACCTGTACCGGTCGGTGCTGGAGGCGATCGCGTTCGGGTTCCGCCACCACGTCGACGTGTTCGCCGAGATCGGCATCCCGTTCACGCGGGTGATGATCACCAACGGCGGCTCGAAGTCCACGCTGTGGAAACAGATCCACGCCGACGTGCTCGGCCGCGACATGCTGCCGGTGCGGGGCCATCCCGGGGCGTCGCTGGGTGCCGCGGTCATCGCCGCCCTCGGCGTGGGTGCACTCGACGACTGGTCGGACGCCGCCCGATTCGTCACGCTCGATACGCCCTACACCCCGGACCCGGCCCGCCGGGACGCCTACGACGCGGCCTATGCGACATGGCGGGAGCTCGGCACCGCCACGACCCCCATCTCTCATGCAATCGCCCGCAACACCCGATGAAAGGAACAGCGCCGTCATGAGATTCAGCCAAATTCCCACTCCCCGGCGGAGTCGCGGGATCGCCCACTCCGCCGTGCTGGCCCTGCTCGCCGTCATCGCGCTGGCGCTGTCCGGGTGCGCCGGCAGCGGCGGCCCCGAACAGACGCAGGCCACCGGGACCGGCCAGGTGTCCAAGGACGTCAAGGGCACGGTGCGGATCCTGATGGAGAACGTGCCCGACACCGACATCGTCAAGTCGATGGTCGCCGACTTCAACAAGGACTACCCGGGAGTCTCGGTCAACATCGAGTCGCTCACCTACGACCAGATGCGCGACAAGCTGGTGTCGTCGTTCCAGTCGTCGTCGCCGAACTACGACCTGATCGTCGTCGACAACCCGTGGATGGTCGACTTCGCCAAGGCGAAGTTCCTGCAGCCCCTCGATGCGCGCATCGACAGCACGCCGGACTACGACGCCGCCGACTTCTTCAAGCCGCTGACCGACATCACCACCGTCGACGGCGTGCGCTACGGCGTGCCGTTCTACAACTACGCGCTCGGATACCTGTACAACGCCGACGATCTCGCCGCGGCCAACCAGCAGGTGCCCACCACCTTCGACCAACTCGTCTCGACCAGCAAGGCGCTCAAGACCCCCGACCGGGCCGGCATCGCGATGCAGCCTCAGCGCGGCTACAAGATCTTCGAGGAGTGGGGCAACTGGCTGTTCGCGGCCGGCGGTTCCATCTACGGCGCCGACGGCAAGCTCACGCTCAACACTCCGGAGGCCAAGCGCGCTCTCGAGGCCTACATCGACACCTACAAGACCGCCGCACCGGCCAACAGCCTGAACTGGAGCATGGACGAGGCGCAGCGCTCGGTGTCGGCCAACCAGTCGGCCTCGATGATCAACTACAACTGGCAGCTGCCCGCCATCAACGAGCCCGGCTCGGGACCCGCGGCGGGCAAGGTCAAGCTGGCCACCATCCCCGGTGGCAAGCAGGTGCTGGGCTCGTGGAGCTGGGCGATCCCCGCCAACTCGGCCACGCCGGACGCCGCGTGGGCATTCGCGTCCTGGATCACCAGCAAACCGCACGACGTCGCGCGCACCGAGAAGGGCGGCGCCGCGATCCGGCAGAGCACGCTGAAGAATCCGGCCGTGCTGAACGGCAAGTTCGGCGCGGAGTACTACCAGACGGTCGAGAAGCTGCTCGCCAACTCGGCGCCCCTGAGCCAGGGGCCCAGCGGTGAGGAGATGATCCAGGCAGTCGGCACCGAGCTCAACGAAGCCGTCGCCGGAACCAAGAGCGTCGACGACGCGCTGGCCGCCGCGCAGGCCGAGGCCGAGAAGATCCAGGGCTGACGCGCCCCCGGGCCGGGAACCGACCACCCCACGAAAGGAGCGAAGACCTACCGTGAGATCCCCAGCAACATTTGCCCACGGCATGGTCGCCCCCCTCATCGCGCTTTTCGTCGGGGTGGTCGGCTTCCCCCTCGGCTACGCCGCCTACCTCAGCGTCACCGATTACAAGCTCACCGATCACGGCACGCCCGCCCTGGTGGGCGCCGCCAACTACACCGCGACACTGGGCGACACGGCCTTCTGGCACGCGTTCGGCACCACCGCGCTCTACGTGGTGGTGGCGGTCGGTCTCGAACTCGTGATCGGCCTGGCCATCGCGCTGGCGCTGCAGAAGCAGCGCTGGGCCCGGGATCTCACCCGATCGATGTTGCTCGCGCCGATGTTCATCACACCGATCGCCGTGGGGCTCACCTTCCGGTTCCTGCTCAACGACCAGCTCGGCGCGATCCCGGCGATGCTGAAGACGTTCGGCGTCGACTACGACTTCTTCGGGCCCGGACGCGCGTTGTTCACGATGGCGTTCATCGACGTGTGGCAGTGGACGCCGTTCATGGTGCTGCTGCTGCTCGCCGGTCTGGAGTCGATCCCGAAGGAACCGCTCGACGCGGCCCGGGTGGACGGCGCCGGCGGTCTGTACGTGCTGCGCCGGGTGACGCTGCCGCTGCTGGCGCCGGTGCTGGTGGTGGCGATCCTGCTGCGCTGTCTCGACGCGATGAAGGTATTCGAGTACGTGTTCGCCACCACCCGCGGCGGGCCGGGCACCGAGACGGAGACGCTGCAGTACTTCATCTATCAGACCGGAATCCAGTTCTTCCGGCTCGGATCGGCATCGTCGATGGCCTTCGTGGTGCTGGTCCTCGTGCTGGCCGTCATCGTGATCGCGTTCCGCCGGATGGACAGGGCCCGCACGGACGGGGCCGGGCCGCGATGACTCGCTCCTCCGTGGTGACCGTGCTGCGGGTGACGTTGCTGTGGGCGGCGGGCATCACCGTGGGCTTCCCCATCCTGTGGATCGCCCTGGCCAGCCTCAAAACGCCTGAGCAGCTGAACAATCCGTTCCAGGTCGTGTTCGCCCCGACGTTCTCGAGCTGGCACAACGTGTTGGAGTCGGGCATCCTCGGGGCCGCGGGCCGCAGCGCGCTCGTCGCACTGGTGACCGTCGGAGTCAGTGTCGTGGTGGGCAGCATGGGCGCCTATGCGATCGCCCGCTACCGCGCCGGGGGGACCCTGACCCGCTTCGGGATGCTGGCCGCCCAGGTGCTGCCGCCAGCGGTCCTGGTGTTCCCGTTCCTGACGATGGCGTATGCGCTGCGTCTCACCGACACCCTGGTGCCGGTCATCTTCTCGCACCTGAGTTTCGTTCTGCCCGTGGTCACCTGGTTCTTGATCGGGTTCTTCGAGGCGGTCCCCCGCTCGTTGGAGGAACAGGCCCAGGTCGACGGGTTCGGCCGCTTCGCCGCGTTCCGGCTGGTGGTGCTGCCCCAGGTGTTGCCCGGCATCGGCGCCGCGGCGATCTTCGGCTTCACGTTGTCCTGGAACGACCTGTTCTACGGCCTCATCCTCGCACCGGGCAAGGCGGCGATCCTGCCGGTGGCGATCGCAGGCTTCAACACATTCCGCGGGGTGCAGATCGGCTCGATGAGCGCGGCGATCCTCATCGCGGTGATTCCCGTCGTCGTGGCGAGCTTCTTCATCCAGCGCAAGCTGGTGCAGGGCATCAGCGGCGGCGCGGTGAAATTCTGAGCAAGGGTTGGTGATTGGCACTTCATGGCAACTGTCCGATTCTCCGGCGTCACCAAGGCGTACGGCACCACGTCCGTCGTCGCGGGCCTGGACCTCGAGCTGCCTGACGGATCGTTCACGGTGCTCGTCGGGCCGTCCGGGTGCGGGAAGTCGACCACGCTGCGCATGCTGGCCGGGCTCGAGACCGTCACGTCCGGGACGATCAGCATCGGCGAGCGCGACGTCACCGCGTTGCAGCCGCGCGAGCGCGACATCGCCATGGTGTTCCAGAACTACGCGCTGTACCCGCACCTGACCGTCGTCGAGAACATCGCATTCCCCCTGCGGGCGTCGAAGACGCCGCGTCGCGAGGCGTTGGCGCGCGCGACCGAGATCGGGGAATCGCTGGGCCTGTCGAAGATGCTGGGCCGCAAACCCAAAGACCTCAGCGGCGGCCAGCAGCAGCGGGTGGCCATCGGCCGGGCGATCATCCGCGAGCCGTCGGTGTTCCTGTTCGACGAACCGCTGTCCAACCTCGACGCCAAGCTGAGGGTCGAGACCAGAACCGAACTGCTGCAGATCCAGCGGCGCCTGGGCATCACGTCGGTGTACGTCACCCACGATCAGGAAGAGGCGATGACGCTCTCGGACCGCATGGTGGTCATGCGCGACGGCGAGATCGCCCAGCAGGGCACTCCGCAGGAGGTCTACGCCCGGCCGGCCGACACCTTCGTCGCCGCGTTCGTCGGCAGCCCGAAGATGAACCTGCTCGACGGTGAACTGTCAGACGGCGAGTTCCTGCAGCCCAACGGATTCCGGTTGCCGATCGACCGCGCGCCGGTGCACGGACCCGTGACGGTCGGCGTGCGGCCCGATGACCTGTCACTGCACCCCGGCGACGACGGCGGGGCGGCCCGCGTCGTGCTCGTCGAGCATCTCGGGCCCAGAGCCATCGTGACACTCGATGCGGGCGGCACCGTGCTGACCAGTGTCATGGAGACCGCGCGGCTGTCCGGCATCACCGAGGGCGCCGGGGTGGACCTCGCCGTGCGCAAGGGCGCCACCCACTTCTTCGACACCCACACCGGCCGGCGTCTCGCCGACTGACGACAACGGAAAAGGACGAAGCAGCGAAATGACCAGAACAGTCGTGGTGACCGGCGCAGGGTCGGGCATCGGTCGTGCCATCGCGAGCACGCTGGCGGGGCGGGAGTGGCGCGTCGTCGTCACCGATCTCGACGGCGCCGCGGCGGCCGATGTCGCCGCGGCACTGCCGAATCCGGACCGCGGCCACGAGTCGGCGCAGCTGGACGTCACCTCCGCCGAGGCGGCCTCGGCCGTCGCGTCCGACGTCGCGGGCCGGCTTGGACTGCACGCGTGGGTGAGCAACGCCGGCATCTCGTTCATGCACCGCTTCCTGGAGGCGCCCGTGGAGCGCTACCAGCAGACCGTCGACGTCAACCTCAAAGGCGTGTTCGTCTGCGGGCAGGCCGCGGCGCGCGAGATGGTGCGCGCCGGCGTGGCCGGTTCGATCGTCAACACCGCCTCGATGGCGGGCAAGCAGGGCCGCGTGCCGTTCCTGGCGGACTACGTCGCCTCGAAGTTCGGCGTCGTGGGCCTGACCCAGGCGATGGCCTACGAGTTGGGCGAGCACCGCATCACCGTCAACTGCGTGTGCCCGGGGTTTGTCGAAACCCCGATGCAGTCAAGGGAATTGGAGTGGGAGGCGCAGCTGCGCGGCACCACCACCGACGGCGTGCGGGACATGATGATCGGCGACACCCCCCTGGGCCGGCTCGAGCAGCCCGAGGACGTCGCGCGTGCGGTGGCGTTCCTGCTCTCCGATGACGCGCGCTTCATCACCGGCGAGGCGCTGGCCGTCAACGGCGGCGCCTACATGGACTGACCGGGTCCGCACCGACCCCTCACAGAAGAGAGAAAGGCACACAGTGACCACCACCTGGCTCGACGAGGTCTTCAACGTCGCCAAGCCCGTCATCGCCATGCTGCACCTGTCCGCGCTACCCGGCGACCCCGGCTACGACAGCGCGGGCGGCATCGCGGCGGTCGTCGACCGCGCGCGCACCGAACTCGACGCCCTGCAGAGCGGCGGCGTCGACGGCATCATGATCAGCAACGAGTTCAGCCTGCCGTACCTGACCAAGACCGAGCCCATCACGGCGATCAGCATGGCCAGGATCATCGGCGAGCTGCTGCCCGACCTCTCGGTGCCCTACGGGGTGAACGTGCTCTGGGACGGCCGGGCCTCGATCGACCTGGCTGTCGCCACCGGCGCGAAGTTCGTCCGCGAGATCTTCACCGGGGTGTACGCCAGCGACTTCGGGCTGTGGAACACCAATGTCGGCGAGGTCGCCCGCCACCGCGCGCGGGTCGGCGGCGCCGAGGTGAAGCTGCTGTTCAACATCGTGCCGGAGTCGGCGCAGTACCTCGCCGACCGCGACCTGGCGTCGATCACACGGACCACGGTCTTCGCGACACTGCCGGACGCCATCTGCGTGTCCGGCGCGACGGCCGGTGCCCCGACCGACACCGAGGCGCTGAAGGTGGTGAAGGCGGCGGCAGGCGCGGTACCCGTGTTCGTCAACACCGGGGTCCGGGCCGAGAACGTCGCCGCCCAGCTCAGCGTCGCCGACGGCGCCGTGGTGGGCACGTACTTCAAGAAGGACGGCCTGTTCGCCAACGCCGCCGAGAAGTCCCGGGTCGAGGAGCTCATGAGTGCGGCGAGGGAGTTCCGCGCTCAGCTGACCTGACCAGGCGCACACCGAGTTCGTCGGGGGGCACCCGGTGCCCCTCGGCGCACACCACCTCGACGCCGGCCTGCGCGCCGCAGCCCAGGTGGGTCAGGCGAAGTGGCGTGTCGCCCAGGTGTTTACGGCCCCACTCGAACATCGCCCACACCACGGGCATGAAGTCGGTGCCGGCCTCGGTCAGCACGTACTCGTCGCGGGCGCGCTGTCCGGGCTCGCGGTAGGGCTGCTTGGTCAGCAGGCCGGCCTCGACGAGTTCGGACAACCGCGCCGATGTGGCCGCCTTGGTGATGCCGACGCGGCGGGCGAAGTCGTCGAAGCGGGTGGTGCCGTAGTACGCCTCCCGCATGATCAGCATCGCCGACTTGGTGCCGACCAGCCCCATCGTCTTCTCGATCGCGCAGTGACCGACCGCCGACCACGTGTCGCGATCGGCCAACGGGCCAAGCAGCACTGTCATGTAGATCACTCTCCAGCTGGGTTGTTATCACTGAACCTAGGTGTTACCTCTAAGTATAGAGAGCAGTACTCAGTGGCGAGTCTCAGGAGGATCAGATGGCCGACTTTCATGACCGCGATGCCGTCATCGTCGGTGCCGTGCGCACCCCCGTCGGCAAGGGTAAGGCCAGTGGTGCGTTACACGGCGTGCTGCCGGCCGACCTGCTGGCGCACAGCCTGCGCGAAGTCGTCACCCGCACCGGCGTGGACCCTGTCGAGGTGGAGGACGTCATCGCCGGCGCCGTCACCCAGGTGGGCGACCAAGCCGTCAACATCGCCCGGAATGCGTTGCTGGGGGCGGGTTTTCCGGAGAGCGTGCCCGGCACCACCGTGGACCGGCAGTGCGGGAGCAGCCAGCAGGCGATCAGCTTCGCCGCCCAGGGCGTGCTGGCCGGCGCCTACGACGTCGTCATCGCCGCGGGTGTGGAGTCGATGAGCCGGGTGCCGATGGGCTCGTCGGTGCTGCCCGGTAGCAACCCGTTCGGCACCGGCATGGCCGCGCGCTACCCCGACGGGCTGGTGGCCCAGGGCATCAGCGCCGAGCTGATCGCGGCCAAGTGGAAGCTGTCGCGCACCGAGCTCGACGAGTTCTCCGCCGAGAGCCACCAGAAGGCCGCCCGCGCCACCAAGGACGGGCTGTTCGACACCGAGCTGGCACCGATCGCGGGGCTGGCGACCGACGAGATCATCCGCCCCGACACCACGGCCGAGACCCTGGCCGGGCTGCGGCCCGCGTTCTACAACGAGGCGATCGGCGCGCGGTTCCCGCAGATCAATTGGGACATCACGCCCGGCAACAGCTCACCGCTGTCCGACGGCAGCGCCGCGGTGATGATCACCAGCGGTGCGGCGGCCCGACGGCTGGGGCTGCGCCCGCTGGCGCGCATCCACACCACGGTGGCGGTGGGCTCCGACCCGCTCTACATGCTGACCGGCGTCATCCCCGCGACCGAGAAGGTACTGACACGGGCCGGGCTGTCGCTGGCGGATATCGACCTGTTCGAGGTGAACGAGGCGTTCGCCCCGGTGGTGCTCGCGTGGGCCCGCGAGACCGGGGCCGACCTGGCGAAGACGAACGTCAACGGCGGGGCCATCGCGATCGGTCACCCGCTCGGCGCCAGCGGCGCCCGCATCATGACCACACTCGTCAACGCCTTGCAGCAGCGCGGCGGCCGCTACGCGCTGCAGACGATGTGTGAGGGCGGCGGCATGGCCAACGCCACCATCATCGAACGCCTCTAAAACCCCCGCCGAACTTGCATTCCACGCGGCAAAGGACGACGAGGGCCCCACGCGGAATGCAAGTTCGGCGGACGGGGGGCTAGGCGCGGGTGAGCTCGAACAGCGGGATGGCCCGCGACGTGTTGGCCTGGTACTCCGCGAAGACCGGCGCGATCTCGACGACTTTCGGATACAGCGCCTCGCGCTCGTCGTCGGGCAGCTCGCGGACGGTCACGTCGTAGGCCTCGGTGCCGACCTCGATGTGGGCCCGCGGATTCGCCCGCAGATTGTGCACCCACGCCGGATGCTTCGGCGCACCGGCATACGAGCCCACGATGAGCATCTTGCCGTCGATGGTCAGGTACGCGAGCGGCGAGAGCCGCGGCTGGCCCGACTTCGCGCCGACGGTGTGCAACAGCAGCAGCGTGCCGCCCTCGAACGGGCCGCCGACCTTGCCGCCGTTGGCCCGGAACTCCTCGACGATGTTGCGGTTGAACTCGTCGAGGGCAGAGGTGTCGGAGTAGAGCTTCTGTTTGTCGATCTCGGTCATGCTCTCTCCAGCCCGCTCGTCTGACTATCTATTCCGGATGGCACCGGCGGGAATTGTGGCGGCGACGGCCGCTCTTGGCAACAGCCTTCTGCGGGCTCGGCCTCGCGAGTGCGCCGACGCCTCCAACAGGTACTGACGGGTGGTGTGGTTCAGTCGGTAGAGCGCTCGGGAGCCGCTGCTGTCGCAGGTGAGCAGCGACTTGTCGACGAGCGCGTCGACCAGGCCGCCGATCTGGCGACCCGACAGCCGGTGTCCGGGAACGAGCCCCCGCGCGGCCTCCCGGTCGAAGCCGCCAGGAAACGTCGCGAGACGACCGAGCAAGGCCTTCTCCGACTCGGTCAGCAGCTCGTAGGACCAGTCCAGGCACGCCCGCAGACTCCGGTGGCGAGCGGGCGTGCTGCGGCACTCACAGCTCAGCACCGCCGGCGGGTCGTGCAGGGTTTCGGCGATCTCGGCGAGGGACAGCGTGCGGACCCGCGAGGCGGCGAGTTCGATCGCCAGCGGCAGCCCGTCGAGGCGGCCGCAGATCTCCGCGATCCGGGCCAGTTCGCCGGGGCCGGGAGCGAACTCGGGCCGGGCGTCGCGCGCCCGGGCGGTGAACAGTGCGGTGGCGTCGCCGCCGGCCGCCATCGGCGGCACGCGGACGACGCGCCCGCCGCTGATGTGCAAGGGCTCGCGGCTGGTGGCCAGCACGGTGACACGGGGGCAGCTGCTCAGCACCGCCGAGACCAGCGCCGTCGTCGCGGAGAGCACATGTTCGCAGTTGTCCAGGAGCAGCAACAGGTGGCGATCGCCGAGGTGCTGCAGCAGACGGCTCACCGCGGTCCGGTCGGGCCCGTCGGGCAGGGCGAGCGCCTGCGCCGCGAGCAGCGGCACGCGTTTCGGGTCGGCCACCGGCGCGAGGTCCACGTACCAGGTGCCGTCGGGAAATCGCTCACCCGCGCGGTCGGCCACTTCGACCGCCAATCGGGTCTTGCCCACGCCCCCGGTGCCGCAGAGCGTGACCAGGCGGTTGCCCGTCAGGGCCCGGCCGACGGAGGCGACGTCGCCGGCGCGCCCGACGAATTCGGTCAACTGGGCCGGGCGGCGGTGGAACGCCTCGGCACGACCACCCCGCAGCGGAGGGAAGTCGTTGTGCAGGTCGGGGTGACACAGTTGGACCACCCGTTCGGGGCGCGGCAGGTCGCGGAGTCGGTAGCAGCCCAGATCCTTCAGCCATGCCTGCGCGGGCAGCGATTCCAGCACCAGATGACGTGTCGCCGAGGACAGCACCGTCTGGCCCCCGTGCGCGAGTTCGCGCACTCGAGCGGCCCGGTTGATCGTCGGGCCCATGTAGTTGCGCTCGTCGCGGAGGTCGACGTCACCGGTGTGCACACCGATGCGCAGCCGGATCGGCGACAGCGCGGCACGCTGCAGGGCGACCGCGCAACTCACGGCGTCGCCGGCACGCCGGAACGCCAGCACGAAGCTGTCTCCCTCGCCCTGCTCCACCGGGCGCACACCGTTGAAGGCCGCAACGAGGCCGTCCAGCAGGTGGTCCAGTCTCGCCAGCGCCTCTGCCATCCTGGCGGGCTGGGCGTCCCAGAGCCTGGTGGAGCTCTCGATATCGGCCAGGAGCAGGGTGACGGTGCCTGCCGGGAGCGACCCGCGCGACGCGTCCACCTGCTCTTCACGATCAAAGGCGGACATGCGAACCTCCGACGGTCTTCAAAGACGCTGCAGAAAAGCCACTTTCGGTGCTGCAGTCCATGGTGCTGCGCCAGCGCGCACTCTTCGACCGTGTGTGCAACACGATCGGCGGTGGTGTGTGCACCCCCCGCCGGATCACGAACCCGACGTGTCCACCGTGGCGATGATGCGTGTTCCCCGGCCCGGCGCGGTGTCGATCGACAGCTCGCCGCCGATCGCCGACAGCCGGTCGGTCATGTTCGTCAGGCCCAATCCCCGTGCGGAGGCGTCGAACCCGCACCCGTTGTCACTGATCGTCACGGCGACGAGCCCGTCCTCCTGGTGCACCGTCACCGTGACCGCGGTGGCCGGCCCACCGTGTTTGGCGGCGTTCTGCAGCGCCTCACTGCAGCAGTAGTACAGGGCCGCTTCGACCGACGGCGGATGACGGCCGACCCCGTCCATGTCGAGCCGGACCGGCACCGCCGCGTGCGCGGTGAGTGCGGGCAGTGCCTGACCGAGCCCTCCGCTGACCAGCAGCGGGGGGTAGATGCCATGGGCGAGCCTGCGGATCTCGGCGATCGCGTCGTCCACCAGGCCGGAGGCTTCGGTCAGCAGCGACCGGCACTTAGCGCTCTCGGCGTTGCGGGCCAATCCGATGAGGACCGACAGCGCAACGAGGTACTGCTGGGCGCCGTCGTGGAGATCGCGTTCGAGGCGTCGGCGCTCCTCGTCGGCGGCGGTGATCAGCCGGGTGCGGGAAGCCGCCAGTTCGGTGGCGCGTTCGGCGAGTTGGCTTTCCGATGTCCGCAGTGCCGCGGCGTTGTTCCAGACGATCACCATGACGTGCAAGGCATTCACCGGCAGCGCCACCACGATGAAGGCCGTCTCCAACCAGCGTGGCGCGTGCTCGACGGCATCCGTGACGGGCGTGAAGCGCGCCACGACGGCCATCGCCAGCACGCAGCCCGCGGTGATGAGGGTGAAGACCAGCCCCCGCTGCAGGCGGATGTAGGGCTCGGCGAAGACGACCGGCACCAGGGCCAGAAGCGCCATCACCGGCAGCAGTGGCGGCGACACGTACGTGACGCCCAGTGCGGCGATCCAGTTGCCGACGCACACCAGGGTGATGGACTGCTCGAACCTGTTGGCGTGCGCCAGATTCAGTGCCACGGCGAGCACGATGCACTGCGCGACACCGACGGTGACGAATCCGAGCAACCACGCTGATCGAAACAGCCACAGATACTCCAACAGCGGCAAGACGATCGCGGCGCCCGCCCACATGGCGAAGTGTCCGGTGAGGAAGATCTCGAAGCGCTCCGTGCGCAGGCGGTGGATCAGGTCGTGGCCGAACCACGACGACGAGCGGAAGGCCTCCGCGAGGAGGACCTTCGGGGTACGCCAGTCGGGTACCGACCGGGCCGCGGAGGCGACCTTCAGCCTGCTGCTCGCCATATCCGGCTCAGAACGTCGGGACACAGTCGCTCTTTGTGGAGATACGACGCCGCGCCGCAGTCGGCCGCCGCGGCCGGGAGGTCGGCGAAGTCGTAGGTCGACATCAGCACCAGGACCAGACCCGGGTGCTGGGCACTGATGGCGCGTGCGGCGTCGATCCCGCCCATGCCCGGCATGTGGATGTCCATCAACACCATGTCGGCCGCGGCGTGCCGAAGTCCTTCGATGGCGGCCTCACCGGAATCACACTGGCCGGCGATCTCGAAGCCGTCCATGGCGTCCAGCGTGGCCGCCGCGGCCATGCGGAAGCTGGCTTGGTCGTCGACCACCCACACCCGCACCCGCCGGTCCGCCACGGTGCCATGGTGGCGGCCCCACAGGCATCGCACCATGGTGTGCACACCACCATTGCGGGGTGCCGCGCACGGCGCGGTCATCCGGGGCCGCCGTCGAGGAACATCAGCACGGCCTTGACGCGCCGGTCCACGGCGTCGTCCGCGGTCAGGTCGAGTTTGGCGAAGATGGCGTTGATGTGCTTCTCCACCGCACGCTGCGACAGCACCAGCCGCTGCGCGATCATCCGGTTGCTGAACCCCGTCGCGAGTTCGCCGAGCACTTCCCGTTCCCGGGGGGTCAGGCGGTTCAGGACTGCGGCCGAGCGCGGCTGCGCGAGCAGCGTCTCCACGACGAGCGGATCGAGCACGGTTCCCCCGGCGGCCACCTGCCGCACCGCCTCGCCGAGTTCGTCGAAGTGCGACACCCGCTCCTTGAGCAGATATCCCCGCCCCGCCGAACCGCCTTCCAGCAACCCCGAGGCATAGCGCGGTTCGACGTACTGCGACAGCACGAGCACCCCGACGTCGGGGTGCGCGGTGCGCAGCCATTGCGCGAGCCGGATCCCCTCGTCGGTGGACGTCGGGGGCATGCGCACATCGGTGACCAGCATCGTGGGTCGGTGTCTGTCGACCTGTTCGAGTGCGGAGTCGTAGTCGGCGGCGACGCCCACCACCGAGACGTCGGGATCGGTCGACAGCGCGCGGGCAACGCTGTCGCGCACCAGCAGGCAATCCTCTGCGATGAGGATCGAGATCCGCTCACTCATGGCGGCGCCGTCCCCTTCCCCGATCGACGGCTACGACCGCTCCCCCGAGCGTTCGGCGTCGATTCAGCCGATTATCCGCCCATCACCCGTATTGCGCAGGTGAAGCGGCTGCACGGCGACGGAGCGGTTGCTGAGCGGCCCCGGGGCGGCCGGGCCTACTTCGGTTCCGGCTTGGCGTCGATCCCGGATTCCTTGCGCTGCTGCGCGGTGATCGGGGCCGGCGCGTCGGTCAGCGGGTCGACGCCGCCGCCGGACTTCGGGAACGCGATCACCTCGCGGATCGAGTCCACACCGGCCAGCAGCGCGGTGATCCGGTCCCAGCCGAACGCGATGCCACCGTGCGGAGGAGCGCCGAACGTGAAGGCGTCCAACAGGAATCCGAACTTGTCCCGCGCCTCGTCGTGATCGATACCCATCATCGCGAACACCCGTTCCTGGACGTCGCGCCGGTGGATACGGATCGAACCGCCGCCGATCTCGTTGCCGTTGCAGACGATGTCGTAGGCGTCGGCCATCGCAGAGCCGGGGTCGGTGTCGAACGTCGCCTCCGACTCCGGTGTGGGCGCGGTGAAGGCATGGTGCGCCGCCGTCCACGCCCCGGAGCCGACCGCGACGTCACCGGAGGCGGTGGCCTCGTCGGCCGGCTCGAACAGCGGCCAGTCCACCACCCAGGTGAACGCCCACGCGCCGGGGTCGATCATGTCCAGCCGCTTGGCGATCTCGATGCGGGTGGCGCCCAGCAGCGCTCGGGCGCCCTTGGGCGTGCCCGCCGCGAAGAACACACAGTCACCCGGGTTGGCGCCGACGTGGGCGGCCAGTCCGTCGCGCTCGGTGTCGGACAGGTTCTTGGCCACCGGTCCGGTCAGCTCGCCGTCCTCGCCGACGAGTACGTAGGCCAGCCCCTTGTGGCCACGCTGCTTGGCGAACTCCTGCCACCCGTCGAGCGTGCGGCGCGGTTGCGACGCACCGCCCGGCATGACCACGGCGCCGACGTAGGGCGCCTGGAACACCCGGAACGGGGTGTCGGAGAAGTAATCGGTGCACTCGACGAGCTCGAGCCCGAAGCGCAGGTCCGGCTTGTCGGTGCCGAAGCGGCGCATCGCGTCGGCGTAGCTGATCCGGGGCAGCGGCAGCGGCAGGTCGTAGCCGACCAGCGCCCACAGCGCCCGCAGCACCTCCTCGGACACCGCGATCACGTCGTCGGCGTCGACGAAGCTCATCTCCATGTCCAGCTGGGTGAACTCCGGCTGGCGGTCGGCGCGGAAGTCCTCGTCGCGGTAGCACCTCGCGATCTGGTAGTAGCGCTCCATGCCGGCGACCATCAGCAGCTGCTTGAACAGCTGCGGGCTCTGCGGCAGCGCGTAGAAGGAGCCGGGCTGCAGCCGCGCGGGCACCAGGAAGTCACGGGCGCCCTCCGGGGTGGACCGCGTCAGCGTCGGCGTCTCGATCTCGACGAAGTCGTGGGCGGCGAGCACCGCCCGCGCCGCGGCATTGGCCTTGGACCGCAACCGAATTGCCGAGCCGGGCCCTTCCCGGCGCAGATCCAGGTAGCGGTACTTCAGCCGCGCTTCCTCCCCGGCGTTCTCGTCGAGCTGGAACGGCAGCGGCGCGCTCTCCCCCAGCACGGTCAGCGCCGTGGCGTTGACCTCGACGTCGCCGGTGGCGATCTCCGGGTTCGCGTTGCCCTCCGGCCGGATCTCGACGACGCCGGTGACGGCGACGCAGAACTCCGCGCGCAGGCGGTGGGCCGCAGCCAGCACCTGCCCTTCTTCCAGCCCCTCGCGGAACACGACCTGAGAGACGCCCGACGCGTCGCGGAGGTCGATGAAGATGACGCCGCCGTGGTCACGTCGACGCGCCACCCAGCCGGCCAGCGTCACCGTCTGACCGGCGTCGGCGGCACGCAATGAACCGGCGGTGCGGGTGCGCAGCACGAAGTACTCCTCTTCACGGGGTTGGTCGACAGGTCAGTCTAGAGGGGGTGCGGGTCGACGCACCCGGCAGCCGACCACCCACCGTGACTTAGTCTGTATGGCCATGCACCCCTGCGAGCGCGTCGACCTGGGCTTCGTCGACACAGCGCCGTACCGCTTCGTCAGCAAGGTCCACCTCGCCATCACCCCGGAGCAGCTCTTCGAGGTGCTTGCCGATGCGGCGTCCTGGCCGCAGTGGGCCAGTATCATCACGAAGGTGACCTGGACCAGCCCCGAACCGCGCGGGGTCGGCACCACCCGAACGGTGCACATGCGCGGCGGAATCGTCGGCGAGGAAGAGTTCCTGGCGTGGGAACCGTTCCGCCGCATGGCGTTTCGATTCAACGAATCGAGCACAGCGAGCATTTCCGCGTTCGCCGAGGACTACCGCGTCGTGCGCACCGCAACCGGCTGCCACCTGACGTGGATCATGGCGATGAAACCCAACGGCGTGGCCGGCAGATTCGGTCTGTTCACCGGACGGCCGGTGATGGGCCGGCTGTTCCAGCGCTTCCTCGACAACCTCCGCCGCTACACCGACCGGAGATTCGCGGCGCGATAGCTCTCGCGCACGCCCGGCCCGGGGTTATCGTGGCCCCGAGACCGTTCCGACGTCGGGGAACGCGGATGGGTGAGCAACGGACCGGATGCAGAGCGTGCGGCACCGTACCCCGCGAGGGCGCACGGTTCTGTGACTGCTGCGGCGCGACGTTGTCCGCGCCGCCACCTGTCGCCGAATACAAGCAGGTGACGGTGCTGTTCGCCGACGTGGCGCATTCGATGGACATCGCAGCCGTCACCGGCGCAGAACGGCTGCGCGAGATCATGTCCGAGCTGCTCGACAGGTCGACGACCGTGGTGGAGCGTTTCGGCGGCGCGGTGGACAAATTCATCGGGGACGGTGTGATGGCCCTCTTCGGCGCCCCGGTGGCGCTGGAGGACCACGCCCTGCGCGCCTGCCTGGCAGCGCTGGACATCCAAGCCGAAGCCGGCGCGCTCGCAGATCGGCTGCGCCCTCGCGACGGCATCGAGTTCGCGATCCGGGTGGGGCTCAACAGCGGCGAGGTGATCGCCGGCGCAATCGGTGCGGCCGCAACGAGCTACACGGTCATCGGCGAGCAGGTCGGTCTGGCCCAGCGGATGGAGTCGGTGGCACCGCCGGGCGGGGTCATGCTCAGTGCGACGACCGCGCGGCTGGTGGAGCACGCGGTTGCGCTCGGCGACACCGAGTGGGTCCAGATCAAGGGCGCGACCGCTCCCGTGGCGGCCCGGCGTCTGCTCGCGGTCGCCGCCCACCGCGGCGCCCGTGCCGCGGAGACCGCGCTCGTGGGACGCAGCGCCGAGACGGCCGCGATCGAACGCAACCTCGACTCGGCCGTGCAGGGGCGCAGTTCGGTCATCCGGGTGGTCGGGCCTCCCGGGATCGGCAAGAGCCGCATCACCCGCGAGATCGCGGCGACCGCCGCCGCCCACGGAATCGATGTGTTCTGGGCCTACTGCCAATCCCACACGGCTTCAGTGCCGTTCGGCGTCGCCACCGCGCTGCTGCGTTCGTTCTTCGGCATCGCCTCGATGTCGCCCGAAACAGCCCGGGGCACAATACGATCCGCTCTGTCCGGCGCCGATCCGGAGGATCTGCTGCTGCTCGACGACATGCTCGGCGTCGGCGACGGCTCCCTCGCGGCCGGCGACATCGCGCCCGAGGCCCGGAGAAGGCGACTGACCGCGTTGCTCGATACGGCGCTCCTGTCCCGTCGCGAGCCCGCCCTCTACGTCGTCGAGGACGCCCACTGGATCGACGAGGCCAGCGAGGCGATGCTGGCGGACTTCCTCGGAGTGGTTCCGAACGCGGCAGCACTGGTCCTGGTGACCCACCGCCCCGAGTACACGGGTGCGTTGACCGTCGGGACGACATCGACCATCCGCCTGGGGCCACTGGACCAGACGAGCGCCGCGCAGCTCACCGCATCGCTGATCGGCACGGACCCGTCGGTGGCCGAGCTGGCGCGGCGCGTCGTCGACCGCGCTGCGGGCAACCCGTTCTTCATCGAGGAGATGGTCCGCGATCTCGCCGAGCGGCACGTTCTCGAAGGGGTTCGCGGCTGCTACACCTGCCGGCAGAGCGCCGACGTCTCGGTTCCCGCGACGGTGCAGGCCACGATCGCCGCCCGCATCGACCGGCTGAGGCCTGCCGCCAAGCGCACCCTCAACGCCGCCGCGGTGATCGGCTCGCCGTTCTCCGAGGAGCTGCTGCGCTCGGTGCTCGAGGACGTGTCGGTCACCGAGTTGATCGACGCCGACCTCGTCGCCCAGGTCGGCGAGCGACCGGTCGAGTACGCGTTCCGGCACCCCCTCATGCGGGCGGTCGCCTATGAGTCGCAGCTGAAGTCCGAACGCGCCGCGCTGCACCGCTGCATCGCGTCCGCGATCGAGCGGATCGACCCGGCGGCCGCGGAAGCCAACGCAGCGCTGATCGCCACCCACCTCGACGCCGCCGGCGACCTCACCGGGGCGTTCCGCTGGCACATGGAAGCCGGCAGGTGGTCGACCCACCGCGCGATCGCCGCCGCCCGCATGAGCTGGCGGCATGCGGTCGACGTCGCCGACCTGCTCCCGGACACCGACCCGCACCGGGCTGCGATGCGGATCGCGCCGCGGACCCTGCTGTGCGCCACCATCTGGCGCGTCGGCGGCGAGCTCGGTGACGTCGGCTTCGACGAACTGCGCGACCTGACCACCGCTGCCGGGGACAAGCGGTCGCTGGCCATCGCGTTGGGCGGTCTGGTGCAGATGCTCAACTTCCACGGCCGCTACACCGAGGCATCGCGGCTCGCCAGCGAACAGGTCGAACTGCTCGACTCGATCGGCGATCCCGAGCTGTCGGTGGCGCTGATACCGATGGTGGCGGCCATCGCCAAGTGGGACGCGGGCGAGATGGCCGAGTCGCTGCGACTGGCCCAGCGCGCCATCGACCTGTCGGGGGGACACCCGACGATGGGCAACCTGATCTTCGGCTCACCGTTGGCGATGGCGCTGGCGATGCGTGCGTCGACCCGGTGCTGTCTCGGCATCGCCGGCTGGCGGGAGGATTTCGACCAGGCGCTGGCGATCGCGCGCAGCGTGGACAAGTTCAGCTTCTCGACGGTCGTGATGTTCAAATACATCGCGGTCATGAACTGGGCGCTCCTGCCGGACGACGAGGCGCTGCGCGACACCGCCGAAGCGCTCGACATCGCGCGGCAGTTCGGGGACGACTTCCTGCTCACCAACGCCGAGTTCACCCACGGCCTCATCCTGGTGCGCCGCGACGACCGCGATCGCGCGCTCGGGTTCGAGCTCCTGGCGAAGTCGCGCGAGGTAGCGCTGGCCCACCGCTACACGATCATCGCCGCCTGGTGTGTCGACCTCGACGTCGCCGCCGAGGCCATCCGGACCGGTGACTTCGACACCGCGATCGCGCTGGTGCGCGCAGTGCTCGACAACGAGGAACGCTCGGGCGAGGGCATCAACCGCGGATGGTCGACGTCGGTTCTCGTCGAGGCGCTGCTGGGCCGCAACGGCCCCGGTGATCTCGAGTCCGCCCGCGAGGCGATCGAGCGGCTGGCCGCCCTGCCCACCGAACCGGTCTTCCTGTACCACGAACTGCCGCTGCTGCGTCTGCGCGCGATGCTCGCCCGAGCGGGCGGGGACCACGGGGCCTACGCCGAATTGCGGGATCGATACCGCGCCCGGGCGGAGGAGACCGGCTTCGAGGGGCATCGGGCTCTCGCACGGGCGATGCCCTAGTACAACGCGGCCCACGCCGCTCGCCGCGCCGCATCGGGATCGTCGGCCACCACGTCCCTCGTGGACGCGATCAGCCGGGTGCGTCGACGCCGGGTGTCGTAGAGCGGCCAGTTGGCCTCGTCGTGCACCCGGTCGCTGCACGCGAAATCCAGCCAGGCGCGTTGCATCCGGGCGCCGACCGCGGGTTGGAACCGCCGCCCCAGCGGATGCAGTTTGCGGCCGATGAACGATGCGTAGCTGTGCTGCACGTGCACGATCTCGCTGCCGTGCGTGGCGCCGAGGCCGAGCATGCGCAGGCTCAGACCGAAGTGGTCGAAGCGGTACATCCGCGTCGGGGCCCGATCGCTGTAGGCGTCGGCGAAAGCCCATGCCGGGCCGCCGAACATCACGTCGGAGCCGATCGCGATCAGCGCGCTGCGCCGTGGGTACGCCGGATAGGCTTGCAGCACATCATCTTTGGCATCAGGTGCCACGCGGTCGAAGTATGCGTCCACCGATGCCCGCGTGGTCGGCAGCATCGGCGGCCGGGTCCAGGCGAACATGGAGGCCTCGTGGTTGTTCGTGCCGATGATCAGCGGGATGCGCGCCAGCTCCCCGCGGCGCGCCGCGTCGATCGGGTGGCGGGGCAGCAGCTCCGTGCCGTGGGTCAACCCGTAGGCCAGCGTCGGGGTCGTCGCCGCGCTCTGCAGTTGCACCGCGCCCGCGGCGCGGCGGAGCCGGCGCTGCGGGAGCCCTTTGACCTCGTCGACGCCCACCCCGAGACGGCGCAGGAAGTCGTGTGCGCGTTCGGCCCGCAGCCGGCGGTCGGCGATCAGCGGCAGTGCCGGGCTCTGGGCGATCGCCCGGTGGAAGAGCCCGCGGGCCGACGGGCTGACAAGGAGCGCCAGCACCGAGGTTCCGCCGGCGGATTCGCCGAACACCGTGACCCGACCGGGATCCCCGCCGAAGGCCCTGATGTTGTCGCGCACCCAGCGCAGCGCGGCGATCTGGTCGCGCAGCGCCAGGTTGTCGTCGAAACCCTCCCCGAGATCGCCCAGCTCGAAGCCGCCGAACACCCCGATGCGGTAGGTGACGTTGACGACCACGACGTTGCCGTTGGCCGCCAGCCGCGAGCCGTTGTAGAGCTGGAACTGCCCCGCGCCGTACACGAATGCGCCGCCGGGGATCCACACCATCACCGGAAGCGACGCCGAGGTGTCCGGCGACCACACGGTCAGGGTCAGGCACGCCTCGTCGCGGACTTTGGGATCGTCGCGGCCGCCGCCGACGAACGACTTCGTCTGCGGCGGCAGCGGGCCGTGCTCGACGGCGTCGCGCACTCCGGTCCACGGCTCGAGCGCCGCCGGCGTCAGGAACCGGCGCGGCCCGGTCGGTTGCTCGGCGTACGGCACTCCGCGCCAGACCCCGATCCCGCCCTCGACATCGCCCCGCAGGGCACCGGACGGGGTGTGCACGACGGTGGATTGTCCGGCCGCGACTGCCACGGCACGAATCGTAGTGTGCGAAGCTAAGCTCGCCCGGGTGCCAGGCCCGGGCGGCGCATCGGAGGTAGGGCCATGACCTTCAACGAGGGCATGCAGATCGACACCAGCACGACGTCCAGCAGTGGTGGTCGGGGCCCGGGCCGGGGGATCGCGATCGGCGGCGGTCTCGGCGGGCTGTTGGTCGTCGTGGTGGCTCTGTTCCTCGGCGTCGACCCCAGTCAGGTTCTCCCGCAGCAGTCGGGGATGGACACCCAGGGTGTCGACGCGTCGGGCTTCGACCTGAGCCAGTGCAAGACCGGCGCCGACGCCAACAACATCGTGCAGTGCCGGGTGGTCGCCACCGGTAACTCCGTGGACGGGGTGTGGCAACAGCTGATGCCGGGGTACACCCGGCCTCGTGTTCAGCTGTTCGAAGGCCAGACCAACACCGGCTGCGGCCCGGCGACCACCGCAGTCGGGCCCTTCTACTGCCCCGCCGACCAGACCGCCTACTTCGACACGGGGTTCTTCCAGGAGCTGGTCGACAAGTTCGGCGCCAGCAACGGCCCGTTCGCCCAGGAGTATGTCGTTGCCCACGAGTTCGGTCACCACGTGCAGGATCTGAAGGGGGTGCTGGGCCGCGCCCAGCAGGACCCCGAGGGAGCCACCGGTGCGGGGGTGCGCACCGAGCTGCAGGCCGACTGCTATGCGGGGGTGTGGGCGCATTATGCGTCGGTCACCAAGCAGGAGAGCACGGGCGTGCCGTTCCTGGAACCGTTGAGCGACAAGGACATCGCCGACGCGCTGTCGGCCGCCGCGTCCGTCGGTGACGACCGCATCCAGAAGGCGGCTACCGGCCGGGTCAACCCTGAGTCCTGGACGCATGGTTCCTCCGCAGAGCGCCAGAAGTGGTTCACCACCGGCTACCAGACCGGTGACCCGAACGCCTGCGACACGTTCTCGGCCACCGACCTTGGCTAGGGCGGCGACCGCCGTCGACGCTGTCGCCGAGCGTTACCTCGACACGTTCGCGGCCCTCGACCCCTGCGCGGCAACGGAATCGGGGATCGCTGGGTTCGACGACGAGATCACCGACTACTCCCCCGACGGCGTGGCGGCACGGGCGGAGGCCGCGCGCACCGCCCTGCGGGAACTCGACGCCGCCGAGCCCGTCGACGACGTCGACTCCGTCACCGTCGCCGCGATGCGGGAACGGCTCGGTGTGCTGATCGACATGCACGATGCCGGGTTGGATCTCGGCGAACTCAACGTGATCGCCTCGCCGGTGCAGACGATGCGCGACGTCTTCGACCTCATGCCCACCGACAGCGAGGACGACTGGCAGACGATCGGCCGTCGCCTCGCGAAGCTCCCCGAGCGGGTGGCCGGATACGCCGAGGCCTTGCGCGCCGCGGTGGCCGCCGGCCGGGCGCCCGCCGCCCGTCAGGTGCGACGGGGCATCCAGCAGTCGGGACAGATCCAGCGTCTGTTCATCGAGATGGTCTCCCAGGCCGTGCCCGACAACCTCGTCCTGCACGCCGAGCTGCGCCAGCACGCCGAGAACGCGGCCAACGCCTACGCCGCGCTGGTCGGGGTGTTCCGCGAGGAGATCGGACCGCACGCCCGAGACGTCGACGCCTGCGGCCGCGACGACTACAGGCTGCTGTCGCGCGCCTTCCTCGGGGCGGCGGTCGATTTCGACGAGACCTACGCCTGGGGCCTGGAGCGACTGCGAAGCATTGTCGCCGAACAGGATTCGATCGCCGACCGGCTCTATCCGGGCGCCTCGGCCGCCGAGGCGCTCAAACGGCTCGACGACGAGCCGCGGTACGTCATCGAGGGCACCGACGCGCTCGCGCGGTGGATGCAGGAGCTGTCCGACCGTGCGGTCGACGCGCTGGCGGACACCCACTTCGACATCGCCGCCCCACTGCGCCGGCTGGAGTGCCGCATCGCGCCCACGCACACGGGCGGCATCTACTACACCGGCCCGTCGGAGGACCTGTCGCGTCCGGGCCGGATGTGGTGGTCGGTGCCGCACGGGGTGACCACGTTCCACACCTGGCAGGAGACCACCACGGTGTTCCACGAGGGCGTGCCCGGCCATCACCTCCAGATCGGCCGCGCCGTCGTGCTGGCCGACCAGCTCAACCGGTGGCGCCGGCTGGGCTGCTGGGTGTCCGGGCACGGCGAGGGATGGGCGCTCTACGCGGAGCGCCTGATGGCCGACCTGGGCTGGCTCGACGATGCCGGCAACCGCATGGGAATGCTTGACGCACAACGGTTCCGCGCTGCACGCGTCGTCATCGACATCGGCGTGCACTGCGGCCTGAAGGCGCCCGACGGCGGTATCTGGGACGCCGATCGCGCGTGGACGTTCCTGCAGTCGCACAGCGCGATGGCCGAGGAGAACCTGCGCTTCGAACTCGACCGCTATCTCGGCTGGCCCGGCCAGGCGCCGTCGTACGCGATCGGCCAGCGGATCTGGCAGCAACTGCGCGACGAGGTGACGGCGCGCGGTGTCTCGCTCAAGGACTTCCACAGCCGGGCACTGGATCTGGGCGGTCTGCCCCTCGACGTGCTGCGCTCGGCGGTGCTGGGTCGCGGTTAGAGCCGGGACTGCTCCTTGATCGAGGTGTCGGTGGTGCGCAGCGGGCGGATCAACGCATCCTGGGTGAACGAGGCGAGCAGTTCGCCGTCCTCGGCGTGCACCGTCCCGCGGACGTAGGACATCCCGGCGCCGACCTGGGTGCTCTCGTGGCTGTAGAGCAGCCAGCCGTCCCACCGCACCGGTTCGTGGAAGCTGACCGACACCGTCATCGGGGCGGTGGACACGGTCAGGTGCGCCTGGCTGGTGCCGATGCCCTCGTGCGCCCGCATCGTCGTCGAAATACCGAGGTGGCCCGTGAAGTACGCGATGAGCGCCTTGGCCAAGTCATCCCGCGAGGGCACCGGGTCGTAGCGCAGCCACGCGTACAACTCGGGCGGCCCCACCTCATCGGGACTGTTGACGTCCACGACGTCGACCAGTCGCAGGTCCCGCCCGGCCATCGGCATCGGTGAGACGTTCGCGTCGGCCGGACCGGCCACCTCCGGCTTGGGTAGGTGGTGCCGGATGACGTCGCCGGTCGGCACGTCGGCCAGCACCGTCGTCGTGATGCACCGCTTGCCGTTCTGCGTGGCGGTCACGATCGCCGACGCGGTCGAGCGGCCCTCGCTGACCACGTCGACCTCCAGCTCGACCGGACCGGCTGCGACCATCACGGCCCGGGCGAACACCGCATACACCGAACGGATCGACTTGTCCGGAAATCGCTTGGCGGCGGCGACGATCGACTGCGCGAGCACCTGCGTGCCCTCGACCACCTGCCGCTCGTCCTCACCGGCCGGACCGGTCTGCGCGGTGAAGGTGTCCTCGCCCGCCGGTTCCGCGTCGAACAGGTCGAGCAGCCCCTGAACCGTCCACTGCGATTCGGCCGAATCCGTTGTCATGTGCTCATCGCCTCCATTCGGTGCCTGTCGCAGGGAACAGTAACCGAGGTTCGCCGGGAGCGGTAACGTCATTACCAACACGCTTCCGAACCGGAGAGGTGACCCGCCATGGCCGCAAAGGGCGCGAGGGCACAGTCGGATCCGGCGGCGCCGCCGGCGACCGCCGAGCCCGAGTCCCGGGCCACCCGCTTCATGCGCTCGGCGCTGGCGATCCTCGGCGAGACCGGTCGCACCGACTTCACGGTGCTGGAAGTGGTCGAGCGGTCGAAGACCTCACTGCGCGCCTTCTACCAGCACTTCGCCACCAAAGACGAACTCCTGCTGGCCCTGG
The DNA here is from genome assembly GCF_000266905.1 of Mycolicibacterium chubuense NBB4. The sequence goes on along the minus strand of NC_018027.1, from coordinate 2,400,433 downwards.
TGGAGAAGATCATGGCCGACGCCACCGAACGGTGGCGGGCCGAGATCGCCCCGCTGCCGAGCACCGAGGCCCTGCGCGTGCTGATCGCCCGCATCGGCGCGCCGGCCGAATCGAGCACCCAGGACAGCATCAACCGGGGACTGACCTACTACAACGATCACCTGCTCGAGACGCGGCCGAAGGAGTTCGCGAAGGTCCTGGCCCCGCTGCACCGGCTGATCGTCGACATCCTGCGGCGCGGGATCGCCGACGGCGACTTCCGCGGCGATCTCGACGTCGACACCGACGCCGCCATCCTCATGCAGACGGTGCTCGACGCACTGCGCCTGCGCGACCTCGGCGCCGAACTCAACGGCACGCCGATCGACGGCACGCACCTGTACACCTTCTGCGTCCGCGGGTTGGCCAAATAGCGGCGCTGACGTGCGCAGATGACCATGCGAACCGACCCTGGCGCCGTCCCAGCCGAGCGTGGTAATGTCGTTACCACTCGACCGGTAATGCGATTACCGCTTTCTGCAAACGCGACATGCCAGGAGCCCACACCATGCCGTCACGCATCCTCGACTATCCGGTGTTCGACGCCGACAACCACTTCTACGAGCCCAAAGAGGCGCTGACGCAATTCCTTCCGGATCACCGCAAGGGCGTCATCGACTACATCGACGTGCACGGCCGTACCAAGATCGTCGTGCGCAACCACATCAGCGACTACATCCCCAACCCGACCTTCGAGGTCGTCGCCCGGCCGGGTGCTCAGGAGGAGTACTTCAAGCACGGCAGCGGCGGCAAGAGCTTCCGCGAGGTCATGGGCAAGCCGATGAAGGCCATCCCCGCGTTCCGCAATCCCGAAGCACGGCTCGAGGTACTCGACGGCCTCGGCCTGGACTACACGATCATGTTCCCGACGCTGGCCAGCCTCGTCGAGGAGCGCATGAAGGACGACCCGGACCTGATCCTCGACATCATCCACGCGCTGAACCAGTGGATGTACGAGACATGGCAGTTCGACTACGAAGGCCGCATCCTGTCGACGCCGGTCATCAATCTCTCCGTGGTCGACCGTGCGCTCGAGGAGCTGCAGTGGTGCCTGGAGCGTGGCGCCAAGACCGTGCTGGTGCGGCCCGCCCCGGTGCCCGGCTACCGTGGCAGCCGCTCACTGGGCCTGCCTGAATTCGACCCGTTCTGGGACGCCTGCGTCACAGCCGGTATCCCGGTGTGCATGCACGCCTCCGACAGCGGTTACGCCGAGTACCTCAACGACTGGGAGCCGGCCGACGAGTACCTGCCGTTCAAACCCACCGCGTTCCGGATGGTGTCGATGGGCAAGCGGCCCATCGAGGACACCATGGCCGCGCTGGTCTGCCACGGCGCCCTCACGCGCAACCCCGACCTGCGGGTGCTGTCCGTCGAGAACGGCGCGTCCTGGGTGCCCTACCTGTTCCATCAGTTCGACGACGTCTACAAGAAGATGCCGCAGGAGTTCCCGGAGAACCCGATCGAGGCGTTCCGCCGTGGGGTGTACGTCGCGCCCTTCTGGGAGGACAACTTCAAGGAGATCGCCGACCTGATCGGGGTCGACCGCGTGATGTTCGGCTCCGACTGGCCGCACCCGGAGGGTCTGGCGGATCCGATCAACCTGGTCGACCAACTCGAGGAGGACGGCCTCGACGAGGAAGGCGTACGAAAGGTGATGGGCGGCAATCTCGTCGAACTGTTCAAGGTGCCCAACAAGAAGGTCTACAAGCCCGACGTGCCCGCCCTCGTCATCGCCTGATCATCACTCGTCCAGCAGCCGCGGCCGCACCGGTGACCACGGTGCGTCGCGGCTGACCGGCTCCGGAAAAGAAGAGGCTGAACTGAATTCATGACCGCCACCCCCGAGCAGACGCTGTTCGCCTCCACCACGGAGACCTTCCTGGAGAAGCAGGCCTCACTGACTCACGTGCGCGGTCTGCACGCCTCCGAGGTGTCGTTTCAACCCGAATGGTGGCAACGCGCCGCGGAACTGGGCTGGACCAGCCTGCTGGTGCCCGAGGAACTCGGGGGCGGAAGCGTCTCGGGAAACGGGGTGGCCGATCTCGCCCTCGTCGCCGAAAAGGCGGGCCGCACCGTCGCGCCGGGCCCCCTGCATCCGGTCAGTGTGGTGGCAAGCGGCCTCGTCGAGGCACCCGACGGCCACGAGGACGCCATCGAGGCGCTGGTGTCCGGCGAACTGGTCGCCTCGTGGGCCGTCTACGAACCCGGCGGTCCGTTCGCTCCCCTGGCGGCCGGCGTGACCACCGCCACGCGCACCGGCGCGGGCTACCGCATCGACGGCGTCAAAGACCGTGTCGAGGCCGGCGCGGACAGCGGCGCGGTGCTGGTCGTCGCCGCCTCCGAGGACGGCCTCCGGCAATTCCTGGTCCGCACCGACGCGCCAGGCGTCACGGTCACACCGCAGGCGTCGGTCGACATGGTCAAGCGTTACGCACGAATCGAATTCACCGGTGTCGAGGTCGACGAGACCGCCGCGGTCGGTACGGCCGAGCAGACGCCCGGCATCATCGAACGTCAGCGGCAGATCGCGCTGGTCCTGCAATGCGCCGAGCTGGTCGGCGTGCTCGACGCCGTGCTCGCGATGACCACTGCGTGGTTGTTCGACCGGCACAGCTTCGGGCGCCCGCTGGCCTCCTACCAGGCCCTCAAACACCGCGTCGCCGACATGAAGATGTGGTTCGAGGCGTGTCGCGCCACCACCGCGGGCGCGGTCGAGGCGGTGGCGCACCGCTCCCGCGAGGCCGACAAGCTCGTCAGCGTCGCGAAAGCGTATGTCGCCGAACGCACTCCGATCATGCTGCAGGACTGCGTGCAGCTGCACGGCGGAATCGGGGTGACCTGGGAGCACGACCTGCACCTGTACCTGCGCCGGGCGATCCTCTATCGCGCCATGTACGGCTCCCCCGAGGAACACCACCGCGCGGTGTACGCGCTGAGCAGGAAGTCGGAGGCGACGGCATGACCGGCACCGTGACCACATCGCAGGCCACCGAGTCGGTCGCCGACTTCGCTGCGCGGGCACGGGCCTGGCTGTCCGCCAACATGCCGCGCATCGACCCCGACCACCCGCCGTTCTCGGTGCGCGCCGAGCAGGCCTCCTGGGACCGCGCCAAGGAGCTGCAGAAGCGCCTCTACGAGGGCGGCTTCGCCGGCATCTGCTTCCCCCGCGAATACGGCGGACTGGGGCTCGACTACGCCTATCAGAAGGCGTTCAACGCCGAGTGCCGCTACTACGAGATGCCGCTGATCCTCAACGTGCCGACGTTCACGATCTGCGCCGCCACCATCCTGGACATGGGCACCGAAGAGCAGAAGCGCGAACGCATCTCGGCCGCCGTCCGCGGAGACGAGATCCTCGTGCAGCTTCTCAGCGAGCCCAACGGCGGCTCGGATCTGGCCGGGGTGATCACCCGCGCCGACCGGCAGGGCGAGAAGTGGGTGATCAACGGCGCCAAGACCTGGAGCACCAGCGCGTTCGCCGGCGACTACGGGTTGCTGCTCGCGCGCACCGACTGGTCGGTGCCCAAGCACGAGGGCCTGACGATGTTCCTGGTGCCGCTGAGCTCCCCCGGCATCACCATGCGCCGCATCAAGGAGGTCAACGGTAACGAGGAGTTCTGCGAGGAGTTCTTCGACGGCCTCGAGCTCGGCGACGACGCGGTGGTCGGCGAGGTCAACGACGGCTGGACGGTGGCGTCACGGCAGCTCTTCCACGAACGGCGAGCCGTCGGCGGCGGGTCGGAGTTCGCGAGCGGGACCGGCGCGGAGAACGCCAGCGAGATGCCGCCCAACCACGTCGCGCTGGCCGAGGCCACCGGACGGGCCGATGACCCGGCCATCCAGGAACTGGCGGGCCGCGCGCTGGTGCGCCGGCTGGTCAAGGAGCAACTCATCGACCACGTGTCCAGCAGCATCGCGGACGGCTCGCTGCCACCCAACGCCGGCACGCTGATCCGGCTGTTCCACGCCGAGACAACGGAGTTGGAGGTCGACACCGCGCTGGCGATCGCCGGCACAGCCGGGGTCGTCGACGAGGGCGGCGATGCGGCCGGGCTCCTCGACGTCGGTGTGCGCTACCTGTCCCGGCAGACCGGGTCACTCGGCGGCGGCAGCTCGGAGATGGCGCGCAACGTGATCAGCGAGCGGGTGCTCGGTTTCCCTCGCGAGTTCGCCGCCGACCGCGGCGTGCCTTTCAATCAGGTCAAGCGCGGCCGCCAGTAGGCACTGCGATACATCCCGGCGGGCCCCACCGGTTGGTGCCCGCCGGCCGATTCTTCCTGCGCACCAATGGATCTCGTCGTGTGGCGCCCCGGACATGCTCGTCACCCGATAATAACGATTTGGTAACGACGTCGACATGATCATTCCGTCCACCGACGTGCATCTTCGCTGGTGACGACAGGTGGAGCAGCGCGTCCGGCCCGCCGCTCGACGGATCGCCTGCTTGCCTGAGAAGTTTTGCTGGAATACGGTCGATCCGCCGATGACGCAACTGATGTAACTGATGACTTTGTTCGGTGGTGACTTGCTCCAGTGGATTTTCGTGGACCCCACAACGGTCCGAGATTGCTCGACCCCGGCTCTGCCGAGCCGGAATATCGCTCAAATACTCATGATTCGTGGTACCGCTGGCTGAGGCGGCCCGTCGACTCCGATGCCATCGCCATTCACCGCCTCGTCGCGGAAACCGGGGTACTGGACCTCAACTCCACCTACGCGTATCTGTTGATGGCGACGGACTTTGCCGACACGAGCATTGTCGCCGATCGCGGTGAGGGTCTCTGCGGAGTCATCACCGGATATCACCCACCGTCCCGGCCCGAGGTCCTGTTCATCTGGCAGGTCGCGGTCACGTCGTCGGCGCGCGGCACCGGTCTGGCCGCTGCGATGCTCGACCGCCTCACTCAGCGCGTTCGCGAGAGCCGTCACGGCCACCCCCTCACCGTGGAAGCCACGGTGGCTCCCGGTAACGCGCCGTCGCGCGCACTGTTCGGCGCGTTCGCCCGCCGGCACGGGGTACCGCTCACCGAGCACGAGCACTTTCGCGCCGAACATCTCGACCCGCAGCTCAGTCACGAGGACGAGCCGGTGCTGCGGATCGGGCCGATCGCCGCACCCCTCGACACCCGATATCCGCGAAAGGACTCATGACAGCCCTCACCGACACCGCCACACCCACCGATTCCGCGCTTGCCGAGGTGTATCACTCGGTCGAGTCGGAGGTCCGCAGTTACTGCCGGAGCTGGCCGACGACCATGGCGGTCGCGCAAGGCTCCTGGCTGACCGACACCGACGGTCGGCGGTACCTCGACTTCTTCGCCGGCGCCGGGGCACTCAACTACGGCCACAACAACCCCGCACTCAAGCAGCCTCTGCTCGACTACCTGGCCGCCGACCACATCGTGCACTCCCTCGACATGGCCACCACGGCCAAGACCGAGTTCCTCGAGACCTTCGAGCGAGTGATCCTGCGCCCGCGAGCGTTGGACTACAAAGTGCAGTTCCCCGGCCCGACCGGCGCCAACGCCGTCGAGGCCGCCCTCAAGCTGGCCCGGAAGGTGACCGGGCGCGAGTCGATCATCAATTTCACCAACGCTTTCCACGGCATGACACTCGGCGCGCTCTCGGTGACCGGCAACTCCATGAAGCGTGCCGGCGCCGGCATTCCGCTGGTGCACTCCACACCCATGCCCTACGACAACTACTTCGGCGGGGCGACCGAGGACTTCCACTGGTTCGAGCGGGTTCTCGACGACTCGGGTGGCGGGCTCAACCACCCCGCCGCGGTGATCGTCGAGACCGTGCAGGGCGAGGGCGGCTTGAACGTCGCCCGTGCGGAGTGGTTGCGGGCGCTGGCCGATCTGTGCCACCGCCGCGACATCCTGCTCATCGTCGACGACGTGCAGATGGGCTGCGGACGCACCGGTCGGTTCTTCAGCTTCGAGGAGGCGGGCATCGTGCCCGACATCGTCACGCTGTCCAAGTCGATCAGCGGCTACGGCCTGCCGATGGCGTTGACGCTGTTTCGCCGCGATCTCGACGTATGGACGCCCGGAGAGCACAACGGCACGTTCCGGGGACACAACCCCGCCTTCGTGACCGCCACCAAGGCACTCGAGATCTATTGGCAGGATCAATCTTTCAGTGAGCAGACGACCGCCAAGGGTGCCCATGTGCGGGCGCGGCTGGACGAGATCGCATCTGCCCACGACGGGGTCGGCGCGCGCGGGCGCGGCATGGCGCAGGGACTGAAATTCGCCGATGCCGCACGGGCCGCCGAAGTCTGCCGCACGGCGTTCGACCACGGCCTGTTGATGGAGACGAGCGGCCCGTCCGACGAAGTGGTCAAACTGCTTCCCCCGCTCACCACCTCGGAGACCGATCTCGACTCCGGCCTCGACCTGCTCGCCGCAGCGGTCGCCGCCACCTCGTCCTGACACAGCTCACCGAACACGAAAGGAATCGCGATCACGTGATCGTCCGTACCACCGAAGAGATCACCGGCACCGACCGAGACGTCTCGGCCAAGAACTGGAGATCGAAGCGGATCATTCTCGCCGACGACGGTGTCGGGTTCTCGTTCCACGAGACCACGATCGACGCCGCGTCGGTCAGCGAGTTCCACTACCGCCACCACGTCGAGGCGGTCTGGGTCGTCGAGGGCACCGGCACCCTCACCAATCACGAGACCGGCGAGGAGCATCCGCTCCGTCCGGGCACGATGTACCTGCTCAACGGCCACGAGGCGCACCGGGTCACGTCCGAGACCCAGATGCGGATGCTGTGCGTCTTCAATCCGCCCGTCACAGGTCAGGAAGTGCACGACGAGAGCGGTGCCTACCCGCCCGCAGAGTCCCTCACATGAGCCTCGACGGCGCAGACCGCTGCCACGATCACTACCCCACCCGCGTCGCGCAGGCCGCCGAGCCGATCGCACGGATCGAACCGGTGGTGTGGGGCAGCGAACAGGACGGGCCGCTCGACGATCACGAACTGCGAACGGTCGCCGACACCGGCTACCTCGTCCGCCCCGGCACCCTGGAGCCGAACTGGCTCCAGCCGCTGCGGGAGGAGCTGCAGCACCTCGGGTCTCGAGCGGCGCAGGACGATCCACGCATCATCCGCGAGCCCTCCGGCGGCCTCCGCTCGGTGTTCGAGCCGCACCGGCTCAGCGATCTGATCGCCGAGGTCGTCACCGTCGACACGGTGCTGCCCGTCGCGCGCCAGCTGCTCGGCAGCGAGGTCTACATCCACCAGGCGCGCCTCAACCTGATGCCCGGTTTCCGCGGCAGCGGGTTCTATTGGCACTCGGATTTCGAGACCTGGCACGCCGAGGACGGCATGCCGTCGATGCGGGCGGTCTCGTGCTCGATCGCCTTGACCGAGAATTACCCCTACAACGGGGCCCTGATGGTCATGCCGGGTTCGCACCAGACGTTCTATCCGTGTGTGGGGGCGACACCGCACAACCACCACGAAGCATCGCTGGTCCGGCAGGAGATCGGCGTCCCCGATGAGGCGACGCTCACCACGGCGGCCCACCGCCACGGCATCGAGCAGGTCACCGGGCCGGCCGGCACCGCGCTGTGGTTCGACTCGAACATGATGCACGGGTCGGCGTCGAACATCACACCGTTCCCTCGGTCGAACATCTTCCTGGTGTTCAACTCGGTGGAGAACCGCCTGTGTGAACCGTTCGCATCGGCCGCTCCCCGCCCGGAGTACCTCGCCGCACGGACGCCCCAGCTCGCGGAGAGCTCCTTCGTGAGCTGAGTGGGCGCGCCCGTCAGAACAGTGCCGGCTGGACCGCCGCCGCCGGCGGCGGGGCCGCCGCGGCCGGCCCCTCCCGGAACGACCGCCGATGCGGGGCCAGCCCGTGCTTGGCGATCAGGGGCGCCGCCCGCTGAGCCAGCTGGGCCCGGTACTCCGCCGGCAGATACGCCCCGCGCCGGTACAGCCGCCGGTACTCCCCCACGAGATCGGGATACGCCCCCGCCAGCCAGTCCATGAACCAGCCGCGCGTGCTGCCGCGCAGGTGCAGCCCGAACACCGTCACCCCGGTCGCCCCGGCCTCGGCGATCCGCCCCAGCAGGTCGTCGAGATGGGCGACGGAGTCGGTCAGCCGCGGCAGCACCGGCGCGACCATGACGTGGCAGTCCAGCCCCGCGTCGCGGATGGCCGCGATCAGGCCCAGACGTGCCTGCGGCGACGGAGTGCCGGGCTCCATCCGGCTGTGCAGGTCGGGATCACCGACGGCCAGCGACACCGCGACGCCGACGTCGACGCGCTGCGCCGCCTCGGTCAGCAGTGGCAGATCGCGGCGCAGCAGCGTGCCCTTGGTGAGTATCGAGAACGGCGTGGCGGACTCGGTGAGGGCACCGATGATGCCCGGCATCAGTGCGTACCGTCCTTCGGCCCGCTGATAGGGATCTGTATTCGTGCCCAGCGCAACGGTTTCGCGCGTCCACGACGGCCGGCGCAGCTCACGGCGCAGCACGTCGGCGACGTTGGTCTTGACGACGACCTGGGTGTCGAAGTCGCGGCCGTGGTCGAAGTCGAGGTACTCGTGGGTGGGCCGGGCGAAGCAGTACCGGCACGCGTGCGAGCAGCCGCGATAGCCGTTGACCGTGTAGCGGAACGGGAGCATCGAGGCGGCGGGGATCTTGTTCAACGCCGACTTGCACAGCACTTCGTGGAACGTGATGCCGTCGAACTGCGGAGTGCGCACGCTGCGGACCAGCCCGATGCGCGCCAGACCCGGAAGTGCCCCGTCGTCGACCTCGACGCCCTGCTCGGCCCATCGCATAACCCATGCGAACACACGTTCGAAGCGGTGTCAAGGCTCGGCCGGTCGGCCCCGTCCACCCTATCGCCGACCCCCGGGCTTGCGGCAAGGCCGGGGTGATGGCGCACAATCGCAGCTCGGCGCAAGATCGTAAGGGGCACATGTCGACTCGAAATCACGAACACGAACTGCAGTCCGAGCGGCGGTACGTCGACGATCTGTACGCCCGCCTGGACGCGGAACGGGCCCGCGTCAAGGACCGGTACCGCGGCGCACTTCGGGGCACCGGCGGAACGCTCGTCGAGCGCGATGCCGAGGTGCGCGCGCTGGCCAAGCAGATGGCCCGGCTGAACGTGGCGGACAGCGGTCTGTGCTTCGGGCGGCTCGACAGCGTCGACGGGGAGCGCCGCTACGTCGGCCGGATCGGCATCCTCGGCTCCGGCGGCGATTTCGAGTCGCTGCTGCTGGACTGGCGCGCCCCCGCGGCGCGCGCCTTCTACGTCGCCACCGGCGCCTCTCCGGAGAACATGCGGCGGCGGCGACAGTTCCACAGCCGCGGACGCCACCTCCTCGACTTCACCGACGAGGTGTTCGGCAGGCCCGCCGGCGAGGAGAGCGCCGAGAGCGGCGACTCGAGCGACGTCGCGCTGCTGGCCGCGGTCAACGCGCCGCGCGGTGAGGGCATGCGCGACGTCGTCGCCACCATCCAGGCCGAACAGGACGACATCATCCGGCTCGACCAGTCCGGGGTGCTGGTGATCGAGGGCGGGCCCGGCACCGGCAAGACCGTGGTGGCGCTGCACCGCGTCGCCTACCTGCTCTACACCCAGCGCAAGCGCATGGAGAGCCACGGCGTGCTCGTCGTGGGTCCCAACGACGCGTTCCTCGCCCACATCGGCCGGGTGCTGCCGTCGCTGGGCGAGACCAACGTGGTGTTCATGACCACCGGGGACCTCGCGCCCGGTCTGCACGTCACCGCCGAGGACGCCCCGGAGGCGGCGAGAGCCAAGGGCTCGCTGGCGATCCTCGACGTCCTCGCCGCCGCGGTCGCCGACCGGCAGCGGGTGCCGCAGGATCCGCTGCCCATCGACCTGTCCGACGTCTCGCTGCGCATCGACGCCGAGACCGCCGCCTGGGCCATCGAGGAGGCGCGCGCGACCGGCCGGCCGCACAATGACGCCCGTGCGGTGTTCATCGACGTCGTCACGTGGGTGCTCACCGAGCGGGCGATCGCCAGGATCGGCCGCGGATGGCTCACCCGCGACGACCGTGCGGCGTGGGAACACATGCGCGCCGACGTGCTCGACGAGCTGGCCGACCACGCCGGATTCCGGGCCGCCCTCGACGAACTCTGGCCGGTCCTGACTCCGGAACGCCTTCTCGCGGAACTGTATTCGTCACCCGAGCGCCTGAAGGCCGCCGGCGCCGATCCCGTGCTGTACCGCGCCGACGGCGCCGCGTGGACGGTGTCGGACGTGCCTCTGCTCGACGAACTGGTCGATCTGCTCGGTCGCGACCGGTCCGGAGACGAGGCCGCCGAGCGGGAACGACGGGAGGAGGCCGCCTACGCGGCCGGGGTGCTCGACCTCATGATCGGCCGCGAGGATCTGATGGACGACGAGGATCAACTGCTGGCCCAGGACGTGATCGAGGCGGAGGACCTCGCCGAGCGCTTCGAGGAGCGCGACACCCGCGAGCTCGTCGAACGCGCTGCCGCAGACCGCGATTGGACCTATGGCCACGTCGTCGTCGACGAGGCCCAGGAACTCTCCGAGATGGACTGGCGGGTGTTGATGCGGCGCTGCCCGCGCAGGTCCTTCACGATCGTGGGCGACCTGGCCCAGCGCCGGTCGGCGGCGGGAGCCCGGTCCTGGGACACGGTGCTCGAGCCCTACGTTCCCGGCCGGTGGACCTATCGCTCCCTGTCGGTGAACTACCGCACCCCGGCCGAGATCATGGCCGTCGCCGCCGCGCTGCTCGCGGAGTTCGCCCCCGGTGTCACGCCTCCGGAGTCGGTGCGGTCGACCGGCGTCACCCCCTGGTCACAGCGCGTCGGCGAAGACGAGCTGGGGACTGCCATCGAGCAGTTCCGGCACGGAGAAGAGGCCCACGAGGGCACCAGCGTCGTCATCGGGCCGCCCGGGGTGCCCGGCACCGTCGCGCCGTCGGCGACCAAAGGGCTCGAATTCGACGCCGTCCTGCTGGTCTGCCCGGAACGGATCCTCGCCGAGGGGCCGCAGGGCGCGGCCGACCTCTACGTCGCCCTCACGCGCGCCACACAGCGCCTCGGCGTCCTCCACAGCGAACCGCTGCCGCGGTGCCTGGCGGGCCTGACCGCGCGCAGCGGTCAGCGGTGAGTCACCACTGGCCGAGTTTGCACTGCAGGTTGTACGGAGCGTCCTGCTGGTTGACGACCTGGCCATCGACCGCGATCTCGCAGTGCGCGTCCGGCGCCGCGCGGCCGCCGTGGGTGGTGCTGCTGACGGTCAGGATCGCCCACTGCGGGTCGGCCAGGGTGGTCTCGAACGTCCACGGCTGGCCCGGCCCCAAAGTCACCTGCTCGTTCTTCAGGTACGAGTAGGCGTCCTTGTTGTAGGCGTCCTTGTTCGGCGGTTGGTTGAACAGGTAGAAGAGCCCGAACTCCCCGCCGCCGGCGGAGGTGAGCGTGTACCGCACCTGATGACCGGCGGGCTGAGCGTTGGCCGTGGCCTGACCGGCCACCACCGACGCCGCCGCCACCACCAGTGACGCCCCGACCGCCGCGCTGAACTTGGCTGTAGCTGTTCGCATGTTGGTCACATCGCCGGACGCTACCGGATTGTTACGCGCCGAACCGGGCGGCGACGTCGCCCTCGGTGAACGGCAAACCAACTCCCGTCGGCGACAACAGGTTAATGCGTTCGTCACACACAGACATTTCGCAGAAACACAGGCGCTCTAACGTCCCGACTCGACACCGCTGCGATGTCACCCCGTCTGCGTTCCGACGTCCTCCGACATGACGCCTCATCAGCGGATGAGCTCTGCCGACACCAGAAAGGCCGCCCATGCCCCGACCTCCACGCATCTCCCTCAGACGATCTGCGCTCACCGCGAGCAGCCTGGCCGCAGTGACCGCCCTGCTGCTGGCCGGCTGCGGGAGCAAGGCGAGCGAAACCGATTCAGCAAATGCCACCTCGTGCGTGGACACGTCCGGCCCGACAATCAAGGTGGGCGCGCTGAACTCGCTGTCCGGCACCATGGCGATCTCCGAGGTGACGGTCCGCAACGCGATCGATCTGGCGGTCGAACAGATCAACGCCGCCGGCGGTGTGCTGGGCAAGCAGATCCAGCTCGTCGGTGAGGACGGTGCGTCAGAACCCACGGTCTTCGCCGAGAAGGCCGAGAAACTGATCAGCAGTGACTGCGTCGCAGCGGTGTTCGGCGGGTGGACGTCGTCGAGCCGCAAGGCCATGCTGCCGGTGTTCGAGAGCAAGAACTCGCTGCTGTACTACCCGGTGCAGTACGAGGGGCTGGAGTCCTCGCCCAACATCTTCTACACCGGGGCGACCACCAACCAGCAGATCGTGCCCGCGCTGGACTACCTCAAGCAGAAAGGCGTGAAGTCGCTGTACCTGGTCGGCAGCGACTACGTCTTCCCGCAGACCGCCAACCGGATCATCAAGGCGTACGCGAGCGCCAACGGCATCGAGATCAAGGGCGAGGACTACACACCGCTGGGCTCGACCGACTTCTCCACGATCGTCAACAAGGTCCGCGCCGCCGGCGCCGACGCGGTGTTCAACACGCTCAACGGCGACTCCAACGTGGCGTTCTTCCGGGAGTACCGCAACGTCGGGCTGACGCCGCAGCAGATGCCGGTGGTGTCGGTGTCCATCGCCGAGGAGGAGGTGGGCGGCATCGGCGTGCAGAACGTCACCGGGCAGCTGACGGCATGGAACTACTACCAGACGATCAACACCCCGACCAACGACACGTTCGTCAAGGCCTTCAAGGCCAAATTCGGCGCCGACAAGCCGACGTCGGACCCGATGGAGGCCGCCTACACCTCGGTCTACCTGTGGAAGAACACCGTCGAGAAGGCGAAGTCGTTCGACGTCAAGGCAATTCAGAACAGCGCCGGGGGCGTCACGTTCGACGCGCCGGAGGGCCTGGTCACCATTGACGGCGAGAACCACCACATCACCAAGACCGCGCGGATCGGCGAGATCCGGCCCGACGGGCTGATCTACACGATCTGGGAGTCGCCCGGACCGATCAAGCCCGACCCGTTCCTGAAGTCCTACCCGTGGGCCGCCGGCCTGTCCGGCTGACTCCGGGCGAATGAAGCGACGGGAGACGGGACAGGTATGGAGGTCCTGATCGGTCAGCTGGCAACGGGATTGAGCCTCGGCTCGATCCTGTTGCTCGCGGCCCTGGGGTTGTCGCTGACCTTCGGTCAGATGGGCGTCATCAACATGGCGCACGGCGAGTTCATCATGGCCGGCTGCTACACCGCCTACGTGGTCCAGCAGATCATCTCGAGTGCCGGTGTCTCGCTGATCGTCTCACTGGCGGTCGGCTTCGTCATCGGCGGCGCCATGGGTGCGCTGCTGGAGGTCACGCTGATCCAGCGGATGTACGACCGGCCACTGGACACACTGCTGGTCACGTTCGGCGTCGGGCTGATCCTCCAGCAGGTCGCCCGCGACATCTTCGGCGCGCCCGCGGTCAACGTCGTCACCCCGGCGTGGCTCTCCGGCGGCATGGAGATCCTCGGGGCGGTCGTGCCCAAGACTCGCATCTTCATCCTCGTGCTCGCCGTGGTCTGCGTGGCGGTGCTGGCGGCCGTGCTCAAGATCAGCCCGATGGGCCGGCGGATCCGCGCGGTCGTGCAGAACCGCGATCTCGCGGAGACGAGTGGCATCTCGTCGCGGAGAACCGACATCACCACGTTCTTCATCGGGTCGGGGCTGGCGTCGGTCGCCGGCGTGGCGCTGACACTGATCGGCTCCACCAGTCCGACGATCGGCCAGAGCTATTTGATCGACGCGTTCCTGGTGGTCGTGGTCGGCGGCCTGGGGCAGATCAAGGGCACCGTGATCGCGGCGTTCGCGCTGGGATTCCTGAACTCGTTCATCGAGTACAACACGACGGCGTCGCTGGCCAAGGTCGTCGTGTTCGTGATCATCGTGATCTTCCTGCAGGTCCGCCCGCAGGGATTGTTCAGCGTTCGGACGAGGAGCCTCGCATGAGAGCCGTCGTGGGCCGCTGGCAGACCTGGGCGGGGTTCGGCGCCGCGGCGGTGGCACTGTTCGTCGCCGCACCCGCGCTGCTGTCGGACTTCCGGCTCAGCCTGCTGGGCAAGTTCCTGTGCTTTGCGATCGTCGCGGTCGGCATCGGATTGGCCTGGGGCCGCGGCGGCATGCTGGTGCTGGGCCAGGGCGTGTTCTTCGGCCTCGGCGGCTACCTGATGGCGATGCACCTCAAGATCGCCGACGCGCAGTTGCGGGGCGACGGGGTGCCCGACTTCATGCAGATCCAGGGTGTGCGCGAATTGCCGTCGTACTGGCAGCCTTTCGCGTCGCCGGCGGTGACGCTGACCGCCATCGTCGTCCTGCCGGCGGCGATCGCCGCCGCGCTGGGCCTCGGCGTGTTCAAGCGCAAGGTCAAGGGCGCGTACTTCGCGATCCTGTCGCAGGCGCTGGCCGCGGCCCTGGCCATCCTGCTCGTCGGCCAGACCGGCCTCGGCGGTTCCAACGGGCTCACCAGGTTCCGTACGTTCTTCGGGTTCACGCTCGCCGATCCGGTGAACCGCCGGATGCTCTATTTCATCGCGGCCGCCGTGTTGTTGATCGTCGTGGCCGTGGTGCGCCAGCTGATGCAGAGCCGCTACGGCGAACTTCTGGTCGCCGTGCGCGACGGCGAGGAACGGGTGCGTTTCCTGGGCTACGACCCGGCCAACGTCAAGGTCGTCGCGTACACGGTCGCCGCGCTGTTCGCCAGCATCGCCGGCGCTTTGTTCGCGCCGATCGTCGGGTTCATCGCACCGTCGCAGGTCGGCGTGGTGCCGTCCATCGCGTTCCTCATCGGGGTGGCCATCGGCGGGCGTACCACTCTGCTGGGGCCCGTGTTGGGGGCGATCGGTGTCGCGTGGGCGCAAACCCTGTTCTCCGAACGCTTTCCGTCGGAGTGGACCTACGCCCAGGGTCTGTTGTTCATCGTCGTCGTCGGGTTCTTCCCAGCCGGACTGGCCGGGCTGGGCGCACTGCTCACACGCCGGCGCACAGCGAGATCCACGTCCGAGGCTCGTGCGGAGAAGGCGCCCGACGCCGAGGCGGAGAAAGTGGGGGCCCGCTCATGACCGGGGCCGAGGCCGAGCGCCGGCCGGTCGCAGGCGGCAACGCCGGCATGGGCGCGCAGTATCTCGAAGTTCGCGGCTTGACAGTCGATTTCGACGGTTTCACGGCGGTCAGCGATGTCGACCTCACGCTGTTTCAGGGCGACCTGCGGTTCCTGATCGGGCCGAACGGCGCGGGCAAGACCACCGTGATCGACGCGATCACCGGGCTGGTGTCGGCCACCGGCTCGGTCAACAAGTCCGGCGTCGAACTGCTCGGCAGGAAGGTGCACCGGATCGCCCGCCTCGGGGTGGGTCGGACATTCCAGACCGCGAGTGTCTTCGAGCAGCTGACCGTGCTGCAGAACCTCGACATCGCCGCCGGCGCGGGCCGCTCGCCGTGGACGCTGCTGCGCCGCCGCCGCGGCGTGGCGCCGGTGATCGAGGAGGCACTGGAGCTCACCGGTCTGACCGGGCTGGCGGACCGGCCGGCCGGCGTCCTCGCCCACGGCCAGAAGCAGTGGCTGGAGATCGGCATGCTGCTGGTGCAGAACGCCGACGTGCTGCTGCTCGACGAACCGGTGGCCGGCATGAGCGCCGAGGAACGCGAGGAGACGGGGAACCTGTTGCGGCGCATCGGTGGTGAGCGCACGGTCGTCGTCGTCGAGCACGACATGGACTTCATGCGAGCCTTCGCGACGTCGGTGACCGTGCTGGCTCGCGGGGCGGTGGTCGCCGAGGGTTCGGTCGCCGAGGTACAGGCCGACCCGAAGGTGCAGGAGGTCTACCTGGGCACCGCGGCGGCGGGCGCCGGCGGAATCGAACTCGTCGAGGAGAACTCCTGATGCTGCAGCTGGTGGACGTCCGGACCGGGTACGGCCGCAGCGAGGTGATCCACGGCGTCACGCTCGAAGTGCCGTCCGACGACGTGGCCGCGGTGATGGGCCACAACGGCGCCGGGAAGACGACGCTGCTGCGCGCAGCCGTCGGACTGCTCAGGTGCGCGTCGGGCAGGGTGCTCTTCGACGGGGAGGACATCACGGGGTTACGGCCGAGCGCGCGGGTCGCCCGCGGCCTGGCGTACGTGCCGCAGGGTCAGCAATCGTTCGGTCAGTTGACCACCGCGGAGAACCTGCAGGTGGTCGCGGACGGCCGGAAGAACGGCAAGCAGTTGATCGACGAGGCGCTCGATCTGTTCCCAGCGCTCAAGGAGTTGCTGACGCGCCGCGCCGGGTTGCTCTCCGGCGGGCAGCGTCAGCAGTTGGCGATCGCGCGGGCGCTGATCACCTCGCCCACGTGCCTGATCCTCGACGAACCGACCGAGGGCATTCAGCCGTCGGTGGTCTCCGAGATCGAGGCGGCCATCACCGCTTTGACCAGACGGGGCGGCCTGGGCGTGCTTCTCGTCGAGCAGCACATCGGCTTCGCGCTGGAGTCGTCGCAGCGCTACTACATCCTCGAGGCCGGCCGGGTCACCTCCAGTGGGACCGGCGGTTTGGCGTCGGAGTCCGACGTCCGCGCCGCGATGGCCATCTGACCCTCGGCCCCGCAGTTCGGCGGCAGCGGGGGCGTCTCCGCTGATATCGTCGCCATCCGACTCCGCGATCCGGGACTCGAAACCCGTGTGCGGAGTGGGGATGACCGAGGGCCCGCGCCCCTCGGCGGGGAGCGAGGAGCGATCATGACTGATGCACTCCGCGGCCCTGTCCCCGACGGCCTCGTAGGCGGCCCGTCGTGAGTCGTCCCGGATGACGCGAGACGGCCACGGCGGCCGTGACGAATCGAGCCTGGTCCAAGCCGTCCGGATGCGCCACACCGTGCTTCTCGACGCCCTGCGCAGTCGACTGTGGCCGGTGCCGGCACTGGGCGTGGTCGCAGCCGTCGTCGCCGGGATCGCGATCCCGGAACTCGACGGCGCAGTCGACCAGCATCTGCCGACCGCGTTGGCGGACTACTTGTTCGGTGGCGGCGCCGACGCCGCCCGCGAGATTCTCGGGGCCATCGCCACCTCGCTGATCACGGTGACGTCGTTGACGTTCTCACTGACCCTGGTGACGCTCCAGCTGGCCAGCAGTCAGTACAGCCCGAGACTGTTGCGGACCTTCGCGGCGGATCGGTTCGTCCAACGCACCCTCGGGCTGTTCCTCGCGACGTTCGCCTATGCGCTCACCGTGCTGCGCACCGTTCGCAACGACAGCGACGTCGCCAGAGAATTCGTCCCGCAGATCGCGGTCACGCTGTCTTACGTGCTGGCGGTGGCCAGCGTCCTGGCTCTGGTGCTGTTCCTGGGGCATCTCGTCCGCCAGATCCGGATCGAGACGATGCTCGACCACGTTCGCACCGACATCGAGAACACCGCGGGACGGCTGCTCGAACCGATCGATGACCACCCGCGTCACGACCTCGCACCGACCCCGCCGCAGTTCGCGTCACCGTTGACCGCGCGGTCCTCGGGCTTCCTAGTCGAGATCGACGAACAGGCGCTGCTGACCGCGGCCGTGGACGCCGACGCGGTGATCTGGATCGACCGGCCGGTCGGGTCCGACCTGGTGGCCGGGGTTCCGGTGGCGTTCGCGTGGCGGGCTGGGTCCTCGCGCGGTTCGCTGGACGATGACGAGGCGGCCTCGGTGCACGAGTGCGTTGCCGCGGCACTGAAGGTGGGCATCGAGCGCACCACCACTCAGGACGTCGGCTACGGCCTTCGGCAGCTGACCGACGTCGTGATCCGGGCCTTGAGTCCGGGCATCAACGATCCCACCACCGCCGTGCACGGGCTGAACTCGTGCAGTGCGGTGCTCTGCGGGCTCGCCGGCTACCACCTGGGCCGGCGGATCCTGCGTGACGACGACCAGGTGGCCAGAGTGGTCCTCGCCCGCCCGGATCTTCCCGACCTGCTGGACCTGGTGTGTGACCAGACGCAGTTGTACGGTGCGAGCGACCCCGCGGTTCTGGGCAGGCTGCTGACGATGCTGCGGGAACTCGCCTGGGTGGTCGTGTCGCCGGGCCATCGTGACGCTGTCGCCGACCGGGTCCGGCGACTCGAACGCGTCATCGCCGAACAGCGGTTCGACCCGGTTGACCGTCGGCGGTTCGAACAGCTCGCCGCCCGCGCGCGGGAAGCACTCGACCGCCGCTGGCCTCCCACCTGAGCTGCTTCGCAGCCGGCATGTCGGACCCGAAGCCGCGGTGCATGCGGTCAAATCCCCCACAACAACTTTTGGCCGGATGCAACAGTTGACAGACAGACAATGTTCAGCCAAATCGCAGACTCATGCATTCTCCACGATGTCCACAAGCAGCTCTTAGGTTTTCGCCGTAGACCTGTCTGCAAGGGCGCTCACAGGAAGCCCCGCATCGAGCGGGCGGAGAGCGCCTCGGCCTCGCGCGTCAACGGCGGGCCACCAGCGCCGGCCGGCCGCGCCCGAAGAGAGGAGATCATGCGGTCATCACGATTACGACGAAGCGGTACGGCAGTCGGCGGCGCCGCGGTGTTGTGCCTGAGCGCCGTCGGATGCGGCGAGGATCCGGTGCTGGACTCGTCGAACCGCGGCTCTGGCTCTCACACGCAGAGCACCACGGTGGAGAACGCCTACATCGTGCCGGCCTTCCTGCCGGGCCGATGCGCGATCCAGGATGGAGCTGGTGGCCAGATGCGCTTCAGCGTCACCAACAATCGCTCGACCGAGACCGAGCGGCTCCTCGGGCTGTCGACGAAGGCGGCGACCGTCGCGCCCTTCGGGGACGCGGTCGACATTCCGCCGAAGACCGCCGTCGCCTTCGGTCAGCCCAACGTGGAAGCCGCCGGGGTCGACGGGGTCCGCCACACGGTTCGCCTGGAGCGCTTGGACCGGCAGCTGCGACCCGGTATGTCTGCCGACGTCACGTTCCACTTCAAGCTCTCGGGCGATATGACCATGCCGGTACCGGTCGAGGCATGTCCGAGGGAAGGGTCGTGAGGTGATCATGAAGATCAGACTGGTGGTCGCCGCACTGGGCGGCCTCGCCATACTCGTCGGAGTCGTCGCGATGCTGACGCCGGTATCGGTGTCCCCCGAGCTGACCGCCGTACCCTGCGGAAGCGTGGTCGCGCCCTCGACTGCGCATCCTGCCGAGGACCGGGCCACCGCCGAGGATTCCGCTGGTGTACAGCCGGACTACACCCGGCTGTGCCGGATGGAGCTGGAGGACCGGCGACTCGGCAGCACCACGCTGGCGGGCGCCGGAGCGCTCGTCGTCGCCCTCGCCGTCGCGCTGAGCGTGGCGTCACACCGGCGCCGTTCACGCAGCGACAGCGCCCTGAAGGGCTGACGAGCGCAAACGGCTCAGGAGAGCCGCGAAAGCACCTCTGCGACAACCGAGTCCATCGCGACATCGACCTGTTCGCCGGTGGCGAGGCTCTTCACCCCGACGGTGCCCGCCTCCAGATCCCGGTCGCCGGCCACCAGCGCGACCGACGCACCGGAGCGGTCCGCGCCGCGCATCGCGCCCTTGAGACCGCGGTCGCCGTAGGCCATGTCGACCCGCACGCCCGCGCCGCGCAGCTGCGCGGCGAGCACTGCGAGCCGGATCTTGGCGTCCGCCCCCAACGGCACCGCGTAGACGTCGACGCGAGCGGTCTCACCGGCCGTCTTGCCCTCGGCGCGCAGGGCGAGCAGCGTGCGGTCCACTCCGAGCCCGAAGCCGATGCCCGACAGGTCCCGGCCGCCCAGCTCACGCATCAGCCCGTCGTAGCGTCCGCCGCCGCCGATGCCCGACTGGGCGCCGAGTCCGTCGTGAACGAACTCGAAGGTCGTCTTCGTGTAATAGTCCAGCCCCCGCACCATGCGCGGATTGATCACGTACGGCACGGCCAACGCGTCCAGATGTGCCAGCACCGTGTCGAAGTGCTCCTTGGCGACATCCGAGAGGTGGTCGAGCATGACCGGCGCGTCCGCGGTCATCTCGCGCATGTGCGGACGCTTGTCGTCGAGCACCCGCAGCGGGTTGATCTCGGCGCGGCGCCGGGTTTCTTCGTCCAGATCGAGCCGAAACAGGAACTCCTGCAACAACTCTCGATACTGCGGCCGGCACGTGTCGTCGCCCAGCGACGTGATCTCCAGGCGGAAGCCCTCCAACCCGAGCGCGCGGAAGCCCGCGTCGGCCACCGCGATGACCTCGGCGTCCAGCGCGGGGTCGTCGACGCCGATCGCCTCCACCCCGACCTGCTGGAGCTGACGGTAGCGACCGGCCTGCGGACGCTCGTAGCGGAAGAACGGTCCCGAGTAGCACAGCTTCACCGGCAACTGCCCGCGGTCGAGGCCGTGCTCGATCACCGCCCGCATCACGCCCGCGGTGCCCTCCGGGCGCAGCGTCACCGAGCGGTCGCCGCGGTCGGCGAAGGTGTACATCTCCTTGGACACCACGTCGGTGGATTCCCCCACCCCGCGGGCGAACAGTGCGGTGTCTTCGAAGATGGGCAGCTCGATGTCGCCGTACCCGGCGCGCCGCGCGGCATCCAATAGGCCCGCGCGGACGGCGACGAACTCGGCCGAGTCGGGCGGCAGATAGTCGGGGACGCCTTTGGGCGCCTTGAATTCGGTCACGGAGTCAAACCTTCGAGGAACGGGTTGGTGCGGCGTTCGGCGCCGATGGTCGTGCGCTCGCCGTGCCCCGGTAATACCAGGGTCTCGTCGTCGAGCACCAACAATTTCGTCACGATCGACGTCAACAGGTCGCGGCCGCTGCCGCCGGGCAGATCGGTGCGGCCGATCGACTGGCGGAACAGGGTGTCGCCGGTGAACGCCACCTCCTCGGGTCCTTCGGCGACACGGAAGGTCACGGAGCCCTTGGTGTGTCCCGGGGTGTGGTCGACCGTCACGGTGATCCCGCCGAGCTCGATCTTGTCGCCGTCGCGGTCGAGCTCGACGATCTGCCGGGGCTCACGGAACAGCACGCCGAACGCCATCTGCGCCAGCCGTGGGCCGAAGCCCCTGATCGGGTCGGTGAGCATGTGGCGGTCCGCCGGATGGATGTAGGCGGGGCAGCCGTAGGTGTCGGCGACCTTCTGCGCCGACCAGATGTGGTCGACGTGGCCGTGGGTGAGCAGCACCGCCGCGGGGGTCAGCCGGTTCTCGTCGAGGATCCGGCGCAGCGGTCCCATCGCCCGCTGACCCGGATCGACGACGAGGGCGTCAGCGCCCTGGCGCGGCGCCAGCACGTAGCAGTTGCACGCCAACATGCCGGCCGGGAATCCGGTGATCAACACGCCTTCCAGCTTCCCACGTCGCCGTTCACGAGGGTCGCACCGGCCGTACTCAGGGACAACTGGCACACTCGGTGCCGACCGAGTCGACTGCGAGGAGGACACCGGCCGTGCCGACCAACGAACAACGGCGTGCGACAGCCAAGCGCAAGCTCGAGCGGCAGCTCGAGCGCCGCGCCGAGAAGGACCGCAAACGCCGCCTGTACACGATCATCGGGTCGGCGGTCGCGGCCGTGATCGTGATCGCCGCCGTCGTGGTGACGATCGTGCTGACCAATCGCGGTTCGGATACCGAGACGGCGTCGGCGTCGAGCAGCACGTCGACCCAGGCCTCCTCGCCGCTGGACGCTCCGGCCCCGGCCAAGGCGGGTCAGTTGCCGCCCTTCACGGCACCCGCCGGGCTGGGCGAGAACTGCCAGTACCCGAAGTCGTCGGAGGCGGCCAGCAAGCCGAACACGCCTCCGCGCAGCGGCAAGGTGCCGACGGATCCGGCCACGGTCAGCGCGAGCATGGAGACCGATCAGGGCAACATCGGCCTGCAGCTCGACAACGCCAAGTCGCCGTGCACGGTGAACAGCTTCGCGAGCCTGGCCCAGCAGGGCTACTTCAACGGCACCGTCTGCCATCGCCTCACCACCGGCGAAGGGCTGGCCGTGCTGCAGTGCGGCGACCCGACCGGGCAGGGCACCGGCGGTCCGGGCTACCAGTTCGCCAACGAGTACCCGACCGACCAGTACCAGCCCGACGACCCGAAGCTCCAGGAGCCCGTCGTCTACCCGCGCGGCACGCTGGCCATGGCCAACGCCGGGCCGGGCACCAACGGCAGCCAGTTCTTCCTGGTCTACAAGGACTCGCAGTTGCCGCCCAACTACACGGTGTTCGGCACGATCGACAAGACCGGGCTGGCCACGCTGGACAAGATCGCCGCGGCGGGCACGGCCGACGGCGGCGCCGACGGCGCACCGAAGAACAAGGTCACGATCAAGTCGATCCAGCTGGACTGACTCAGGCCGCGGACGTGACGCGGTAGACGTCGTAGACGCCCTCCACGTTGCGCACCACGTTGAGCACGTGGCCGAGGTGCTTCGGGTCGCCCATCTCGAAGGTGAACCGGCTGATCGCGACACGGTCGTTGGACGTCGTCACCGACGCCGAGAGGATGTTGACCTTCTCGTCGGCCAGCACCCGCGTGACGTCGGACAGCAGCCGGTGCCGATCCAGCGCCTCCACCTGGATGGCGACCAGGAACACCGACGACGGGGACGGCGCCCACTGCACGTCGATGATGCGCTCCGACTGCTGCTGCAACGACGTCGCGTTGGTGCAGTCCGTGCGGTGCACGCTGACCCCGCCGCCGCGGGTGACGAAGCCCATGATGTTGTCCCCCGGCACCGGCGTGCAGCACTTGGCGAGCTTCGTCAGCACCCCCGGCGCGCCCGGAACGGAGACCCCGACGTCGTCGCTGGTGCGCTGGCGCACCGGCATGGTCGCCGGCGTCGACCGTTCGGCCAGCTCGTCGGCGGCGTCGTCGTCTCCCCCGACCTGCGCCACGAGTCGCTGCACCACGTGGCGCGCGGAGACATGCCCTTCACCGACCGCGGTGTAGAGAGCCGACACATCGACATAGCGCAGCTCACGGGCCAGCGCCGAGATCGACTCCGCGGTCATCAAGCGCTGCAACGGAAGTCCGCCACGGCGGACCTCGCGGGCGATGGCGTCCTTACCCGCCTCCAGCGCCTCCTCGCGGCGCTCCTTGGCGAACCACTGCCGGATCTTGGCCTTGGCCCGCGGCGACACCACGAAGGTCTGCCAGTCCCGGGACGGGCCGGCGTTGAGCGCCTTGGAGGTGAAGATCTCGACCACTTCGCCGTTTTCGAGCTTGCGTTCCAGCGCGACGAGGCGCCCGTTCACCCGGGCGCCGATGCAGCGGTGACCGACCTCGGTGTGCACCGCGTAGGCGAAGTCGACCGGCGTCGACCCGGCGGGCAGCGTGATCACGTCGCCCTTCGGGGTGAACACGAAGATCTCCTGCACCGCGAGGTCGTAGCGCAGCGACTCCAGGAACTCACCTGGGTCGGCGGCCTCCCGCTGCCAGTCGAGCAGCTGCCGCATCCACGCCATGTCGTCGATCTCGGCTGCCGAGTGACCGGCGGGTAAACCGTTGCGGCCCTTGGCTTCCTTGTACCGCCAGTGCGCGGCGATGCCGTACTCGGCGGTCTTGTGCATGTCGATGGTGCGGATCTGCACCTCCAGCGGCTTGCCCTCCGGGCCCACCACCGTGGTGTGCAGCGACTGGTACACGCCGAACCGCGGCTGGGCGATGTAGTCCTTGAACCGGCCCGCGATCGGCTGCCACAGCGAATGCACCACGCCGACGGCGGCGTAACAGTCGCGCACCTCGTCGCACAGGATCCGCACACCCACCAGGTCGTGGATGTCGTCGAAGTCGCGGCCCTTGACGATCATCTTCTGGTAGATCGACCAGTAGTGCTTCGGCCTGCCCTCGACGACCGCGTTGATCTTCGATGCGCCCAGCGTGGTGGTGATCTCGGCGCGGACCTTGGCCAGGTAGGTGTCCCGCGACGGCGCCCGGTCGGCGACCAGCCGGACGATCTCCTCGTACTTCTTCGGGTGCAGGATCGCGAACGACAGATCCTCCAACTCCCACTTGACCGTGGCCATACCGAGCCGGTGGGCAAGCGGCGCAATGACTTCCAGCGTCTCCCGGGCTTTGCGCGCCTGCTTTTCCGGCGGCAGGAACCGCATCGTGCGCATGTTGTGCAGCCGGTCGGCGACCTTGATCACCAGCACCCGCGGATCGCGCGCCATCGCGATGATCATCTTGCGGATCGTCTCGCCCTCGGCGGCGGTGCCCAGCGCCACCTTGTCCAGCTTGGTGACCCCGTCGACCAGATGACCGACCTCGGTGCCGAACTCGGCGGTCAGCGCCTCCAGCGTGTACCCGGTGTCCTCGACGGTGTCGTGCAGCAGCGCCGCGATCAGCGTCGTGGTGTCCATCCCGAGTTCGGCCAGGATGTTCGCCACCGCGAGCGGGTGGGTGATGTAGGGGTCGCCGGACTTGCGCAGCTGATCGGCGTGGCGCTGCTCGGCGACCTCGTAGGCCTTCTGCAGCAGGCTCAGGTCCGCCTTCGGGTAGATCTCGCGGTGCACCGCCACCAGCGGCTCGAGCACCGGGTTGATGGCGCTGCGCTGGGAGGTCATCCGGCGTGCCAGCCGGGCCCGTACCCGCCGCGACGCGCTGGTCGGCGCCTTCGGCGTATCCGGCTTCGGCACCTCCATCGGCTGCGTCTCGGGGCTCGAGACGGCGGCGCTGGGCGGCGGCTGCACGGCCTGGCTCGTGCGGGGATCCGTCTGGACCTTGTCGGCCATGCTCACCTCCACAAACGAGTGCCCCTGGGCAGGATATCCGCTCAGACGGTGTACAGGCTGGTGACCGGTAGCGGTTCCAGCGCGGCGCGGCCGCCGAGGTCGGCCAGCTCGAGCATCACCACCGCGTGGGTCACCGTCGCTCCCGCTTCCGTGAGCAACCGATGCGTCGCGGCCAATGTTCCCCCGGTCGCCAGGACGTCGTCGATCACCACGATCGAGCGGCCCGCGAGCTCGATGCCGGCGGCGGGCACCTCGAGCGTGGCGCTGCCGTACTCGAGGCTGTAGGTCTGGCTCAGCACCGGCGGCGGCAGCTTGCCGCCCTTGCGCACCGCCAGCACGCCGATGCCCAGCGACAGCGCCACCGCGCCGCCGAGCAGGAACCCGCGGGCGTCCACGCCGGCCACCAGGTCGGCGCCGCGGGCCAGCTCGGCGATCGCACTGCTGACCGCGGCGAGCCCGGCCGCATCGGCCAGCACCGGCGTCAGGTCCTTGAACTGGACGCCGGGCTCGGGGAAGTCGGGCACCTCGCGCAGCAGCGACGCGATCACCCCGGAGACCGCAGTGACATCGGGGACGTCGGGGGCGTCTCGATCGCTCATCGGTTCAACTTCCAGCGGTCCATGTTCCACCCTGCCCCCCATCGCGTCGGATTTCCGCTCACCGCATACATCTTCGTCGACGTGAGCAGGGTTCGCTGCTGCCGGTACAGCGGCAGCGTCGGCATGTCGCCCCACAGGATCGGACCCGCCTCGCCGAGCAGCCGAGCCAGTTCCTTCGGGTCGGAGGTCACCGCCAACGTCGAGATGATCCCGTCGATGCGCTCGTTGGCGTAGCGGGGCAGGTTGTTGCCGTTGCCGCTGTGCAGACTGTAGGCGTCCATCGCCGACGAGCCCGACGAGCCGCTGCCCGCCGCACCGCCGTTGCTCGCGATGAGAACGTCGATTTCGTTGTTGCGCAACGACATCGGACCGGTGTTCGCCCCCGCGACGTCCTGCACGGTGATGCCGGCCGGCGCGCAGGACCTCGCGATCGCGCCGACGGCGGCGGCCAGGCGGGCGTTCGGCGTCTGATAGCCGATCCGCACGGTCAACGGTGTCGCGTTGATCGCGGCGCGCGCGGCGTCGGCGTTGCCGACGGCGAAGTCGTTGACCTGCGGCGTGGCTTCGGCCGGCGAGTAGGCGTCCTCGGTCGCGGTGTACAGCCGCGAATTGGCCACCGGCACCGACGCGTTGCGCGCGATGACGTCGCGCGGGGTGCACAGCGCCAGCGCCCTGCGCGCGGGCACGGCCGCCAGCGGGCCCTGCGGCGCGAAGATGAGCTGTTCGACGCCCGCCGACGGCGAATCGGTGCGCTGGTAGTCGTCGGGCAGGTTCAACGTCCCCGACGAGCCGGCCGCGATGTCGACGACGTCGTAGTCGCCCTGGTTGACCCGGTCCTGCAGGTCCGCGCTGCGCGGCCACACGGTGATCTTGCCGGTGACCGGCTTGGCACCCCACCACTTGTCGTTGGCGACCAGGACGACCGCGCCGTCGCCGGTCACCGACTGCAGCTTGTAGGGCCCCGAGGACGGGAACCGTTTGAGGTCGACGTTCGGGGTGAGGTTCCAGGTGTTGTTCCACACCTGCGCGATGCGCTCGACCGCCGGCCCGTCGTTGCTCAGCAGCGCCTTCGTGACACCTCCGTCGCCGAGACCGAGCTCGTCGGCGATGACGTGGGACGGCATCATCGACGTCGCGACGAACAGCTGTCCGTAGTCGGTGAAGTTCCGGTCCGGCGCGAACGACACCCGGGCCTTCTTCTGGCCGGGCGCGCAATCGATGGTCGCGATGTCGGTGTACCCGGCGCGGTTGGCCGCGTCGAACGAGGGGAACCGGCCCGACTGCGACGCCCAGGCCAGCACCATGTCGTCACACGTGATCGGCTTGCCGTCGGAGTACACCGCATCGGCGTTGATCTCGTAGTCGAGAACCAGCGGGCTGCGGCCCACCACCGACACCGTGCCGAAGTCGTGGTCGCCGACGATCTGCCCGTCGGGACCGTGGTAGTCGAAGCCGGTCAGCACGCGCGCGAACGCCTGCGGCCCACCGGATGCGGCGCCGGCCACGGTGTTGGTGTTGTAGGTGATCAGCGTGCCGTCGACCGCGTAGTCGATCGAATCGGCGGCGCTGCCCGAGCACGCGGTCAGGCTGACCGCGCCGACCAGCGCGAGCAGCATCGCCAGGACGGTGAGGCGGCGGGTGAGGGGCCGGTAAGTCATCGGACCTACCGGCGCCTAGCGCTTTCCTGGGCTTCGCTTACCCGACGGTCGCCCGGTCCGACTGGACGTCGGCCGCACGGGGCGGGCGCCGGGGGCCGGCTTGGCCGCCACCGGCGCAGCGGGCACCGACACCGACGCGGGCTGCGCGTCGACCTCGGTGTCGGCTCCGGTGTCGTCGGTGTCCTCGGGCTCCGACGACACCGCGCCGCTGGTGCGGGCGGCAGCCGTCTTGCGGCGGTTGAGGACGCGCCGGGTGTGCTTGCTCACCAGGTCCGTGCGTTCCCGCAGGCTCACCAGCAGCGGGGTGGCGAAGTAGATCGACGAGTACGTGCCGACGATGACGCCGACGAGCTGCACCAGCGCCAGATCCATCAGCGTGCCGACACCGAGCAGCCACACCGCAACGACCATCAGCGCGAGGATCGGCAGCACCGAGATGAGGCTGGTGTTGATCGACCGCATGAAGGTCTGATTGACCGCGAGGTTCGCCTGCTCGGCGAAGGTGCGCCGCGTGGTGTGCTCGAACCCTTCGGTGTTCTCCTCGACCTTGTCGAACACGATCACGGTGTCGTAGAGCGAGAAACCGAGGATCGTCAGCAGGCCGATGACGGTCGCCGGGGTGACCTCGAAACCGACGATCGAGTACACGCCGGCGGTGACCACCAGGTCGAAGACGAGGGTCGCGAGCGCGGCGATCGCCATGTACCGCTCGTAGCGCACGGTGATGTAGAGCGCCGCGAGCACCAGGAAGACCACGAGCGCGATCAGCGCCTTCTGGGTGATCTGGCCGCCCCAGGTCTCCGACACGGCCGAGTCGCTGATGACCTGCTTGCTCGGCTGGCCGTCGGCGCCCTTGGGCTGGAACTTGTCGAACAGTGCGGTGCGCAGCGCCTCGGTCTGGTCGTTGCTCAGCGTCTCCGAGCGGACCTGGAAAGTCGCCGAGTCGCCGTTGCCGACGACGACCACGGACTCCGGCGGCTTGCCGATCGTGTCGTTGTAGACCGTTTCGACCTGCTGGGTGGTGACACCGCCCGCTCGGGGGAACGACACCTTGGTGCCGCCCTCGAAGTCGATGCCGAAGGTGAAGCCTCGCAGGATCATCGACGCGATGCACACCGCGACGATGAGGCCGCTGACGGTGTACCAGAGCTTGCGGCGTCCGATCACCTCGAAGGCGCCGGTACCGGTGTAGAGGCGGACGAAGAAGCCGTGCCGCGGGCTGTCCGCGGCAGAGGCCTCCAGATCCGGCGCCTCGACCGCCGACGATTCGGCGGCGTCGCCGCCCTTGCCGGCCCGGCTGCGTGAACGACTCTGTGCTGCCATCGGCTATCCCCGTCCCGCCGCGTGCGCGGCCGCTCGGCGTTCGCGTGCGATCTGCTGGACGGCTCCCAACCCGTTGAGCGACGGTTTGGCCATCGTCGGCGACTTCGACGCGATGTAGAGCAGCGGCCAGGTCACCAGGAACACCACGACGACGTCGAGGATGGTGGTCAGACCGAGGGTGAACGCGAAGCCCTTCACCTGCCCGATGGCCAGGAAGTACAGCACCGCCGCGGCCAGGAAGGTGACCGCGTTGCCCGACAGGATCGTCTTCCGTGCCCGGGACCAGCCTCGAGGAACCGCCGAGCGGAACGACCGACCCTCGCGGATCTCGTCCTTGATGCGTTCGAAGAACACCACGAACGAGTCCGCGGTGGTGCCGATACCGATGATCAGACCCGCGATACCGGCAAGGTCCAGCGTGTAGTTGATGTATCTGCCCAGGAGCACCAGGATCGCGAACACCATGGCGCCCGAGGCCACCAGCGACAGCGCGACCAGCAGGCCCAGCACGCGGTAGTACAGCAATGCGTAGAGCAGCACCAGCGCCAGGCCCACGGCGCCCGCGATCAGGCCTGCCCGCAACGAGGACAGACCCAGGGTCGCCGACACCGTTTCGGCCTCGGAGGACTCGAACGACAGCGGCAGCGAGCCGTACTTGAGCACGTTGGCCAGCTCGCGCGCGGAGTCGGCGGTGAACTTCCCGGTGATCTGCGTGCGGCCGCCCGGGATGGCCTCCTGGATCTGCGGCGCGCTGACCACCTTCGAGTCGAGGACGAACGCCGTCTGGGTGCCGACGTTGGCCGCGGTGAAGTCCGCCCACGTCTTGGCCGCGTCCTTCTTGAACTCGACGTCGACGACGTACTCGCCGCGCTGCTGGTCGAGGCCCGAGCTGGCGTTGGCGATGCCCTCACCGCTGATGATCGACTTGTCGAGCAGGTACACCTCTTTGCCGTCCTGGGAGCAGGTCACCAGGGGCAGGTTGGGGTCGTCGTTGCCCGCGAGCACGTCGTCGTCACCGCAACGGGTCGCCTGGAACTGCAGGGCGAGGATCTGGATGGCCTGCTCTGAGCTCTGCCGCAGCTTCTTCTCGTCCTGGATCCGGGTGGCCAGCGGGATGTTCTTGTTCCCGGGCGCCGGGGGCGCCTGAGAGGCCGGCGGCGCCGGTGCGGGCGCGGGCTCCGGGTTCGGCGACGGACTCGGAGCGGGCTGCTGCGGGAACGGCCGCGGCTGCGGCGCCGGCGCCGTCTCGGCGGGCGGAGCCGGTGCGGGCGCCTCGGCGGGCGCGCCCGCGGCTCCGGGCGGCACCGCACCGGGCGGGCCGCCGGGCGGCATTCCCGGTACCACGCCGGGCGGCAGCCCGGGTGCGCCGCCGGGCGGGGCTCCCTGCGGACCGGCCTGCCCGGGCGGCCCGGCGCCCTGGGCGGGGATGGCGTGGATGACAGGGCGGATGTAGAGGCGGGCGGTCTGCCCGAGGTTGCGGGCCTCGCTGCTGTCGTTGCCCGGCACCGTGATCACGAGGTTCTGGCCGTCGATGATCACCTCGGATCCGGACACTCCCAGCCCGTTGACGCGGGCGCTGATGATCTGCTGCGCCTGGTTGAGCGCATCGCGGGTGGGCGGCGAGCCGTCCGGGGTGCGTGCGGTCAGCGTGACGCGGGTGCCGCCCTGCAAATCGATACCGAGCTTGGGCTCGGCCCTCTTGTCCCCGGTGAGGAATACCAACAGGTATGCGCCGACGAGCAGCACCAGGAAAAGGGCCAGGTAGCGGGCAGGGTGCACCGGCGTTGAAGACGATGCCACGGGTCTACAGTCTCCTCGAGATCAGTCCGGCAAATACCGCAACGGGGCGCAATGACTCGCCAAAGGGTACGTGCTGGGGCTGGAGCCTCAGCTGTCAGTCTTCGTGTTGGGGCGATCCGTGATCTCCGTGCCGGTCGGCCGCGGCTCGAGATCGTCGGTCGCGTCGCCGGTGAAATCCGGCTCGTCGTCGACGTCCTCGGTGACCCGGTCGCGCACGGCCAGCTTCATCCACGTGGTGACCACGCCGGGCGCGATCTCCAGGTCGACATACTCGTCGGTGATTCCGGTGATGGTGGCGCGCAGCCCTGAGGTGGTGTGCACCTCGTCTCCGACCTGGAGCGAGTTGTGCAGGTCGATGGTGGCCTGCATCGCCTTCTTCTGACGGCGCGACGCGAAGTACATGAACGCGCCCATGATGATGAGCAGGGGCAGGAATACGACCAGATCCATGGCAGCAGTGACTTTCTGATTCTTTTGGTGTCGGTCTGTGTGATCGGGGCCCTCCGGACTTCACGGAATACCGACCCAGCGTGTGATTCGTTGACCAGTGTGCCATTGCGGCCGATCAGCGCGGTGCCCCCCGGGGCGGCGGATCCGCCGGTCCGCTCGGGGGGCGCGCAGTCTCGCTCGTCACCACCCTCAGTTGGCAACGGATTCCGTCGCTGTTGCTGCTGATGGCCGAGGATTCCGGCACAGACAGGCCCGGTCCTCGACGGATCAGTGTGCCCAGGGACTACGCTCGAAGCCGGAACGCCGCGGTCGGCCAACCTCGCGGTCTCCTACTTTCTCCGCGCACTTCCCAGGAGGTCCCCCGTGACCGCTCTCGAACAGAGCCGCCACCTCGCCACCGCCATTCCCGGTCCGCGCTCCGAGGAGCTGCTGGCGCGCAAGGGTGCCGCGGTGGCCCGAGGAATCGGCAACACGATGCCGGTGTACGCGTCGCGCGCCTTCGGCGGCATCGTCGAGGACGTCGACGGCAACCGGCTCATCGACCTCGGGTCGGGCATCGCGGTCACCACCGTCGGCAACGCCTCGCCGCGGGTGGTCGCCGCCGTCGCCGAGCAGGCGCAGCACTTCACCCACACCTGCTTCATGGTCACCCCCTACGAGGGGTACGTCGCGGTCGCCGAGGCGCTCAACCGGCTCACCCCGGGCACCGGGGAGAAGCGTTCGGCGCTGTTCAACTCCGGCTCCGAGGCGGTCGAGAACGCGGTCAAGATCGCCCGGACGTACACGCGCAAGCAGGCCGTGGTGTCGTTCGACCACGCCTACCACGGTCGCACCAACCTCACGATGGCGCTGACCGCCAAGTCGATGCCGTACAAGCACGGCTTCGGCCCGTTCGCCCCCGAGGTCTACCGGGCGCCGCTGTCGTATCCGTTCCGGGACGCCGAGTTCGGCGGCAAGGAGCTGGCCACCGACGGTGAACTGGCCGCCCGGCGGGCCATCACCGTGATCGACAAGCAGGTCGGCGCCGACAATCTGGCCGCCGTGATCATCGAGCCCATCCAGGGCGAGGGCGGCTTCATCGTCCCGGCCGAGGGCTTCCTGCGCACCCTGCTGGACTGGTGCCGCGACAACGGCGTCGTGTTCATCGCCGACGAGGTGCAGACCGGCTTCGCGCGCACCGGCGCGATGTTCGCCTGCGAGCACGAGGGCATCGTCCCGGATCTCATCGTGACGGCCAAGGGCATCGCCGGAGGCATGCCGCTGTCGGCGGTCACCGGCCGCGCCGAGATCATGGACGCCCCGCACGTCGGCGGCCTGGGCGGCACATACGGCGGCAACCCGGTGGCGTGTGCCGCAGCGCTGGCCACCATCGAGACGATCGAGACCGACGGCCTGGTCGAGCGCGCCCGCCAGATCGAGACGCTGATGAAGGACAAGCTGGGCCGGATGCAGGCCGAGGACGACCGCATCGGAGACGTTCGCGGCCGCGGCGCGATGATCGCGCTCGAACTGGTCAAGCCGGGCACCACCGAGCCCGACGCAGAACTGACCAAGGCGGTGTCCACGGCAGCGCACCGGGCCGGCGTGATCGTTCTGACATGCGGCACCTTCGGCAACGTGCTGCGCTTCCTGCCGCCGCTGACGATCAGCGACGACCTCCTACTCGACGGTTTGGACGTCCTCGCCGAGGCCCTTCGCACGCTCTGAGGCAGGGCGGTGTGGTCTGCACCACTTCGCCGAAAGACATTGGCGCACATCACTTTTGCCGACTCACAGGACATTGACAGCCCGCCGCGGCTGATTCGTGGAATAAGCTTAGTTTTACTAACGTAGTTTTTCCTGGACGCAGCAGCGCCCCTCTTCCACCACGATTGTTCCGAGGACATTAGATGTCGACTGATACCCGCGAAGAGCGGCTCGACCGCCGAATCGCCGATCTCCACGCCACCGACGAGCAGTTCGCCCACGCCACCCCGGACGACACGATCTCCCACACCATCGACCAGCCCGGTGCGCGGTTGCCGCAGATCATGCAGACCGTGCTCGACGGTTACGCCGACCGGCCTGCGCTGGGCCAGCGCGCCGTCGAGTTCGTCGCCGATCCGCACACCGGCCGCACGGTCGCCGAGTTGCTGCCCCGCTTCGACACCATCACCTACGCCGAGGTGTCCCGCCGGGTGCACGCCATCGCCAACGCGCTGACCGACGTCCGCCCCGGCGACCGGGTCGCCCTGCTCGGATTCACCAGCGTCGACTACACCACCATCGACATGGCGCTCGCCTACCTCGGCGCGGTGTCGGTGCCGCTGCAGACCAGCGCGGCCGCCTCCGCGCTCTCACCGATCGTCGCCGAAACCGAACCCGTCGTGATCGCCTCGGCGGTCGGCGCTCTCGCCGACGCCGTCGAGTTGACGCTGGACGCGCCCGCGGTCTCACGGCTGGTCGTCTTCGACTACCGCCCCGAGGTGGACGACGACCGGGATGCGCTCGCCGCGGCGACGTCGCGGCTGTTCGAAGCAGGCAGCACCGTCGAGGTCGCCACGCTCGGCGAGGTCATCGCAGCCGGCGCCGGATCGCCTGCGGGGCAACCGTTCCTCTCCCCCGACGACGATCCGCTGA
This sequence comes from Mycolicibacterium chubuense NBB4, assembly GCF_000266905.1. Next base: position 2,367,210 of record NC_018027.1, on the reverse strand, counting down.
TGCTGCTCATCTACACCTCCGGCAGCACGGGCGCGCCGAAAGGCGCGATGTATCCCGAGCGTCTGGTCGCCAACGCCTGGCGCCGCTCGACCAGGGCCTCGTGGGGAGATCAGGGCGCCCTGCCGTCGATCACCCTGAACTTCCTGCCCATGAGCCACATGATGGGGCGGGGTCTGCTGTACGGGACGCTCGGTGCCGGCGGCACAGCCTATTTCGCCGCCAAGAGCGATCTGTCCACCTTCCTGGACGACCTCGCGATGGTGCGGCCGACGCAGCTGACGTTCGTGCCGAGGATCTGGGACACCATCTTCGGTGAGGTCGCCAAGGAGCTGGAACGCCGCCCCTCCGACCAGGACGCCGTCTACGCCGAGATGCGGCAGAGTCTGCTCGGTGGCCGCTACGTGATGGCGATGACGGGCTCGGCCCCGCTGTCGCCCGAGATGACGGTCTTCGTCGAGAGCCTGCTCGACATGCACCTGATCGACGGCTACGGCTCGACTGAAGCCGGCGCCGTGTTCGTCGACGGGCAGGTGCAGCGTCCACCCGTGCTCGATTACAAGCTCGTCGACGTCCCCGATCTCGGCTACTTCCGCACCGACCGTCCGCACCCCCGCGGCGAACTGCTGGTGAAGTCCGAGACGCTGTTCGCCGGCTACTACAAGCGCCCGGAGATCACCGCGGAGATGTTCGACGAGGACGGCTTCTACCGCACCGGCGACATCGTCGCCGAGACCGGGCCGGATCAGGTGCGCTACCTCGACCGGCGCAACAACGTGCTGAAGCTGTCGCAGGGCGAGTTCGTCACCGTGTCCAAGCTCGAGGCGGTGTTCGGCGACAGCCCGCTGGTCAAGCAGATCTATGTCTACGGCAACAGTTCCCGGCCCTATCTGCTCGCGGTCGTCGTGCCGACGGAGGAGGCGCTGGCCCGCGAGGACGCCAAGCCGGCGATCAGCGAATCGCTCGCCGACGTGGCCAAGGCCGCGGGCCTGCAGTCCTACGAGATCCCGCGTGACTTCCTCGTCGAGACGACGCCGTTCACACTCGAGAACGGGCTGCTGACCGGCATCCGCAAGCTCGCCCGACCGAAACTCAAGGCGCACTACGGGGATCGGCTCGAGGCGCTGTATCACGAGCTGGCCGAGGGGCAGGCCGACGAACTGCGCGAACTGCGCCGGTCCGGGGCCGACCGGCCCGTGCTCGAGACCGTCAGCCGGGCGGCCGGCGCGCTGCTGGGCGCCGGAGCGGCCGACGTGCAACCCGACGCCCACTTCACCGATCTCGGTGGAGATTCGTTGTCGGCGTTGACGTTCGGCAATCTGCTGCACGACATCTTCGGTATCGAGGTGCCGGTCGGCGTCATCGTCAGCCCCGCGACCGACCTGCAGGCGCTGGCGGCCTACATCGAGGCAGCGCGGCTGCCCGGTTCGAAGCGGCCGACGTTCGCGTCCGTGCACGGTCGTGACGCCGCCGAGGCACATGCCCGCGATCTGACGCTGGACAAGTTCATCGACGAAGCCACGCTGGCGCAGGCGCCGTCGCTGCCCGGTCCGAGCAGTGAGGTCCGCACCGTGCTGCTGACCGGCGCGACCGGCTTCCTCGGCCGCTATCTGGCCCTCGAATGGCTGGAGCGCATGGACATGGTCGACGGCACGGTGATCTGCCTGGTCCGCGCGAAGGACGACGCCGCCGCGCGGCAGCGACTGGACGACACGTTCGACAGCGGCGATCCCACACTGCTGGCGCACTACCGGGAACTGGCGGCCGACCATCTCGAGGTCCTCGCCGGCGACAAGGGCGAGGCCGACCTCGGGCTCGACCCGCAGACCTGGCAGCGGCTGGCCGACAGCGTCGACCTGATCGTGGACCCCGCGGCGCTGGTCAACCACGTGCTGCCGTACAGCCAGCTGTTCGGGCCGAACGCGCTCGGCACCGCCGAGCTGATCCGGATCGCGCTGACCACGCGGCAGAAGCCGTTCGTCTACGTGTCGACCATCGGCGTCGGCGCCGGCATCACCCCGGGCGACTTCACCGAGGACGGTGACGTCCGCCAGTACAGCGCGACCCGCAAGGTCGACGACAGTTACGCCAACGGCTACTCGAACAGCAAGTGGGCCGGTGAGGTGCTGCTGCGGGAAGCACACGACCTGTGCGGTCTGCCGGTGTCGGTGTTCCGGTGCGACATGATCCTGGCCGACACCACCTACGCGGGGCAGCTCAACCTGCCCGACATGTTCACCCGGCTGATGTTCTCGCTCGTGGCCACCGGCATCGCGCCCGAGTCCTTCTACGAGCTCGACACCGACGGCCGGCGCCAGCGGGCCCACTACGACGGGCTGCCGGTGGAGTTCATCGCCGAGGCGATCTCCACGCTCGGCGTGCACGTCACCGAGGGGTTCGAGACCTACCACGTGATGAACCCCTACGACGACGGCGTCGGCCTCGACGAGTTCGTCGACTGGCTGATCGACGCCGGGTTCCCGCTGCATCGGGTGGGCGACTACGCCGGATGGCTGCAGCGCTTCACCACCGCGATCAACGCGCTGCCGGACCGGCAGCGGCAGGCCTCGCTGCTACCGCTGCTGCACAACTACCAGCGACCCGAGATGCCGATCCGCGGGTCCGTCGCGCCGACCGACCGGTTCCGCACCGCGGTGCAGGAGGCCAAAATCGGTCCGGACAAGGACATCCCGCACGTCACCCCGGACGTGATCGTCAAGTACATCACCGATCTGCAGTTACTCGGTCTGCTGGACGCGAAGGCCTAGACCGCGGCGGTCGTGTGGTCCACCTCGCGGCGCCGGCGGAACCGACCCAACAGGGACGGCCGCCGGCGCTGCTGCACCGGTGCCGTCACGTGCTCGTCGTCCGGCCGGTCGGTGGTCCGCGCCCACGATCCGGTATCCGATTCGGGGACAACGGGACTCGTGCCACCGACGGGTGTATGGGTGCGCGTCTCGACGTACGCGATGTCGCGAGCCGTGCGGACCGACAACCGTCCCAACGCCACAGCCGCCAGGAAGATGATCAGCGCGCCGAGTCCGTAGAAGTACGTCAGCTCCAGCCAGACACGCTTGGGTTCGGTGTCAGCGACCGGCGTGCCGACGTCGCCGAGCCCGAGCGGACCGGCCAGCGCCCGCCCGACGACGAACCAGGCGCCCGCCACCACCGCGAGCCAGGTCCCGAACATGGCCGTGGCCCGGTTACGGGAGACGAACATCAGCAGTCCGCCCAGGGCTGCGACCGCCCCGGGCAGCACCTCGAGCCAGCCGCGGCCCGCAGTCCAGGTCCACGGTTGGTCGGGACTGAACGCGAAATCGAAGTACGGTCCGATGAAGGGCGCCAGCGCGCCCCACAACCCCAGCGCGAGGACCAGCAGCCCGCTTGCCGCCCCGCGACTACGTGGAATCGAAAGCCTGCCCGTGCGAGCGCGGGTGGGTGTGTCGACCATGATGTTGCCTCCTCGAAGAGTGTGATCAGCGGATACCCGATGCCGCATCGGCATAACCGGCAGATCGGCGCCATGGGCACCTGGACAGGCTCACTACCATCGGTCAGCGTGGGTCGAATTCGCCAGTGGTGGGGCCAGCCCGACCATTACCACTGGCTGTCGGCGTATTTGAGTTACCGCCATGTTCGCGGATTCACCCGCAAGATGATGGGTGTCATCGTCGTGGTGCTGGGCTCCGTGCCGGCACTGATGCTCTTCAGCCCGGAAGGCCCGGCCTCGACGTCGGGCCGGGCGCTCAGTCTCGTGGTGACCGCGCTCTGTGCGGCCATCGCGACGATGTGGTTCACCCGATGGCCGTCCAAAGGCGAATCGGTCGCCTTCGCGATGATGTCGACCGTCAGTATCGCGGCCGTCGTGCTGATGTGGCCGAACCCGCTGATCGGTCTGCTCGGGTGTATCACCTTCGCCGCACTCGCCGGTTACGTCGCGTTCTTCCACTCCAGCCTGCACCTGGTGATCGTGCTGACGACCGCGGCGCTCGTGACCGTCGACTGCGCAGTGCAGATCGCGCTGGCCGGCGACGCGTACCTGGCGGTCGTCGCGTTCCTGATGGTGGCCGTCGGTGTGCTCGCCGTGCCCTTCTCGGCGCAGGTCCTGGTGCATCTGCTCGGCGACGACGCCCTGCAGTCGGACACCGACCCGTTGACGGGGCTGCGCAATCGGCGCGGCTTCTACCGGTCGGTGCGCGAACTGATCGACACGGCGCCCGCCGAGAGTGCCACCTACCTGACGGTCGCGATGATCGACCTCGACGAGTTCAAGCAGATCAACGACACCCGCGGCCACGCCGCCGGTGACCGTCTGCTGGTCGCCGTCGGCACGAGTCTGCAGCGGGCCACCCGGGGCCGCGCCGTGGTGGCCCGGGTGGGCGGCGAGGAATTCCTCGTCGCCGAGGTCACGGCGCAGGACGGCGCCGACGGCAGGGCCGAGGAGTTCCGTCGTGCCGTCGCCTCGACATCGTGGGGCGTGACGGCCAGCGTCGGTGTGGCCTGCAGCGTGCTGGAGTCCGCCGACGGCGCCACCCGCGAGGTACTGGAGGAGTTGGTGCACGCCGCCGACACCGCGATGTACGAGGCGAAGCGCTCGGGCGGCAATCAGTGCCGGCGGGCGGAGCCGCCGCACGCCTCACCGGCCTGAGCGCACCCGCTCGACGATCTGCTCGATCGCCTCGGCGACGACTTGCGGCTGGTAGAGCATCATGTTGTGCCCGCTGTGCGGCACCACCACGTCGGCCGTGCCCAGCGCCGCTGCCAGCATGTCGTTGGCCTGACGAATCTGTGCCTGGGTGTAGTTGTCCGGCGTCAGCTGATCGGGCGGCGGGAATCTGTCCGCGCTGAGCACGCTCGCCGGCACCCGTGGCAGCGGCGGCGCGGACGCCACCTCTGCGAAGGACTCCTCCATCAGGACGCTCTCGGCGTCCGGACCTCTGCCGCGGGAGTCGGCATAGAAGGCCGCATTCTGCGCCGGGGTTCCGATGCCGGTCAGGAACTCCGACGTCGGTTCCACGAACACGAGTCCTGCCACCAGTTCCGGATGCCGGCGCGCCAGTAGGTCGAGGACCAGTCCGCCGTAGGAGTGCGCGACGAACACGAACGGGCCCGGCAGCCCGGCGGAACCGATCAGCGCCACCAGGTCGTCGACGTCCTGCTGCGCGCTGTGTGGTTGTGCCACCGGAGTGGATCGCCGATCACCGTCGGGGCGGGTGCCGGGACGGTCGTAGACGCAGATCCGGGTGGTCCGGGCCACGGTCGGTTGCGTGGCCGTGGGGCTCGGGACCAGGCGGGCCTGCTCGATCACGTCGTAGGGCGACGCCCAGGTCGGATCATCGGTCGCCACGACGTGGTTCCACGCCTCGGCGTAGCTGCCCTGGCCCGGGATCACGAAAACGGTGGGGCCGCCGGTGCCCTGGCAGTCGAGGAACAGCGAGCGTCCGCTCCCGATGTCGACCGGTCCCGGGGCGGCGTCATCCGGGCCGGCCGAGGCCGTGGGACATCGGCCGACCGACAGCAGAACCGTCACCAGCGCGACGAGCACACGCCACGTCACCGGCTGACGCTAACGCACCAGCCCGATGAGCAGCAGCACGATGGCCAGAAGCGGGAAGAAGCCCTGGATCACCGCCGAACGCGTCTTGTCCGGCGAGGAGGCCAACAGCACGACGGCGGCGGCCAGCATGGAGCCGACACCGGCGAAGATCAGGGCCGCCCCGACCGCAGTCTCCCCGACGACCACCGCGATGATCCCGATGCCCGTCACCACGGCGAGGAAGAGGTTGTAGAAACCCTGGTTGAAGGCCAGCAACCGGGTGGTCTGCGCCTCGTCCTCCGTGGTGCCGAACACGGCGCGGGTCCTGGGCGAGGTCCAGGTCAAGGACTCCATGACAAAGATGTACACGTGCAGCACCGCCGCCAGCGCGGCGGCGGCCAACGCCGAAACCACCATCACTCGAACAACCCCGGCTGGCCGAGCGCGCCGACCCCGCTGGGAGGCGTCATGCCGAGATGCGTCCACGCCTGGGCCGTCGCGACCCGGCCGCGCGGGGTGCGGGCGATCATGCCGGCCCGTACCAGGAACGGCTCGCAGACCTCCTCCACGGTGGTGGCCTCCTCCCCCACGGCGACGGCGAGCGTCGACACGCCCACCGGGCCGCCGCCGAAGCTGCGTGTCAGCGCGGAGAGCACCGCGCGGTCGAGCCGGTCGAGGCCGAGCTCGTCGACGTCGTAGACCTCCAGCGCGTACTTGGCGATGTCGCGGGTGATGACGCCGTCGGCCCGGACCTCCGCGTAGTCGCGCACTCGGCGCAGCAGCCGGTTGGCGATGCGCGGGGTGCCCCGCGAGCGGCGCGCGATCTCAGCGCCGGCCTCGGACCCCAGCTCGATGCCGAGGATGCCGGCCGAACGCGCCAGCACCCGCTCGAGTTCGGCGGGCTCGTAGAAGTCCATGTGCGCGGTGAAACCGAACCGATCCCGCAACGGGCCGGTCAGCGCGCCGGACCGGGTGGTGGCGCCCACCAGTGTGAACGGCGCGACCTCGAGCGGGATCGAGGTCGCACCAGGGCCTTTGCCGACCACCACGTCGACGCGGAAGTCCTCCATCGCCAGGTACAGCATCTCCTCGGCGGGCCGGGCGATCCGGTGGATCTCGTCGATGAACAGCACGTCGTGCTCGACCAGGTTGGACAGCATGGCCGCCAGATCGCCGGCGCGTTCCAGCGCCGGACCGGACGTGAGCCGCAGTGAGGACCCGAGCTCGGCGGCGATGATCATCGCCAGCGACGTCTTGCCCAGACCCGGCGGTCCGGACAGCAGGATGTGGTCGGGCGTGCCGCCGCGGTTCTTGGCACCCTCGAGCACCAACTGCAGCTGCTCGCGCACCCGCGGCTGACCGATGAACTCGCCCAGCGAACGCGGGCGCAGGCTCGCGTCGATGTCGCCCTCACCGACGGTCAGCGCCGGTGAGACGTCACGCTCCCCGGGCTCCCCGGTCTCCTCGGCGCCGTTGGCGAAGCGGCCCATGGTCACTTCTTCCCCAGCATCGACAGCGCCGCGCGCAGGGCGGCCGACTGGCTGGCGTTCGGATCGTCGGCGAGAACCTTGTCGGTGGCCTCTTCGGCCTGCTTGAGCGCGAACCCGAGGCCGACGAGCGCTTCGACGACCGGGCCGCGCACGACATGGCCCGCAGCTGAGGTCACCCCGGCCGACGTGGGCGTGCCGACCTTGTCGCGCAGCGTCAGCACCAGCAGTTCGGCGGTCTTCTTGCCGACCTTGGGGATGCGGGTCAGCGCGGTGACGTCTCCGTCGCCGATCGCCTGCCGCAGCGTGGGGCCGTCGTACATCGCCAGCGCCCCGAGCGCGATGCTGGGCCCGATGCCGGACACGCCGAGCAGGGTCAGGAACAGGTCGCGGGCGTCGGAGTCGGCGAAGCCGTACAGCGTCATCGAGTCCTCGCGCACGATCATCGCGGTGATCAACCGGGCCTCGCTGCCGCGGCGCAGGGTGGCCAGCGTCGCCGGAGTCGCCATCACCTTGTAGCCGACGCCGGCCGCCTCGATGACCACATGGTCGAGAGCGATGTCGAGGACCTCACCCCGCACGGCGGCGATCACCGGGCGCCCCGCGTCTGCAGTGCCTTGGCCTTGAGCGTGGCCCGGTACCTGCGCCGCTGTTCGGCCGCCATGGCCTCCGCCTCGGCCATGCGCGCGATCATCGGCGCGCGCCAGCAGTGGCAGATCGCCAGCGCCAGTGCGTCGGCCGCGTCGGCGGGCGTCGGCTTCTGTTGCAGCGCAAGGATTCTGGTGACCATCTCGGTGACCTGAGCCTTGTCGGCGCGGCCGTTGCCGGTCACCGCGGCCTTGACCTCGCTCGGCGTGTGGAAGTGGACGTCGATGTCGCGGCGGGCCGCGGCGAGTGCGACCACTCCGCCGGCCTGCGCGGTGCCCATCGCGGTGTTGGCGTTCTGGTTGGAGAACACCCGCTCGATCGCGATGACGTCGGGCGCGTGGGTGTCCAACCAGTGCTCGACGGCGTCGCTGATGGCGAGCAGCCGGTGAGCCAGCGGATGCTCAGCGGGCGTACGGACGACGTCGACGTCGAGCGCGATCACCTGACGACCGCGACCGCTCTGGATGACCGACAGCCCGCACCTGGTCAGGCCGGGGTCGACTCCCATCACCCGCACGCCGATCCCTTCTCGCAGGAGAACATTTGTTCGAGAGCTTAGCCGTCTGCGCCGACCGCAGCCGCCAGGGACACGCGCTAGATGGCCGCTTTCCCGACGCCGGCGGGTGCGGTCAGCACGGTACCGCGGTACTGCGGCGCCAGCACTCGCCCGGCGGCCAGCAGCGGCTCGGCACTGCGCAGCACGCGGGCAAGCAGGAACGCGCCCTCGAGTGCGCCGATGAGCGCCAGCGTGACATCCCGGGCGCGCGCGCCGTCGAGCCCTCTGCCGACGAAGTAGGCGGTGCCGCCGTCGATCCACTGGCCGAAGATGCCCCCTGTCGCCTGCCGCAGGTCCTCGACGGTGTCGGCGACCTCCGCCGCGACGCTGGCCACCGGGCACATGTTGGCGAAGCCGGTGTGGGCCATGTCCTCGGCGGCTTGGCGGAAGACGCCGTCGACGGCCTCGCCCAGGTCGGTGTAGGCGTCGACGACCGTCGGGATCAGCAGGCCGTAGGCCGCGCCCGCGTTGACGAGGGCCTCCCGGGCGATCTGCGTCTTGCCGCCCCTGAAGTGGTGATACAGCGAGCCGATGGGCGCTCCCGACGCGTCCGCGATGTCCTTCATGCCGACGCCGGCGTACCCCTTGTGCCGCATCAGCTCCGCCGCCGCGGTCAGTATCGATTCCCTGGTGGACCTTGCCATGCGCGCCTCCCGGTGTCAGGCTAGAGCATACATTCTAGAATGATCGTTCTAACGGAGGTCGTGATGAAGTCTGCCCAGGTCAGCGCCGGCACGCTCGAGTACCGCGAGGAGGGCGATCCTCGAGGTCCGGTCGTGGTGCTGCTGCACGGTCTGCTCATGAACGACGCGCAGTGGGACGCGGCGTTGCCGTTTCTGCCGCCGCACATGCGCTATCTGCTGCCCGTGCTGCCGCTCGGCGGCCACCGCGTACCGATGCGCGAGGATGCGGACCTGACGCTGCCGGGGATGGTCGGCCTCGTCGCAGACTTCCTAAACGCGCTGGACCTCACCGACGTCACCCTGGTCGTCAGCGACTGGGGCGGGCCTCTTCTGCTCACCGACCTCGCCCGCGACGAGCGGGTCTCGCGACTCGTGATCTGCCCGTCGGAGGCGTTCGACAACTTCCCGCCGGGCTGGCCGGGAAAAGTCGCCTGGCTGGCCGGCCGCACCACCGGCACCGTCTGGCTGGCGCTGCGCCAGCTCAGGATCGGCTGGCTGCGGCGACAGTGGCTGATGTTCGGGATGATGGCGAAAAAGCCGGTGCCGCAGGTGATCGTCGACCGATGGACGACAGCGGGGCTGGCCGACCGCGCGATCCGGCGCGACCTGGTCAAGTACTGCCGGACCAGATTCGACGCGGCGGACCTGATCCGGGCGACCAACCGGCTCGCGGACTTCGACAGGCCGGCGCTCGTGCTGTGGAGCGACAACCCGGTGATGCCCGCCGACCACGGCAGGCGGCTCGCCGGCATGCTGCGCCAGGGACGGCTGGAGATCGTCGACGACGCCTACGTGCTCGTCATGCTCGACCAACCGGAGCGGACCGCCACTGCGATCGGCGCCTTCCTGGCCGCCAGCTTGGTTCGCTGACCGCGGTCGGGGCGTCAGCGGAAAGACGCGCGCGGCGCCCCGATTCCGGGGTCGATCGTGACCGGCCCATTGGCCGACGGCGCGACCGGGAAGTCGAAGATCGCGGTCGGGAGGTACACCGTGGCACACGCGTTCGGGATGTCGACCACACCGGAGAGTCGGCCTTCGATGGGTGCGGCGCCGAGCAGCAGGTAGGCCTGTTCGGGGCTGTAGCCGAACTTGGTCAGATAGTCGATGGCGTGCAGACACGCCCGCTGGTACGCCAGATGCGAGTCCAGATACCGCTGTTCGCCGTCCAGAGTGACCGATGTGCCCGAGAAGGCCAGCCACTCCGAGTACTGCGGGTCGGTGTTGCCCGGCATGAAGATCGCGTTCTCACTGACGCCGTAGGTCTCCATCCCACCGGGGATCACATCCACGCGCAGATCGATGAAACCGCCCATCTCGATGGCTCCGCAGAACGTGATCTCGCCGTCGCCCTGCGAGAAGTGGAGGTCCCCCACCGACAGGTTGGCGCCGTCGACGAACACCGGGTAGAAGATCCGGCTGCCCTTGGTCAGGTTCTTGATGTCCTGGTTGCCGCCGTTCTCCCGGGGCGGTGCGGTGCGCGCCCCTTCGGCCGCGGCCTTGGCGAACGCCTCACCGGTGAGGGTGCCGAGGATCGCGTCGTTGGGTTCGGGCGGCAGTGCCAGCGGCGGAACGCGGTCCGGGTCGGTGGCGATCAATGCGGCTTCCCGGGTGTTCCAGGAGGAGAGCAGCGACGCCGACGGAGCCGTGCCCATCAACCCCGGGTGGATGATGCCGGTGAACTCCACGCCCGGTACGTGGCGCGAGGTGGCCTTCTGTCCCGAGAAGTCCCAGATCGCCTTGTAGGCGTCGGGGAACTGTTCGGTGAGGAACCCGCCGCCGTTGCGTTTGGCGAAGATGCCGGTGTACCCCCAGCCCTGGCCGGCCAGCGGTCCTGAATCCTCCTGCGGAATGGGCCCGACGTCGAGGATGTCGACGATGAGCAGATCGCCCGGCCGCGCTCCTTCGACCGCGATGGGGCCGGAGAGCCTGTGCACGGTGGTCAGCGGCGCGTTGAGAATGTCTTCGGCCGAATCGTCGTTGTGGATGGCGCCGTCGAACCACTCCCGGCAGTGCACGCGGAACGAGTCGCCCTTCTTCACCGTCACCGCTGCGGGAATGTCGGGATGCCAACGGTTGTGGCCGATCTTCTCCTGGTCGGTGAACTTCTTGGTGGAGTCGAGCGGGAAGACGACGTCGGGCACGACAACTCCTCTCAGGGTCGCGGAAGGGTCTGGTGAAGGGGGTTGGTCGAGACCGGGCGGCGCGGCGCCGCCCGAGTCGGCGACGAGACCACCGCGGGACGCTCGGCAGTGGCTCGGGTCGCGTCGTGCAGCGCCATCGCGGCGCCGGCAGTGCGCCCCAGGTGAGGAGTGGCGATCATCCGGCGGGCCGGACCCCGGCACGTCGGGCAGGCGACCTCGTCGGGGCGAGTGTCCATCGGATGCATCTGTTGCGTGATGCCACATCCGGATTTGCAGCGAAATGCGTAGAGAATCACGGCGTTCCCTCACTCTGGTCGACGAGGCGAAGGGGGTGAACACCACACTACCCAGCGAGGGCGGCGCCCGCGCGATAGTCGGACAACCCGACAGCGAATCTCGGAGATCCCGACCGCAGCGGGGATCGGTCACGCGGCTGCGCGTGAATTACGTTCGGCGAACCGCGGTTTCCGGCGCGGGACGCGTGGAGCGGATTCAGCCCTCGTCGAGCGCGGCGGCGACGTCGTCGGGAATGTCGATGTTGGTGTAGACGTCCTGCACGTCGTCGCTGTCCTCCAGCGCATCGACGAGCTTGAGCACCTTGCGGGCCGCGTCGACGTCGACGGGCACGGTGACCGACGGCTGGAAGCTGGCCTCGGCGGACTCGTAGTCGATGCCCGCATCCTGCAGCGCGGTGCGGACTGCGACGAGATCCGTTGGCTCCGAGATGATCTCGAAGCTCTCACCGAGGTCGTTGACGTCCTCTGCACCGGCGTCGAGCACTGCGGCGAGCACGTCGTCCTCGGTGAGGTCGTTCTTCTCCAGCGTGACCACACCCTTGCGCGAGAAGAGGTACGACACCGACCCGGGGTCGGCCATGCTGCCTCCGTTGCGGGTCATCGCGACCCGCACCTCGCCCGCGGCGCGGTTGCGGTTGTCGGTCAGGCACTCGACCAGGACGGCGACGCCGTTGGGCCCGTAGCCCTCGTAGGTGATGGTCTGCCAGTCGGCGCCCCCGGCCTCTTCGCCCGCTCCGCGCTTGCGGGCGCGTTCGATGTTGTCGTTGGGCACCGAGTTCTTCTTGGCCTTCTGAATGGCGTCGTACAGCGTGGGGTTACCGCCCGGGTCGCCACCGCCGGTGCGCGCGGCCACCTCGATGTTCTTGATCAGCTTCGCGAAGTTCTTGCCGCGACGCGCATCGATCACGGCCTTCTTGTGCTTGGTGGTCGCCCACTTGGAATGGCCGCTCATGTACTACTACCTCTTTCGCCCAACTCGTTCACCCGACGACGTCGAAGTCCGATCGACCAGTCTACGTGCCCGTCATCCCAGGTCGTCGGAGATGTAGCGCTGCAGGGTCGGCGCCACCGCGGCGACGAGCGCGTCGTCGCTCATCGAGGCGATCGGCTCGATGAGCCAGACGTAGCGCATCATCGCCAATCCCATGATCTGCGACGAGATCAGGCCGCTGCGCACCATGCGCTCGGCCTCGTCCGCGCCGAGCTGCGAGACACCAATGAGGCTTCGCTCCACGACCAGGCGCAACTTCTCCCGCGTCGCCGCCTCGTGCGCCGCCGTCTGCAGGATCGCCCGCAGCACGGGACCGATCTCGTCGTCGCCCCATGCACTCAGCATCCGGCGGACCAGTGCCTCCCCCAACTGCGGGACAGGGGTGGCCCACGTCGCCGCCACGCTCTCCAACCAGCGCTGCGGCGGCTCGGTGGCCGCGTCGAGCAGAGCCTCCTTGGACCCGAAGTAGTGGTAGACGAGCGCCGGGTCCACCTCTGCCGCCCGTCCCACCGCTCGCATCGTCGTTCCGGCGTATCCGGCGTCGGCGAACGCCTTGCGCGCCGCCACGAGGATCCGCGCGGCCAACACACCGCGCTCGTCGCGCGGTCCGGGGGTGGTTTTCGGCACGAGTCTCACCTTAGCGTGAATTTCACATTGCGTTGAAACTAGTTTCAACGTAGCGTGAGACTATGCCCATCGGCGCACACCGCCTCAACGGCCCGCAGGACACCGGCCGCGAGTACCGAAACCTCAGCGAGCCCACCTTCGGCCTCGCGCACCTGATCAACCAGCGGGTCCCGATGCGCGACGGCGTCCAGCTGATGGCCGACGTGCACCACCCCGACGCCGACGGCAGATACCCGGCCCTGATCGCCGCGTCGCCGTATCCGCGCCAGATGCAGGACCTCGGCGCGCCCGCCGGCTTCATCGAGGCGGGCGCGACCGATTTCTGGGTGTCGCGCGGCTACGTGCACGTCATTGCCAACGTCCGCGGCACCTGCGGATCCGGCGGCACGTTCGGCTTCATGGACGCCCAGGAGCGGCGCGACATGTATGACCTGGTCGAGTGGGCGGCCGCACAGCCGTGGTGTGACGGCAACGTCGGCATGATCGGGATCAGTTACTTCGCGATGACCCAGTTGGAGGCGGCCGTCGAGCGACCGCCTCACCTCAAAGCCGTCTTCCCCGTCGCAGCGACGGCCGATCTCTACGACGCGGCGTCACACCACGGGCTGGCGAGTTCGTCGTTCCTCACGCCGTTCCTGTCGATGATGGGCCTGACCTCCGACCGCAGCGACGCGTTCTGGCGGCGCAACCCGGCGATCGCACTGGCCCGCCGGGTGCTCAACACCCCGAGAGTGCACGCGAGATTCGCGACGATGAACGGCGAGTCGGCAGTCACGATGATGCGCCAGCTGCTCAAGCTCCCCCACAACCCGCACCCGTGGGACGACCTGTGGCTGGACACGATGGTCAAACACCCGCTGCGCGACGCGTGGTGGGAGGAACGCAATCTGCTGCCGCTGCTCGCCGGAGTCGACATCCCGGTCTATCTCGGCTGCGACTGGGAGAACGTCCCACTACATCTGCCGTCGACCTTCACAGCATGGAAGGCGTTGGCGCACAACCCGAATGTGCGGATGGCGATGCTCGGGGGGTTCGGGCTCACCTGGCCGTGGGAGAGCCTGCACACCGAAGCGCTCGCGTGGTACGACCTCTGGCTCAAGGGCGCCGACACCGGGATCATGGACGGGCCGCCCGTACGCTACGTCCTCCCCGGCGCCGACGGCTGGCATGCGAGCCAGACGTGGCCACCGCCGGCGACGTACCGGCAGTGGGCGCTGCGCGCCGACGGTCGCCTCTCTGATGACGAGGGTGAGCCGGGCACGCGCGGCTACCTGACGTTGGGAACGGGCCTCAACCGCGCGAAGAGCAGTCCGGTCGACCCTCCGTCGATGCTGAGTTGGACCTCGGAGCCACTGGAGGACGACCTCGACGTCGCCGGCGACATCGAACTGCGGCTCGAGGCCTCGGCCACTGCCGTCGACACCGCCTGGATCGTGACGCTGCAGGACGTCGCTCCCGACGGCGCGGTCACCGACGTGACCGCCGGCTGGCTGCGGGCGAGCCTGCGGGCGGTCGACGAGGCCGCCAGCCGCACCGGGGCCCCGGCGCTGCGGTGCGACGACGCCGTCGCCGTGCCGATCGGCGAGATGACCGCCTATCGAATCCCGCTGGTAGCCAATGCGCGCCGGTTCGCCGCGGGACACCGTCTGCGGGTCGTTCTGAACAGCGACGACCAGGACCCGGCGACCCCGGCGATCATGAACTTCCGGCACGCATCCGTCGGGACCAGCAGCCTGAACACCATCGGATCGGCTTCGCGGCTGCTGCTTCCGGTGCTCGCCGCAGGTGTTAGCTGAGCCACACTCGGTGGCCGCTTATCTTACTCCGCAGTAAGGTATGACCCATGACGTTCTCTCTGGAACTGCCCCCGGACCTCGTCGATGTCCAGAAGTGGGTGCACGAGTTCGCTGCCGATGTCATCCGGCCCGCCGCGGCGGAGTGGGACGAACGGGAAGAGACGCCCTGGCCGATCATCCAGGAAGCCGCCAAGGTGGGCCTGTACTCGATGGAGTTCTTCGCCGAGCAGGCCGCCGAAGAGAGCGGCCTCGGCATGGTCGTCGCCTTCGAGGAGATGTTCTGGGGAGACGCCGGCATCGCGCTGGCCATCCTGGGCACCGGCCTCGCGGCGGCGTCGCTGGCCGCCAATGGAACCCCCGAGCAGGTCGGCGAGTGGGTGCCGCAGATGTTCGGCAGCGTCGAGGAGCCCAAAGTGGCGGCGTTCTGCTCTTCGGAACCCGGCGCCGGGTCCGACGTCGGCGCGATCCTCACCCGCGCCCGCTACGACGAAGCCACTGACGAATGGGTCCTCAACGGCACCAAGACCTGGGCCACCAACGGCGGTATCGCCAACGTCCACGTGGTGGTCGCGTCGGTCCACCCCGAACTGGGGACCCGCGGTCAGGCGTCGTTCATCATCCCGCCCGGGACCAAGGGCCTGAGCCAGGGCCAAAAGTTCCTCAAGCACGGCATCCGCGCGTCGCACACCGCCGAGGTCGTGCTCGACGAGGTGCGCATCCCGGGCCGGCTCATCGTCGGCGGCAAGGAGAAGTTCGACGCCCGTATCGCCAAGGTCCGCGAGGGCAAGAAGGCCGCGGGGCAGGCGGCGATGGCGACGTTCGAGCGCACCCGGCCGACGGTCGGCGCGATGGCTGTCGGCGTGGCCCGAGCGGCCTACGAGTACGCGCGCGACTACGCCTGCGAGCGTGAGCAGTTCGGGCGCAAGATCGGCGAGTTCCAGGCGGTCGCCTTCAAGCTCGCGGACATGAAGGCGCGCATCGACGCCGCGCGCCTGCTGGTGTACCGCGCCGGGTGGATGGCCCGCAACGGTAAGAGCTTCGAGTCCGCCGAGGGGTCGATGGCCAAGCTGGTGGCCAGCGAGACCGCGGTGTACGTCACCGACGAGGCGATCCAGATCCTCGGCGGCAACGGCTACACCCGCGAGTACCCCGTCGAGCGGATGCACCGCGACGCCAAGATCTTCACGATCTTCGAGGGCACCAGCGAGATCCAGCGTCTGGTGATGGCCCGCGCGATCACCGGCCTGCCGATCCGCTAGCGGATTCGGCGCGCACGGGCACCGTCAGGGTGCCTTTGCGCGCCCGATTCGCACGTCAGAGCGACTCGACGAACAGCCGATGCACCCGGTGGTCGCCGGTCACCTCGGGGTGAAAGGCCGTGGCGAGCATCTGGCCCTGACGCACTGCGACAGGATGTCCGGCCGCCCGCGCGAGGACCTCGACGCCGGGACCGACGCGCTCCACCCAGGGCGCCCGGATGAAGACCGCGTGGACGGAGCCCTCGAGGCCGTCGAATTCGATGTCCTCCTCGAAGGAATCGACCTGGCGCCCGAAAGCGTTGCGGCGCACGGTCATATCGATCCCCCGCAGCGGTAGCGCCTCGCGGCCGGCAACCCCGGCATCGGCGATGTCGGTGGCCAGCAGGATCATGCCGGCACACGATCCGTAGGCGGGCATGCCGTCGGCGAGCCGGGCGCGCAGCGGCTCGAGAAGGTCGAACTCACGCAACAGATGACTCATCGCGGTCGACTCGCCGCCGGGGATCACGAGCGCGTCGACGCTGCTCAGTTCCGCGGGGCGGCGCACAGTGGCGGCCTCGGCGCCGGCCTCACGCAACGCGGCAAGGTGCTCCCGAGTATCGCCCTGCAGCGCGAGCACACCGACGCGCGGGGTCACCGTCGTTCGGGCGTGAAGTCGCGTGGGTAGCGGGTGAGCCCCTCCTGCATGACGGCAGCGACCATCTCGCCGTACTGGTTGAAGATCTTGCCCTGGGTCAGGGAACGACCGCCGCACGCCGAGGGCGAGGACTGGTCGTAGAGCAGCCACTCGTCGGCGCGGAAGGCCCTCATGAACCACATCGCGTGGTCGAGCGAGGCGACCTGGAGGTGCCTGCGGTCCTGCGGATAGTTCACCTGAGCCGAACCGAGCAGTGTGAGGTCGCTCATGTAGGCCAGCGCGCAGATGTGCAGCACCGGGTCGTCGGGCAGCGGGTCACGGTGGCGGAACCACACCTGCTGCTGCGACGCCTTGCCGGGCAGTCGGTGCAGTGACTTGCGCGGGACGATCCGCACATCCCACTCGTCGAACTGACGGAAGCTGGCGTCGTCGAAGACCTTGCTGACCGACTCGAAGTCCGGGATGTCGTCGGGCGAGGGCGCCTGGGGCATCGCGTCCTGGTGCTCGATGCCGCTCTGGTCGGTCTGAAACGAGGCCGACATCGAGAAGATGGTCTCGCCGTGCTGAATTGCGTTGACCCGGCGCGTGGCGAACGATCCGCCGTCACGCAGCCGCTCGACGAGGTACACCGACGGCGCGCGGGCGTCACCGGGGCGCAGGAAGTAGCCGTGCAGCGAGTGCACCTGATACTTCGGGTCGACGGTGCGAACGGCCGACACCAGCGACTGGCCGGCCACATGACCGCCGAAGGTGCGCTGCAGGAACCCCGATTCGGGACTGAAGACGCCGCCGCGATAGATGTTGACCTCGAGTTGCTCGAGATCAAGGATTTTCTCGATCGCCACCGGTCTTGATTACCAGCCGCGTTCGGCGAGCCGGTGCGGAACCGGGATGTCGTCGACGTTGATGCCGACCATCGCCTCACCGAGCCCGCGCGACACCTTCGCCAGCACGTCGGGGTCGTCGTAGAACGTGGTGGCCTTGACGATCGCGGCCGCGCGCTCGGCGGGGTTGCCCGACTTGAAGATGCCCGAGCCGACGAAGACGCCCTCGGCGCCGAGTTGCATCATCATCGCCGCATCGGCGGGGGTCGCGATGCCGCCCGCGGTGAACAACGTCACCGGCAGCTTGCCCGCGCGCGCCACCTCGACGACGAGGTCGTAGGGCGCCTGCAATTCCTTTGCCGCAACGTACAACTCGTCTTCGGACAACGACGTGAGCCGGCGGATCTCGCCGCCGATCTTGCGCATGTGGGTGGTGGCGTTGGACACGTCGCCGGTGCCGGCCTCACCCTTGGAGCGGATCATCGCCGCGCCCTCGGTGATGCGCCGCAACGCCTCGCCGAGGTTGGTCGCACCGCACACGAACGGCACGGTGAAGCGCCACTTGTCGATGTGGTTGCTGTAGTCCGCCGGCGTGAGCACCTCGGACTCGTCGACGTAGTCGACGCCGAGGCTCTGCAGGATCTGCGCCTCCACGAAGTGACCGATGCGCGCCTTGGCCATCACCGGGATGGTCACCGCGTCGATGATGCCTTCGATCATGTCGGGATCGCTCATCCGCGACACCCCGCCCTGGGCCCGGATGTCGGCCGGCACCCGTTCGAGCGCCATCACCGCCACCGCGCCCGCACCCTCGGCGATCCGGGCCTGCTCCGGGGTGACGACGTCCATGATGACGCCGCCCTTGAGCATCTCGGCCATGCCACGCTTCACCCGCGCGGTCCCGCGAGCGGGGACACCCAGACCTTCGGTTTCCACTGCCCTCTCCTTCATTCGCTACTGATCCAGTTTAGATGCGGCAGCAAATCCTTTGGAATCCGCACGTCACCGTATGGACTGCAACGGCCGCTGCGACACGCCTGCCGGTGCGTCGGCCAGTGCGTTCGCCTCATCGAGAAGCTCTGCCAACTGCAGCGGGTAGACGGCCTCACCGCTTGCGACCAGTTCTTCGATCATTGTCGCATCGCACCACCGGTGGCCGTGGATGTAGGTCCGTTCCAGCCCGGAGCGGCCGCCGTCGGAGGGTTCGAAGCGTCCGGTGCGGTGCACGAAGTACATCTCCTCGCTGCGGATCACCGCGCCGTTGAAGTCGATGACGGCGTCGCGGCGCCACAGCGGACCGACCATGTGATCCGGTGCGACCCGCAGACCCGTCTCCTCCTCGAGCTCGCGCGCGGCGGTCTGCGCCAGCGACTCCCCCACCTGGGCGGCTCCCCCGATCGTGAACCACCAGCGCGGCGCGGGCGTCGCGCCGCTGGCCGGATCAGAGCCACACAACAGCAGCACAGCGCCGTCGTCGTCGAGCAGCACGACCCGCGCCGACGTGCGCCGGGTCGCCGGCGCGACCTCGCGGGTCGACACCTCCCCACCCTCGGCAATCTCGAAATAGGTTGGCAGCGCGGCGGTTCCACCGAGTCGCAGCATCCGGACCGCGGGCCGCTCACGCAGGGCCAGGGTGTCGCGGACGGCGTCGTTGTGGAATCGGCGGGCCAGCAGGACACGGGCCTCCGCGTCGGCCAGTTCGGCGACCAGTGACCGCGGCAGCGACGCCGGGTTCACCCGCGACAACGCCGCCGACAGCTCGTTCTCCGCGGCCTCCCGCAGCGCGCGTGGGGCGCGCTCGGCCGTGTCGGCCAGCGCGGCCAGGCGCCGTCCGTCCGGGCCGGCCCCATAGGCGTCGGTGGCCACCGCCCGCGCCACCACCGCACGCCGGGCCAGCGCCCCGTCGAGCGCCTGCCACGACAGGTCGTAGCGGACGTGCAGACGGTCGAGCCGGTTGGCGGTCTGATAGGCCCAGCCGGCGATCAGCAGAATCACCGCGACCGCCAGCGCGATCAGCACCGCGGTGAGCCACGGGATCACCCCGCCACCTGCACCTTCACCCCGGCACCTGCGACGGTCTCGTAGACGCGCATGATCTGCGCGGCCACCACCGACCAGTCGTAGCGCTGCACCAGCGCCGTCGCGCACTCGACGTATCTCGCCCGGGCGGCGTCGTCGGTGAGCATGTCGATCAGGCCGCCGGCCAGCGCGTCGGAGTCGTCGACGGCCACCAGGCGGCCGGCTTCACCGTCGTTGAGCACACGCCGGAAGGCGTCGAGGCCGCTGGCGACCACCGCGGTACCCGCGGCCATCGCCTCCACCAGGACGATGCCGAAGCTCTCCCCGCCGGTGTGCGGGGCGCAGTAGACGTCGGCGCTGCGCATCGCCGACGCCTTCTGCGCGTCGTCGACCTGGCCGAGGAATCGCAGGTGGCCGGCCAGGGCACCCGCCTGTTCGCGCAGTTGATCCTCGTCACCACGGCCGACGACGAGGATCTCGATGTCGGCGAACCGCTCGACGAGCGCGGGCAGCGCCCGGAGCAGCACCGCCATCCCCTTGCGGGGTTCGTCGTAGCGTCCGAGGAACAGCACCGACTTCCCGGGCCGTGGATACCCGGCGAGCCGCGGAGCCGACGCGAACGAGGCGACGTCCACACCGTTGGGGATCTCCACCGCGTCGCTGCCCAGCGCCTCCATCTGCCAGCGCCGCGCCAGATCGGACACCGCGATGCGGCCGACGATCTTCTCGTGCATCGGACGCAGGATCGGCTCGAACACCGAGAGGGTCAACGACTTGGTCGTCGAGGTGTGGAAGGTCGCCACGATGGGCCCCTCGGCGATGTTCAGCGCAAGCATCGACAGGCTGGGGGCGTTCGGCTCATGCAGGTGCAACACGTCGAAATCGCCGTGCTGCAACCACTTCTTGACTCTGCGGTGCGTGGCCGGGCCGAATCGCAACCGAGCCACCGAACCGTTGTAGGGAATCGGGACGGCCTTGCCGCCGGAGACGACGTAGTCGGGCAGGGACACCGAAGCGTCCGGCGACGCGGGTGCCAGCACGCTGACCTCGTGGCCGTTGCCGTGCATCACCTCCGCCAGCTGCAGCACGTGCGACTGCACACCACCGGGGACGTCGAACGAGTACGGACACACCATGCCGATGCGCATCAGGTCTCCTCCAACCGGGCCCTGCGCTCGGCGGACAGATCGGCCAGCCACTGGGGCTGCATCATGTGCCAGTCTTCCGGGTGAGCGGCGATGTTGTCCGCGAACCGGTCGGCCAGGGCCTGGGTGATGGCGGTGACGTCCCCCGAGGACACGTCGAGCTCGGGGTAGACCTGCATCCGCCAGTCATCGGGCTCGAACCAGCAGTGCACCGGGAACAGCGCCGCCCCGGTGGCGAGGGCGAGGCGCGCGGGGCCGCCCGGCAAGCGGGTGGGCTCACCGAAGAAGTCCACCTGCACCCCGGTGCGGGTGAGATCGCGGTCGGCCATCAGGCAGACGATCCCGTTCGCGCGCAGCCGGTCACGCAGCACGTCGAACGGGGGCCGCTCGCCCCCGGACAGCGGCACCACCTCGAAGCCCAGGCTCTCGCGGTAGGCCAGGAAGCGGTTGTACAGCGACTCCGGTTTCAGGCGTTCGGCCACCGTGGTGAACGTGCCGTGATTCTGCACCAGCCACACACCCGCCATGTCCCAGTTACCGCTGTGCGGCAACGCGAGCACTGCGCCGCGGCCTTCTTCGAGCGCCGCCCACACCAACTCGATGTCGTGCACGCCCAACTGCTTGCCCAGCGCCGCATGGTCCATCGACGGCAACCGGAACGCTTCTCGCCAGTAGCGGGCGTAGGAGGCGAGCGACGCACGGATCAGACTGCCCGGCACCTCTTCGGGGCTCGTGCCGATCACCCGGGCCAGGTTCCTGCGCAACTGCTCGGGCCCCCCGCCCCGCGCGGCGTAGTACGCGCCGGCGCCGAACGCGTTGCGCGCCACGAACTCCGGGGCGGCCCTGACCAGCCGCCAGCCGGCCGCATAACCCCAGTCCGACAGGTGACCCGCCCAGGCCGAGGGGTGCAGGGACAGACCACCGCGATCCGTGCGCGACCCCGCCGGCTGCTCGGTCATTGCTCCGTGGTCTCGGGTTTCTGGCTGCTCCCGGCGGCGGGGAGCGGACTCATCGCGCCGGGCGAGACCCGCACACTGTGGAGCCGCTGCCCGACGGTGACCACGCTGGTCACGGCCAGAAACCACATGGCCACATGGAGCAGCCAAGGCATCGGAAGGAACGCCAAACCCGACAGACCCGCGCCCACCAACACGATGACCAATCGTTCCGGCCGCTCGATCAGCCCCCCGTCGCCCGACAGTCCGCTGGCTTCGGCCCTCGCCTTGATGTACGAGATCACCTGGGACGACACCAGGCAGATCATCGTCGCGACCACCAAAGCGGTGCTGTGCACGCCGAACGCGGCCCACCACAGCAGCCCGCAGAAGACCGCACCGTCACTGATCCGGTCGCACGTGGCGTCCAGGACCGCGCCGAAGCGGGTACCGCCGCCGCGTTCGCGGGCCATGGCCCCGTCGAGCATGTCGGCCAGCACGAAGATGAAGACGGTGAACGCGCCCCACCACAGCTGGCCGATCGGGAAGAGGATCAGTGCGCCCAGCACCGACCCCGCGGTGCCCAGGATGGTGACGCTGTCGGGTGTCAGCCCGAGCCGCAGTGCGCCGCGGGCCACCGGCCGCGACAGCTTGGCGTACGCGGCGCGCGTCATCAGGTAGAAGTCGCTCACGGCTGCTTGTCCCACTCGGTGGCGAGCAGCTGTCGGGTGTCGCGGAGCAGCTGCGGGAGGACCTTGGAGCCGCCGATGATCGTGATGAAGTTCGCATCGCCGCCCCACCGCGGCACCACATGCATGTGCAGGTGTTCCGACAGCGACCCGCCGGCAGAGGTGCCCAGGTTCAGTCCGACGTTGAAGCCGTGCGGCCGCGACACGGCCTTCATCACTCGAATGGCCTTCTGCGTGAACGCCATCAGCTCGGCGCTCTCGTCCCCGGTGAGGTTCTCCAGCTCAGCCACCCGCCGGTAGGGCACCACCATCAGGTGGCCGGGGTTGTAGGGATAGAGGTTGAGCACGGCATACACCAGCTGGCCCCGGGCGACCACCAGACCGTCCTCGTCGGACATGGTCGGGATGTCGGTGAAGGGTTCGGACGACGCGGCCGAGCCGGGCTTGACCGTGTCGACGATGTAGGTCATCCGGTGCGGGCTCCACAGCCGCTGCAGGTGGTCCGGCTCACCGACGCCGCGGTCTACGATCGTGTCCTCCGGATCCACGTCACCCCTCGTTTGCTACCGGGTCGATCGTCACCAAATCGGCAGTGGGAGCGGCGTTTTCGTGCCGCTGCACCCAGTGGGCGATGGCCTGCACGGCCTTCTCCCGCGGCACTCCGTTGATCTGCGTGCGGTCGCCGAACCGGAAGGACACGGCGTCGGCTTCGACGTCGCGGTCGCCGGCGAGCAGCATGAACGGCACCCGCTGATTGGTGTGATTGACGATCTTCTTGGCCATCCGGTCGTCGGAGGTGTCGACCTCCGCGCGCAGGCCGTGCGCCTTGAGCTCTCTCACCAGGCCGTCGAGGTACGGGATGTGGTCGTCGGCAACCGGGATCGCAACCACCTGCACCGGCGCGAGCCAGGCCGGGAAGGCCCCGGCGTAGTGCTCGGTCAGGATGCCGAAGAACCGCTCGATCGACCCGAACAGCGCGCGGTGGATCAAGACGGGCCGCTTCCGGCTGCCGTCGGCGGCGGTGTACTCGAGCTCGAACCGGTCGGGCATGTTGAAGTCGAGCTGGATCGTCGACATCTGCCAGCTGCGGCCCAGCGCGTCGCGCACCTGCACGGAGATCTTCGGTCCGTAGAACGCCGCGCCGCCCGGATCGGGCACCAGCTCCAGCCCCGAGGACTCGGCGACGTCGCGCAGCGTCTCGGTGGCCTCCTCCCACATCTCGTCGGAGCCGACGGACTTCTCGGGATCCTTGGTCGAGAGCTCGAGGTAGAAGTCGTCGAGGCCGTAGTCGGCGAGCAGTTCGAGCACGAACTGCAGCAGCCGGGTCAGCTCGTCGCGCATCTCCTCCCGGGTGCAGTAGATGTGCGCATCGTCCTGGGTCATGCCCCGCACGCGGGTCAGGCCGTGGACCACACCGGATTTCTCGTAGCGGTAGACGCTGCCGAACTCGAACAGCCGCAACGGCAGTTCGCGGTAGGAACGGCCCCGGGACCGGTAGATGAGGTGGTGCATCGGGCAGTTCATCGGTTTGAGGTAGTAGTCCTGGCCGGGCTTGCGCACCGAGCCGTCCTCGTTGAACTCGGCGTCGATGTGCATCGGGGGGAACATGCCGTCGGCGTACCACTCGAGGTGTCCCGAGGTGATGTAGAGCTGCTCTTTGGTGATGTGCGGGGTGTTGACGAACTCGTAGCCGGCTTCGATGTGCTTGCGCCGCGAGTACTCCTCGAGCTCCCGACGCACGATGCCGCCCTTGGGGTGGAAAACCGGGAGGCCGGAACCCAATTCGTCGGGGAAGCTGAACAGGTCGAGCTCGACGCCGAGCTTGCGGTGGTCCCGGCGCTGGGCCTCCTCGATGAGCTCGAGGTGCCGGTCGAGCGCCTCCTGCGACTCCCACGCGGTGCCGTAGATGCGTTGCAGGCTGGCGTTGCTCTGATCGCCACGCCAGTACGCCGCGGAGCTGCGGGTGAGCTTGAACGCCGGGATGTAGCGGGTGGTCGGGATGTGCGGACCCCGGCACAGATCGCCCCATTCCCGTTCGCGCGTGCGGGGATTGAGGTTGTCGTAGGCGGTCAGCTCGTCGCCGCCTATCTCCATTACTTCGTCCGATGACTCCAGGTCGCCGGACTTGTCGTCGATGAGTTCGAGCTTGTACGGCTCGCCGGCCAGTTCCTGGCGGGCCTGATCCTTGGATTCGAAGACGCGGCGCGAGAACAACTGGCCTTCTTTGACGATCTGCCGCATGCGCTTCTCGAGCGCCTCGAGATCTTCGGGGGTGAACGGCTCGGCGACGTCGAAGTCGTAGTAGAAGCCGTCGGTGATCGGCGGGCCGATGCCCAGCTTGGCGTCGGGGAACATGCCCTGGACGGCTTGGGCGAGCACGTGCGCCGCGGAGTGCCGGATGACGCTCCGGCCGTCCTCGGTGTCGGCCGCCACGGGCGTCACCTCGACATCGGCGGCTGGGGTCCACGACAGATCCCGCAGTCGCCCGTCCGCGTCGCGCACCACGACGACGGCGTCGGGCTCTCCCCGCGCCGGCAGCCCGGCGTCACGTACCGCCTGACCTGCGGTCGTCCCGGCAGCGACCCGGATCGGGGCTGCTGGGGCGGGGCGGGCGGGCGCGCTCATGACGGGTTCTCCAAACGGTCGGGTGGTTTCAGGGCACGGTCGGGCCGGGATCTGCTCGCCGACCGCGACCATGCTATCGGGGACGGACCTCAGGACCCGATACCAATGGGGCTATCGAGCCAGCCGTGCTCGATATGGAACAGTTCGGCGGCGAAATTCAGGGCCCCGAGCAACCACAGCGTGGCCACGACGATCGCGAGGGTGAACACCGCACCGAGCACCTGGACCCACAGACCCTGCCGTTTGAACCAGTCCATGACCGTGTCGTAGCGCTCGCGGACCCAGGCCAGCAGTCGGCGTGCCCAGTCGAATTCGGTGGCCAGGATGCCCAGGCCGACGAAGACGATGGCCCAGCCGGGCCCCGGGTACGGAATCGCGAGAACGCCCACGCCGAGAACCAGCACACCGAGGACGCCGACGACCATGCGGTAGGCGGCGTTGGCGGCGGGGCGTTCGCGCAGCCGGTCACGCCAACTCGCCCACCGGCGGGTGAACGACGGGCGACCCTGGTGTTCGGTCTCGGTCACGGTTGTCCCGGCCGGAGCTTGACGAACAGGGAGTGCGCCTCAGCCAGCACCTGCCCGTCGTCGAGGAGGCGGCCGGACACGAAGATCTTGCGGCCGACGATGTCGTCGATACCGGCGTCGACCTGGAGTTCCGCTTCGATCGGCGCGATCTTGCGGTAGTCGACATGCAGGAACGCGGTGCGCTGCGCCCGGTTGCGGCTGAGCTTGGCCGCGGTGAAGCCCAGCAGGGAGTCGAACAGGTGCGCCACGGCGCCGCCGTGGGCGGCGCCGTTGCGGCCCAGGTGGAAGCGGCGGAACTGCGCGACACCGCCGATCCGCTTTGCCTCGGTCACGTGCAGCGTCATCGGCACACCCAGGACGTTGCCGCGGTTGGGCAGATCCATCCGGCGCCCCGACGGAGACGACCACTCGTCGGCGTCGTACGGGTCCAGCAGCTGGGAGACCTTCTCGATCAGATCGGCAGCTTCGGTGATCACGTGGTCAGGGGCGTCGACCGCGCGTGCGTGATCCTGCAGTGTCCGCACCGCCTCGACGAAGCGCCCGTAGTCCGGTCCGCCGTGGGTCGTCGGTGTCGGTGGATTGAATCCCCCGCCGACCGCTTTCTCGGTGGGTTCATCAGCGCTCACCCGCTCACCGTATTGGTTGGCTCACGCCTGCGCCGCCCCGGCTTGGCTCAGCGTGTCGAACTCCGCGTCGGTCAGATCGATCTGTGCTGCGGCGACGTTCTCCTCGAGATGAGCGACCTTGGAGGTGCCGGGAATGGGCAGCATCACCGGTGAGCGTTTGAGCAGCCACGCGAGCGCAAGCTGCGACGGGCTGGCGTGGTGCTCCGCGGCGATGCGCTGCAGCGGCCCGTCCGGGGCCGCCAGCGGCCCGGCGGCCAGCGGGAACCACGGGATGAACGCGATGCCGTGGTTCTCGCACGCGTCGAGTACCGGTTCGGCGGTGCGCACGGTGAGGTTGTACATGTTCTGCACCGAGGCGATCGCGGTGATGGCGCGTGCGGCGTCGAGTTGGTCGGCGTTGACCTCGGAGAGGCCGATATGGCGGATCTTCCCTTCCTGCTGCAGCGCGACCAGCTCACCGATCTGGTCCTCGAGCGGGAACTTGGTGTCGATGCGGTGCAGCTGGAACAGATCGATGGTCTCCACGTCGAGCCGGCGCAGACTCATCTCGCACTCCTGGCGCAGATAGGCCGGAAATCCGAGCACGGGCCATTCGTCGGGGCCGGTGCGCAGCAGACCCGCCTTCGTCGCGACGACGACCCCGTCGTACGGGTGCAACGCCTCCCGGATCAGTTCTTCGGAGACGTAAGGGCCGTAGGAGTCCGCCGTGTCGATGAAGTCGACGCCTAGTTCGACGGCGCGACGCAGCACCCTCAGGCATTCGTCGCGGTCGGCCGGCGGGCCCCACACGCCCGGTCCGGTCAGGCGCATGGCGCCGAAACCGAGACGGTTGACGGTCAGGTCGTTGCCGAGGGTCAAGGTTGCGGACGCGCCCGCGCCGGTGGAGGTGCTCACCGAATCGACGGTACGCGTGCGATGACATGCTGACGGGTGTGAAGCTGGGCCATCTGAGCGGCAAGCCGCTGACCTACAGCGAGGTCGGCGCGACGGCGGGACCGATGCCGGCCGGGTATCACCACCTCCGGAAATCGGCGGTGATCGGGCGGGGGCGGCGGCGTTTCGAGGAGGCCGCCGAGCGAGGCATGCGCTGGGGCATGCTGCGCGGGGCCGGCGTGCGAGTGGAGGCCACGACCGACGTCGCCGAGGTCGGCGCCGAGGTGCTGGTCCATCTCGGTCCGGTGGCCGCCCCGTGCCGGGTGGTCTACGTCGTCGACGAACCGGACCGCCGCGGATTCGCCTACGGCACGCTGCCCGGTCACGCCGAGTCGGGCGAGGAACTGTTCCTGGTGCGCTACGACCCGGCCACCGAGGACGTCTACGCCGAGGTGGCGGCTTTCTCCCGCCATGCGACCTGGTGGAGTCGGGCGGGGTCGCCGGTCACCTCCCTGGCGCAGCGCTTGATCGCCGACCGGTACCTGCGGGCTTTATGAGACCGCAGTGACGGCCGCGGGATGGTCATCGAAGCGACATCGGCCATGCCCGCGCCGTGGGCGATACTCAGCGGTAACCTGAAGACCCTTATCGAGGGTCCAGAAAATCGGATGGTGACGGGTGAACGATCAAGCCGCCATGGAGGCCGCCCATTTGCGAGTGGCCGAGTTGGTGCAAGGGCTGCACAACAGGCCGGACACCGACTCCGACACCGTCATCGCGGAATTGGCCGAGCACGCCGCCGCGGAGGTCCCGGGTGCGGCGCACGCGGGGATCACCCTGACGCGCAATGCCAAGCACATCGAGACGCCGGCGGCCACCTCGCAGTGGCCGCTGCTGCTGGACAAGATCCAGCAGCGGCACCGCGAAGGCCCCTGCCTGACCGCGGCCTGGGAGGAGAAGACGGTCCATGTACCCAACCTGGAAACCGACGAACGCTT
Organism: Mycolicibacterium chubuense NBB4; assembly: GCF_000266905.1. The sequence goes on along the minus strand of NC_018027.1, from coordinate 2,339,295 downwards.
CCCCAACTACCGGCGGGACGCGCTCGCCGAGACGCCGATCCGGGCGGTCATGGCGTTCCAGTTGTTCATCGCCGGTGAGACGCTCGGGGCGCTGAACGTCTACGCCGAGGAACCGCATGTGTTCGGCCCCGAGTCACGCACGATGGGGTTGATCTTCGCGGCGCATTCGTCGGTGGCGTGGAACTCCGCCCGGCGCGAAGAGCAGTTCCGGCGGGCGCTATCCAGTCGTGACGTCATCGGCCAGGCCAAGGGCATGATCATGGAGCGGTACCGCGTCGATGCCGTTCAAGCATTCGAGTTGCTACGCAAGCTGTCCCAGGACTCCAACGTGCCGCTGACCCAGGTTGCCGTCGATCTGGTGGCCAATGCGCAGTCCACCGACGGACAGGTAGCGAAATAGCCTGCGCGGCAGCGTTAGTCACTGACGCGCTCGAGCGTCCGCGTCGGCCATCCCAGAACCGGTGGAGCGAGCGGCCAGCGTGCGCGAGATCTAGTGCGCCACACTGCGATTCTGCCCGGAGCTGACGCACAGCACCGGGCGCTTCACGGTCCTGGCGCTAACCCGGGCAGAGCGGGAGCCTGTACTTCGAGCCCTTGCGCCTCGAAGTACATGCTCCACGGCACGAGCGGTGCGGGTCTGCCGACCACCCCATGCAGAGGAGGATGGCCGGCTTCGCCTGCGTCACCCGCTCCGACACCGCGCGGCGGCTGCGCCGCGCGGCGCCGTCTCTACTGGGTGCCCCACCTGTCGCGACGATCGGTGGCCGGCGCCGGCCCGGTGACCAGCGACCGCGGAATGTCCGCGCCTGCCGCCGGTGCGACCGCCGGATCTCCTTGCGTCGCAGACCAATCCGTTCCCGCGCACAACAGGTCCGACGGCACCGGGATCTGATTGGGCAGCGGAATCGGCAGGCCCGGGATCGTCGGGATGTTGAGCGGCGAGGGCGCCACCAGGTTGGACACGCCAGTCGCCAGCAGCGGGGTCACCCCATCCGGCACCGGCGGAGCACCGACACCGACCGCTCCCGCCGCACCCGGCGCCGGAGCCGGCGGCGGAGGCAGGACCCCGGCCACCGAGGACGCGGTGTCCTGCACGGTGCGAAGCACACCGGGCGGCGTCAACAGGTCCCGCACCGTCAGCGCGTTACCGGGCGTCCCGGGCACCGGCGGCTGCGGGGCCTCGGTGTTGACGCCGACCGACGACGGCGGGGCCGGCGGCACCGGAGGCGTCGCGCCCGGGACCGAGCTGGCGACCGGAGTCGCCGGAACCGGAGGTGCCGGAGGTGTGCCGCCGGTAACCGTCGCGCCGACAGGCGTGCCCGGCACCGGCGGAGCCGGCGGAGTCACACCAGGCACCGTCGCGCCGACAGGCGTGCCCGGCACCGGCGGAGCCGGCGGAGTCACACCAGGCACCGTCGCGCCGACAGGCGTCCCCGGCACCGGCGGAGCCGGCGGAGTCACACCAGGCACCGTCGCGCCGACAGGCGTCCCCGGCACCGGCGGTACCGGAGGAGTCACACCAGGCACCGTCGCGCCGACAGGCGCGCCTGGCACCGGCGGTACCGGAGGCGTTGCCACACCGGCGTCGCCGAAGATCGGCGCAGCCGGAACCGGAGGCGCCGGAGGCGTTCCCGCGGGAACCGCAGCAGCGACAGGGGCACCGGGAGCGGGCGGGCCGGCAGGACCCACCGCCCCAGCGGCTGCCTCCACCGGCGCACCGCCGCCGGGCACGCCGGCCGGTGCACCGGCACCGCCGGCGGCGTTGGCCAGCGGGGCGCCGGCGCCTGGCGTACCGGCACCGCCGACGCCACCTGCGGCGTCGGCCACCGGAGCGCCTCCACCCGGAGCACCAGCGCCTCCCGCCGCACCGGCAGCGTCGGCCACCGGAGCGCCTCCACCCGGAGCCGCGGCGCCGGCATCGCCGAAGATCGGCGCCGCGGGGGCGCCCGGAGCGGGCGGCGTCGCCGCACCCGCGGGCACCGCCACCGGAGCACCCGGCGCACCCGGCGCAGGCGGCGTCGCCACAGCCCCTTCAGTCACCACCGGAGCACCCGGGGCACCCGGCGCAGGCGGCGTCGCCGCACCCGCGGGCACCGCCACCGGAGCACCCGGGGCACCCGGCGCAGGCGGCGTCGCCGCAGCCCCTTCAGTCACCACCGGCACACCCGGGGCGCCCGGCGCAGGCGGCGTCGCCGCACCCGCCTCAGTCACCACCGGCACACCCGGCGCACCCGGCGCAGGCGGCGTCGCCGCACCCGCCTCAGTCACCACCGGCACACCCGGCGCACCCGGCGCAGGCGGCGTCGCCGCACCCGCCTCAGTCACCACCGGCACACCCGGCGCACCCGGCGCAGGCGGCGTCGCCGCACCCGCCTCAGTCACCACCGGCACACCCGGGGCGCCCGGCGCAGGCGGCGTCGCCGCACCCGCCTCAGTCACCACCGGCACACCCGGCGCACCCGGAGCCGGCGGCGTCGCTACCTCCACCGACGAATTCACCGGTGTCCCAGGCACACCCGGCGCCGGAGGAGTCACCACACTCGACGACCCCTGCACCGGCACACCCGGAACACCCGGCGCGGGCGGCGTCGCCACCTCCACCGACGAACCCGCAGGTGTCCCAGGCACACCCGGCGCCGGAGGAGTCACCACACTCGACGACCCCTGCACCGGCACACCCGGAGCACCCGGCGCCGGCGGCGTCGCCACCTCCACCGACGAACCCGCAGGTGTCGCAGGAGCAGGAGGCGCGGGCGGAGAGAACGTCTCCGCCGAACTCGACGACGGTGCGGCCGGAGCAGGCGGCGCAGGAGGTGAGAAGGTCTCGACCGAGTTCCCGACCGGCGTCGCAGGAGCAGGAGGCGCCGGCGGCGTCACCACACCCGACGAACCCTCCACCGGAGCACCCGGCGCACCCGGCGCCGGCGGCGTCCCACCGCCCACCGACGAACCCACCGGCGTCGCAGGAGCAGGAGGCGCCGGCGGCGTCACCACACCCGACGAACCCTCCACCGGAGCACCCGGCGCACCCGGCGCCGGCGGCGTCCCACCGCCCACCGATGAACCCACCGGCGTCGCGGGAGCGGGAGGCGCCGGCGGTGTCACCAGACCACCCTCACCGGCGACCGGAGCGCCTGGGGCAGGCGGTGCGGGAGGCGTACCACCGCCCACCGACGAACCCACCGGAGTCGCAGGAGCGGGAGGCGCCGGCGGTGTCACCAGACCACCCTCACCGGCGACCGGAGCGCCTGGGGCAGGCGGTGCGGGAGGCGTACCACCGCCCACCGACGAACCCACCGGAGTCGCAGGAGCAGGAGGCGCCGGCGGTGTCACGACACCACCCTCACCGGCCACCGGAGCGCCCGGGGCAGGCGGAGCGGGCGGGGTCGCGTTCCCGGCGGCCGCGGCGATCGGAGCACCAGGCGCTCCGGGTGCCGGCGGCGTAACCGCGCCAGCTTCACCGACGACAGGAGCGCCAGCGCCAGGAGCACCACCCGGACCCACCGCACCGGCTTCACCGACGACTGGAGCACCAGCGCCAGGAGCACCGCCCGGACCGATAGCACCGGCCCCTCCGGCACCGGGAGCGCCAGCGCCAGGCGCACCGCCGGGCGCGGCTGCGCCTGCGGCACCCTCGACCGGGGCACCGGGAAGGCCTGCTCCGCCGGGTCCGGCATCGCCCGCCGCTGCCGCCACCGGAGCGCCCGGAACACCGGGGACCGGGGGTGCCGCAGCGCCGGCCTCACCGACGACCGGTGCGCCGGGGGCAGGCGGGGCCGGCGGCGCACCTGCACCGACAGGAACCGCGACGGGGCCGCCTGGAGCGGGCGGGGCCGGGGGCGCGCCCGCCCCGACAGGAACCGCGACGGGGCCGCCCGGAGCGGGCGGCATCGGCGGAACCGCCGCGCCGGCATCGCCGACGACCGGCAGGCCCGGCGCAGGCGGCGCCGGGGGCGCCACGTTGGCCACCGGCGTGCCGACAGGAACTCCCGGGGCGGGAGGCGCCGGCGGGGTACCGCCACCGGTTGACGTCACGGTCGGAACGCCCGGAGCGGGCGGAGCCGGCGGCGTGCCACCTCCCAATGACGCACCGAGAGGTGCCGGCGGGCGCGGCGGCGCGGGCGGGGTGGCTGCCCCCACCGTGTTCGACGCCGGACTGCCCGGGCCGCCCGGCACCGGCGGCGTGACCCCGGACGACGACGTCGACACCGAGGCCGGCGGACGCGGGGGCAGCGGCGGCGCACCCGCCGAGGACGAACTCGCTGGCGGGACCACGACAGGCGGAGGCGGCTGTCCGGGGCCCCCGGTGAGGGACGACGAAGCGTTGTGCAGCGCAGTCGGAATGTCGGCCGGGTGGGAGACGATTTGCTGCAGAATCCCGACACATGGCACCCCGCCGCGGGTTGGCTCGGCGGTCGCCAGCGGGCTCAGCAACGGCGCACTCAGGAACATCCCCGCGCTGCCCATCATGACAACGACGATGCCCTTCTTGGTCCGTGACATGTGCTCCCAGTCCTTCTGAGTCGTGCTGTGCGAATTTCGATCGCTTACTGGGCTTACTGAACCGACAATTTGCGAAAACACCGACGCGACAAATCTGGCGTTATTCAACCGTTGCCAATGAGAAGCGATCTCGTCACCGTCGCACTGCGGTGAACTGGGGATATTCCGGCCGCCGCATCCGCACGGCCGACGTCTTCGGAGAGGAGCGAGCTACCCGTGGCGGTGCGTCACGGCAGCGGCGCCCGCCAAACGAGCCGAGTGCCGCCGCCTGCGGGGGCGTCCACCGCAAACGATCCGCCCACGTCGTCAGCGCGGCGACGCAGGTTGATCAGGCCGCTTCCGGTCACGTCGGGGCCGATCCCGCGCCCGTTGTCGACGACTTCTACAGTCAAATCGTCCCCCACGGTCACGAGGACCGACAGCGCGGTGGCCTCAGCATGGCGTACGACATTGCTGACTGCCTCGCGCACGACCGCTTCGGCGTGGTCGGCGAGCACCGGCGTGATCACCGACAGCGGCCCGACGTACTGGACGGAAGTCCGCACCCCTGCGCCGGCGAACGCCGCGACCGCCTCGTCGAGTCGCTGACGAAGTCTGGTGATCTCCGAGTTACCGCCGTGCAGGTCGAAGATCGCCGTGCGGATTTCTTGGATCACTTCCTGCAGATCATCAACAGAGTCCGAAAGCCGCTGCTGGACAACGTCAGAACTCGCACGGGCAATCGTGCCCTGCAAAGACAGGCCGACGGCGAACAAACGTTGGATGACATGATCGTGCAGGTCACGGGCGATGCGGTCGCGGTCGGTGAGCACATCCAATTCGCGCATCCGGTGCTGCGCGGTGGCCAGCTGCCAGGCCAGCGCGGCCTGATCGGCGAACGCCGCCATCATGGCGAGCTCGTCGGCGCTGAAGGCTTGTCCCCCAACAGGTCTGAGCGCAATCAGGACACCGGCAACCGTCGTGGTGGTCCTCAGCGGAAGCACGAGAGACGGACCGGTCACCTGTCCGACGCCGATCTCTGCTCCACTGTGCCGCCCCGGCGTCCGTCGCACGAAAGCCTCCCCGACGGCCGTACCGCCGACGGGGATCGGGCGAAGCTCTGTTCCCGCGGCCGCGCCTGCCGACGCGACCACCACCAGTTCGGTCACCTCGCCGGCGGGTTTGTCGGGATCGCCGGGTACTGCCACCAGCGCCGATGCGGCACCACTGAGCTTCTGCGCGGTATCGGCGAGGAGCCGGAACACCCTGGCTGGATCGGTACCCGAGAGCAGTTCGGTGCCGATGTCCCGGGTCGCCGCAATCCAGGATTGACGCGCCTGGGACAGCTGGTAGAGCCGGGCGTTGTCGATCGCGATGCCCGCGGCGGCCGCGAGTGCCTGCACGAGCACCTCGTCGTCCTCACTGAACGGCTGCCCACCCAGTTTGTCGGTCAGATACAGGTTGCCGAAGATTTCGTCCCGGATCCGCACCGGAACGCCCAGGAACGTGCGCATCGGCGGGTGGTTCGCCGGGAAGCCGACGGACGAGGGGTGACTCGAAATATCTTCGAGCCTGATCGGTTTCGGGTTCTCCATCAGCACACCCAGCACTCCGCGGCCCTCGGGCAGGTGACCGATCAGCTCGCGGGTGGGCTCGTCGATGCCCTCGTAGATGAACGCAGTCAGCTCGTCGTCGTCACCGCGCACACCGAGCGCGCCGTACTGGGCGTCGACGAGCTCGATGGCGGTGTGCACGATGGTGCGCAGCGTCTCATCGAGCTCCAGCCCCGACGTGACCACCAGCATCGCCTCGACCAACCCATCGAGACGATCGCGCCCCTTGATGATCTGCTCGACTCGGTCCTGCACTTCGGTCAGCAACTCGCGCAGACGCAACTGCGACAACGTATCGCGCAGTGGACGCGACGTAGTGGCCTTCCCTGTCTGGTCGAATTCCGCCACGCCACCATGGTGCACCACGGCTGCCGACCCCGGTCACCTGGTTGAGGACCATTGGCCCTGTCCGCGGGTCGCCGTCGCGGGCAATGTTGAGACTGAGCCGAACGGAGGTCACGATGCCAACGACGCAAGTCGGGTTGGGGGTGATCATCAACGCACTTCAGCTGGCCTGCAGGGCGCCGTCGGTGCTCAACAGCCAGCCATGGCGCTGGATCGTCACCGACGACTCGGTCGACTTGTTCGCCGACCCCGCCCGGCTCGTTCGCTCGACAGACCGCACGGGCCGCCAGGCGCTGATCAGTTGCGGTGCCGCGCTGCACCATCTGAGGGTGGCGATGTCGGCCGCCGGCTGGGACAGCACGGTGTCGCGGTTCCCCGATCCCGACGAACCGCTGCATCTGGCGCGCCTGACTTTCAGCTCCGCCGCGTCGGTCTCCGAGCAGCAGAAACGGCGGGCCGACGCTATCCTGTTGCGGCGCACCGATCGTCTGCCCTTCGCGGCACCGCCGGATTGGGACGCCTTTCTCGACGTCGTGGACGCAGGCGCGCAACCGCGCGGCGTGCGACTGAGCGTCCTCGCCGACGAGATGCGCACCGAATTGGCCGAAGCCTCCCAGCTCACCGAGGCGCTACGCCACCACGACGCCGCCTATCATCACGAAATCCTGCTGTGGACAGCCAATTTCGTGACCAGTGACGGAATTCCGCACAGCGCGTTGGTATCTGCGGCCGAGAGCGGCCGAGTCGACGTCGCGAGCGCTTTTCCGCTGGCCACCCATCCTGAGCGGCGCACGGAGATGGCCGACGACCATTCCATGATCGTCGTGCTGTCCACCGACGACGACTCCGGCGAGAGCATCCTGCGTTGCGGGGAGGCGCTGTCCGCTCTCCTTCTCGACGCCACCGTCGCAGGCCTGACGACATGCACGCTGACCCATGTGACCGAAGATCCGTCCGGTCGCGAAGTCGTCGCGTCGTTGATCGCCAACGATGCGATCCCTCAGGTTCTGGTGCGCATCGGCCGGGCACCGGCGTTGGACGCCACCCCGCCGCCGACGCCTCGCAGACCCATTGAGCAAGTAGTCGAAATACGCAGGAGTGCAACATGTTAGGAGCAAATCCGGCACCGTCTGTGGTTGTCGGTGTCGACGGATCACCGGCTGCCGTCGACGCCGCCCTCTGGGCGATCGACGAGGCGATCGATCGCGACATCCCATTGCGCCTGGTGTATGTGATCGATTCGACGGGCCATGACGTGGTCGATCCGCAGGACCAGGCGCGCCGCATGGCGACCGCCGACATCGCGGTGCGCTACGTACTGACGGCTGTCGAATCGACGGAGCGCCCGGTCAAGATCGAGGTCGAGATCCTTCAGGGCCGGCCCGTCGAAGCGCTCCTGGAGGCAGCGCGTTCGGCGACGATGTTGTGCGTCGGTGCGCGCGGGCTCAAGCACGCCACTCGGGGGCGCATCGGCTCCACTGCGGCCGCACTGGCGGCCGCGGCGCAGTGTCCGGTGGCGGTCGTGCGCGCGCACAAGCCGCACAGCGCGGTGTCCCGTGCGATCGTGGTCGAGGTCAGCGACAATCAGGCCGAAAGCGCGGTCCTGCGGCTGGGCCTGGAAGAGGCCCGGCGGCGCGGCGCGCCGGTGCGGGTGCTGACCCCCGCCCGGATACCTTCTGACGCATTGAGCCGATGGGAGCGTCGGCTCGCCGAGTGGCGGCGCCACTTCCCCGACGTCGAGGTCACCTCGGTCAAGCTTCACGGCGACACACTCGATTACCTGGCCGCTCACGCCCCGGCGATTCAGCTGGTAGTCACCGACAGAGGTCGATGCGGCAGCGTGGGCAAGCTCATCGGTGCGCCCGGCAACGCCGCCCTTCGGGACACGGACTGTTCAATCCTGGTGTGCGACCCGCATAATGCACTGTGAACCGTGCCGACCGATAGGGGTGGACGTCGCAATATGGTGAAGGTATTCCTGGTAGACGACCATGAAGTGGTCCGGCGTGGCCTGATCGACCTGCTCAGCAGCGACCCGGAACTCGACGTGGTCGGCGAGGCCGGTTCGGTGGCCGAGGCCATGGCGCGGATTCCGGCGTTGCAACCCGACGTCGCCGTTCTCGATGTCCGTCTTCCCGACGGCAACGGCATCGAGTTGTGCCGCGACCTGCTGTCCCGGATGCCCGATCTCCGCTGCCTGATGCTGACGTCGTTCACCTCCGATGAGGCGATGCTGGACGCGATCCTCGCCGGGGCCAGCGGGTATGTGGTCAAGGACATCAAGGGCATGGAACTGGCCGGCGCGATCAAAGAGGTCGGATCGGGTCGTTCGCTGCTCGACAACCGGGCGGCGGCCGCGCTGATGGCCAAACTGCGCGGCGAGGGTGAACGCACGGACCCGCTGTCGGATCTGACCGACCAGGAGCGTGTGCTGCTCGACCTGCTCGGCGAGGGCTTGACCAACAAGCAGATCGCCGCCCGGATGTTCCTCGCCGAGAAGACGGTGAAGAATTACGTGTCGCGACTACTCGCGAAGCTGGGCATGGAACGCCGCACACAGGCCGCGGTGTTCGTGTCCAAACTCGAACGCCAGCACCGCCAGGGTCACGAGTAGGCCTACCGGCCCGGCGTCAGTCCAGCGGCGAACCGTCCAGGTGGGCGACGACATCGGCGAGCGGTCGGCGCGGCGTCGCGGGCAACGGATCGGCGTTGATCGGCGCCCAGCCGACCCGCAGCAGCATCTGCGGGTAACCATCGTCACCGAAGACGTCCTCCCGCAACGCTTCCCGGGTACCCGCGATCTCCAGCGGCTCCGTGATCGGGCAGCTGGCCAATCCCAGCGCCGTCGCGGTCAGCAGCACCAGGCTGGTTGCCTCGCCGGCTCGAAGCCATGCCAGACGATCGTCGTCGACCGTCCCCAGGGCGATGACCACCGCGTTGTCCTCGGCGGCCTCCGTCTGGGTCAGCACTCCCCCGGCGAATGCCCGCGCGGGAATGCGCGACGTGCCGTTGGAGCCGGGCACGCTGCGCGCGGGCACGCCTGCCGCTGAGGCGTAACGGCCACTCCACGCGGCGAGCTCGGCGAGATACTCCTGGTCGGTCCCGTGCGCCAACGCGGCTTCGGTGACGAGACGCTTCAGGTGCGCGAGGTCGTCGACACGCCGCAGGAGCACGCCCGCACGCGCGGCGCGGGCACCCATCAAAGCGATGTCACCCCGCGGAACCGGCCACGAACTGTAGTGCCGCCGGTCGGTGCGACGGCGCGGGATCGCCGCAGCCAGGGTCACATCGAGCTCTCCGGCTGGATAGCGGTGCAACTGCAGCGAAGCCAGGTGATCGGCATCTGCGGGGTTCGGGCAGCGGTGGATCTTGGACTGCCAGCCCAGCGCCGCGAGTGCCACGACGCAGTGGTTCAGTACCGCACCGCAGCTGAGGATGAGGTCGCGTCGGTCGGGATCGGTATGCGGCAGAAGCAGATCCGGATTCGCGTACAGATGCAGGCTGTGACCGCCCACGCGCCAGTACCACGGCTGTGTGTTGTGCACCGAGGGGGCGCGATTGGCCAAGGCCAGCGCGGACCGCAGGGTCTCGGTGTCGGGGAAGTTCGCACCCATTGCCTCGCCACTCCTTCGGAGTCTGTCGTTCATCCAGATTCCGCCATCGCGCACGTGGTGAAGAGGGCACAAAGACCTCATCTGATGCCCCAGCGGTCACATGCTCGGGGCCTCATCGGCTCGTAGCCAGACCGCGGTGTCCGGCGGCAGCACACCTCGCACGCCCGGTGCGGAGGCGAGTGCGATCGACATCACCTCGGGCAGCGGCACATCGCTGTCACCGGTGTTGACCCAGCACTGCGAACCCCCGCGTTCGAAGGCGGCGACGTCGGCGCCGACCGCGAGCCACTTGACATCCCCGGCGTCCCGCCACAGCGACCGACGCAACCGCAGCGCCGCGCGGTAGAGGTTCAGCGTCGAATCGGGGTCACGGTCCTGGGCCTGCACGCTGTGCTGCGCCCAGTGCGCGGGTTGCGGCAGCCAGGTCGCGGCGCCCGACTCGGTGGCGAAACCGTAGGACGGCTCGGTCTCATTCCACGGCAACGGGATTCGGCACCCGTCCCGGCCGACATCGGTGAAACCCGATTGCGCCCAGGTGGGGTCCTGGCGGGCCGCGTCGGGGAGGTCCTCGATCTCCTCGAGCGCCAGCTCCTCCCCCTGGTACACGTACGCGGTACCCGGCAACGCCAGCTGAACCAGGGCCGCCGCGCGCGCCCGCCGCCGCCCCAGCACGTGATCGGGGTCCTCACCGGCCCAACGTCCGCGTTCCCAATCCGTCTCGATCAAATGCTCCGGCTGCGAGCGCGCGAACCGCGTGACCGTACGGGTGACGTCATGGTTGGACAGGACCCACGTCGGCGGCGCGCCGACCGTTGCCGCGGCGGCGATCGCGTCGTCGACGACAGCCCGCAGGACTTGCGCCCGCCACGGCGCCCGCAGAAAGTCGAACTGAAACGCCGTGTGCAATTCGTCGGGCCGCAGATAGCGCGCGAGGCGCTCATTGCTGGACACCCACGCTTCGGCGATGAAGATGCGCTCGGGGCGATAGCGGTTCGCCACCGACCGCCATCCCCGGTAGATCTCGTGCACGCCGTCCTGGTCCCACGCCGGGTGGCCGGCGCGGCTCTGCACCAGGCTCTGCACCGCCTCGGCGGCGTCGCGCGTGTCGGGCAGACCCGGCTCCTTGACCATGCCGTGCGCGACATCGATGCGGAAACCGTCTACGCCCCGGTCGAACCAGAACGCCAGGATGTCCTCGAACTCGGCGCGCACCTCCCCGTTGTCCCAGTTGAGGTCGGGCTGTCCGGGGGCGAACAGATGCAGGTACCACGAGCCGTCCGCCACGCGGGTCCACGCCGGACCGCCGAACACGCTCTGCCAGTTGTTCGGGGGCTGCACGCCGTCCTCGCCCCGGCCGGGCCGGAAGTGGTAGCGCTGCCGCGCGCCGGGCTCGCCGGCCAGAGCCGCACGGAACCAGGCGTGCTGATCCGACGTGTGGTTGGGCACGATGTCGAGCAGCACACGGATGCCGGCCGCATGGGCCTCGGCGACCAGGGCCTGTGCTTCGTCGAGCGTCCCGTAGGCGGGCTCGATGTCGCGGTAGTCGGCGACGTCGTACCCCGCGTCGGCCATCGGCGACGGGTACCAGGGGTTGATCCAGATGGCATCGATCCCCAGCCCGGCCAGGTACGGCAGGCGGTCACGCATCCCGGCGATGTCTCCGATGCCGTCGCCGTTGCCGTCGGCGAAGCTTCGGATGTAGACCTGGTAGACCACGGCGGTCTGCCACCACGACGGAACTTCGGCGGCCACAGCACTCCTCGGCGACTCGTCAGAACACGCGGAAACGTAACGCTGTCAGTCTGCCATTTCGCCGGACCCGTGGCCGGGTCCGGAGCCCACCGCCGGAGGCTCTGTCGCACAGCGGTTCTCACCCATCCGGAGGCACAATGCGATGGCGGCGCCGATCCGCCGCGCGCGACACCGCTGGCCCATCGGCTATGTGAAGTGTGACACACTCATCGGCGTACCGAATGTGCTGCCCGTGGCGCCTGCTCGGCGGTCGCGGCTTCATGGACGAGGACGTGATGAAACGAAATCAGTTCGCCCGCGGGCGACGCCGTCGCGCGATCGCACTGGCCAGCGCACCTCTGATCGCGGCGTCGCTGTTGTCCGGATGCGGCAGTGAGGGCGGCACACCGACGTTGACGTGGTACATCCTGCCCGACAACGGCGGCTCGGCCGCCCGCGCCAAGGAGTGTGCGGACGCATCGAACGGCGCCTACCAGGTGCGCATCGAATCACTGCCGAGCACCGCCACCGCGCAGCGCGAGCAGATGGTGCGCCGCCTCGCGGCCAGGGACTCCTCGATCGACGTCGTCAGCCTCGACGTCGTGTTCACCGCCGAGTTCGCCAACGCCGGGTTCCTTCGCCCCTACACCGGCGAGGAAGCCCAGCGTCTGACGGCGGGGATGCTGCCCGCCCCCGTGAAGACCGGCAAGTGGGAGGACAAGCTCTACGGTGCGCCCTATAAGTCGAACGCCCAGCTGCTGTGGTACCGCAAATCGCTGGCCGCCGCGGCGGGGATAGACCCGACGAGTCCGACCTTCACGTGGGACGAGATGCTCAAAGCCGCTGTGGGGCAGAAGAAGAAGATCGCCGTGCAGGCACAGCGCTACGAGGGTTACATGGTGTGGATCAACGCGCTGGTGCTCTCGGCGGGCGGGGAGATCCTCAAGGACGTGCAAGCCGGCCGCAATGCCACACCTTCGCTGGCCACCCCGCCCGGTGAGAAGGCAGCCGAGATCGTGGGCAACCTCGGGCGCTCGAGCGCTGCGCCCACCGACCTGTCCAACGCGTCGGAGGAGCAGGCCCGCGCCAACTTCCAGTCGGACCAGGGCATGTTCATGGTGAACTGGCCGTATGTGCTGGCCGCGGCCCGCACGGCCGCCGAGGACGGCACGCTCGCCCAGTCGGTCGTCGACGACATCGGCTGGGCCCGCTACCCCAGGGTGTTCCCCGACCGGCCGAGTGCGCCGCCGCTGGGCGGGGCCAATCTCGGTATCGGTGCCTACACCAAGCACCCGAATCAGGCCGTCGCCCTCGTCGAATGCATCAACGCATTGCCCAAGGCGACGCAGTACATGCTCGACGAGGCCGAACCGTCGCCTTACGCCTCGTCCTACGACGACCCGAAGATCCGCGACAAGTACGAGAACGCCGACCTGATCCGCGAATCCATCGCAGAAGGCGGGCCCCGCCCGCTGAGTCCCTTCTACACCGACATCTCGGGCGCGGTGCAGCAGACGTGGCATCCGCCGGCATCGGTCACCGCGCAAACCCCGGAAAGGACAGACCAATTCATGGCTGATGTGTTGTCGGGAAGGCGACTGTTGTGACCACGGTCGAGAACGCGCCGCTGCAGACGCACCCCGGCAAACCGCCGGTCAGCGAGCGCGTGAAAGGCGAACGCCGGCTTGGGATCTATCTGACCCTGCCGTCCTACGTGGTGATGCTGCTCGTCACCGCCTACCCCCTGGTCTACGCAGTGGTGTTGTCGCTGTACAACTTCCGACTCACCGACCCCCAGGGGCGGAGTTTCGTCGGGCTGAGGAACTACCTGGTCATCCTCACCGACCCGGTGTGGTGGAACGACTTCGTCACCACGCTGGCGATCACCGTCGTCACCGTCGCGATCGAACTGCTGCTCGGCCTGTGGTTCGCGTTCGTGATGCTGCGGATCATCCGTGGCCGCGGGCCGTTGCGCACCGCCATCCTGATCCCGTACGGAATCGTCACGGTGGTCTCGGCGTTCATCTGGCGCTACGCTTTCGCCGTCGACTCCGGGTTCGTCAACCAGTGGCTCAACCTCACCGACTTCGACTGGTTCGGCAATCGATGGTCGGCGATCTTCGTCATCTGCCTCTCGGAGATCTGGAAGACCACGCCGTTCATCTCGCTGCTGCTCCTCGCCGGTCTGGTGCAGGTGCCCGAGGACATGCAGGAGGCTGCGAAGGTCGACGGGGCCACGGCGTGGCAACGACTCTGGAAGGTGACGCTGCCCAACATGAAGGCGGCGATCATGGTGGCGTTACTGTTCCGCACCCTGGACGCCTGGCGCATCTTCGACAACCCGTACGTGATGACCGCCGGCGCCAACAACACCGAGACGATCTCGTTCCTCGCCTACCGGCAGAACGTCACGCTGGTCAACCTCGGCATGGGTTCGGCGGTCTCGGTGCTGTTGTTCTTGTCCGTGGTCGCGATCGCGTGGGTGTTCATCAAGGTCTTCAGAACCGACCTCTCCCAAGTCAGGGGTGATCAGTGAACAGCGCCAGGAACACCCGGTGGTGGACGCTCGCCGGAGTCGTCATCGTCATCTACAGTGCCGTGCCGATGTTGTGGATGATCAGCCTGGCTTTCAAGCCGCCGTCAGACATCGTCTCGGGTAAGCCGCAGTTCCTGCCGAGTTCGGTCACCCTGGACAACTTCGCCCAGATCTTCAGCCAGTCGCTGTTCACCCGGGCGCTGATCAACTCGATCGGCATCGCGGTCATCGCCACGATCATCTCCGTGGTCATCGCGATGTTCGCGGCCTACGCCATTGCGCGCCTGGAGTTCCCGGGCAAGAAGCTGCTGTTGTCCCTGGCGCTCGGTATCGCCATGTTCCCGCAGGCCGCACTCGTCGGTCCGCTGTTCGACATGTGGCGCGGACTCGGGATCTACGACACCTGGCTGGGGCTGATCATCCCCTACCTGACGTTCGCACTGCCGCTGTCGATCTGGACGATGTCGGCGTTCTTCCGCCAGATCCCCTGGGAGATGGAGCATGCCGCGCAGGTCGACGGAGCCACCCAGTGGCAGGCGTTCCGCAAGGTGATCGTGCCGCTCGCGGCGCCGGGCGTTTTCACCACGGCGATCCTGACGTTCTTCTTCTGCTGGAACGACTTCCTGTTCGCCATTTCGCTGACCTCCACCGACAGCGCCCGCACAGTGCCCGCGGCGCTGGCGTTCTTCCAGGGCGCGTCCTACTTCGAGTCCCCCGTCCCCTACATCATGGCGGCCTCGGTGATCGTGACGATCCCCGTGGTCATCCTGGTTCTCGTCTTTCAGCGGCGCATCGTCGCCGGCCTGACCTCCGGAGCAGTGAAGGGATAACCCCGATGGCAGCAATCACGATGCGCAATATCGTCAAGAAGTACGGCGACGGCTATCCGGCCGTCAACGACGTGAGTCTGGACATCGCCGACGGCGAGTTCATGATCCTGGTGGGGCCGTCGGGCTGCGGAAAGTCCACCCTGCTGCGGATGATCGTCGGCCTGGAGGACATCACCTCGGGCGACATGCTGATCGGCGACAAGCGGGTCAACGACAAGGCGCCGCGAGATCGCAATCTGGCCATGGTCTTCCAGAACTACGCGCTGTACCCGCATCTGACGGTGTTCGAGAACATCGCCTTCCCGCTGCGCCTCTCGGGAAAGCTGTCCGACGACGAGATCCGCAAGCGTGTGACCGAAGCCGCCGACACCCTGGAACTCGGCGAGCATCTCGATCGCAAGCCGGCGAACCTGTCCGGCGGTCAGCGGCAGCGGGTGGCGATGGGGCGCGCGATCGTCCGTCAGGCCGACGCGTTCCTCTTCGACGAGCCGCTGTCCAACCTCGACGCGAAGTTGCGCGGCCAGATGCGCACCGAGATTCTGCGGCTGCAACGACGGCTCAGTGTCACCACCGTGTACGTCACGCACGACCAGACCGAGGCGATGACGCTCGGCGACCGGGTCGCGGTGCTGAAAAAAGGTGTGCTGCAACAGGTTGCGAGCCCGCGCGAACTCTACGACCAGCCCGTCAACCTCTTCGTCGCCGGCTTCATCGGTTCTCCCCCGATGAACTTCGTGCCCGCGCGGGTGCACGGCGACGAACTCGAGCTGCCGTTCGTGACGATCCCGATGCGCGACGAGTGGCGCGGCGCCGTGGAGGACGGCAACCTCTACATCGCCGGCATCCGGCCGGGGGCGTTCGAGGACGCCGAATTCGTCGATGACGACAAGCGTTCGCGCGGAGTGACTTTCGACGTCAACATCGATGTCACCGAGTGGCTCGGCAACGAGCAGTACGCCTTCGTGCCCTTCGAGGCCACCCCCGAGATCGAGAGCCAGTTGACCGAACTCGCCAACGACCTCGACAGCGAGCAACTGCGCACGCAGATCTGCGTCGAGCTGGACCCGGTGAGCACGGTGCGATCGGGCGATCGAGCCACGCTGTGGCTGGACGCCGGCCGGTTGCATCTGTTCGATCCGCACTCCGGGGAGAATCTGACCCGGACGGCTCGCAACGAGCGCGGGCGCCACGCCGCCACCACCGGCTGAGCCGAAGAACGCTCAGCGCGATGGCCGCTCCCGAACTGCGGCTCCGGGCCGCTCGGCCGGGCCTTCTCACACTGCCGTGGGACCGGGCTCTCGCAGAGTGGCAGGCACCCGAGGTCACGCTGCGCGACCTGCCGGTGGGCCCGAGCCGGCATCTGGTCAGGTTCGTCGAATCCGACGGCGAACTGTGGGCGCTCAAAGAGCTGCCGCCGAGGATCGCCGCGCGGGAGTACGACATCCTGAGCCGGCTGGAGGTGATGGGCCTCAACGCGGTGCGTCCCGCCGGGCTGGTGTTTCAACCGGACTTCGACGCCGCGATCCTGCTCACCCGCTACCTCGTCGGATCGTGGCAGTACCGGCGGATGTTCATGCGGTTACCGCCCGATGCACCCAAGCACCGCGCGCGCCTCTTCGACGCCATGGCCACCCTGCTGGTGGAACTGCACCGGCACGGCGTGTTCTGGGGTGACTGCTCGCTGGCCAACACGCTGTTCTCCCGCGACGGTCAGCTTCTGCAGGCGTTCCTCGTCGATGCCGAGACCAGCGAGATCCACCCGCGGCTGTCCAACGGTCAGCGCACCCAGGACATCGACATCACCGTCGAGAACGTGGCCGCGGGCCTGCTGGACGTGGCGGCCCGGCTCCGACGACCGGAACTCGAGGACGGTTTCATCGGCGAGGCGCTGGCCATCAGGGAGCGCTACGAACGGCTGTGGGAGCTGCTCCACGCCGCCCCGACCTTCGGCTTCGCCGACCGCTACCGGGTCGAGGGCACCATCCGCAAGCTCAACGAACTGGGCTTCGCCGTCGAGGAGGTGTCGCTGCAACCGGTCAGCTCGGGTGCCGACGAACTGCGACTGCATGTCGCGGTCGGCGACCGCCGCTACCACGCCACCCAGTTGCAGCGGCTGACCGGGATGGACGTCGGCGAGGGCCAGGCCCGCATCCTGCTGGGCGACCTGCAGGCCTATCAGAGCCAACTGTGCCGCGAGGCCGGCCACGACGTCGACGAGCGCACCGCCGCACAACTCTGGGTGATGGAGGTCGCCACACCGACGATGCACCGCGCGCATGCCGCGGTCGGCGGAACGGGCACACCGATCCAGGCGTACTGCGATCTGCTGGAGGTGCGCTGGCTGCTCTCCGAGCGTGCGGGGCACGACATCGGCACCGACCGGGCGCTGCAGGCCCTCGCGCGCAATGTGGTCCCCTCCGAGTCGGCGGCTCAGCTGATGGTGGTGGAGACGCCCACCGAGCCGTTCTCGGTGCTCGACGAGGACGACTGAGCTACGGGGCGGCGGTGATGTGGCTGGGTTGCAGCAGCTCGATGAGCCGGCGCGGGACGTGCTGTGAGGTCGTCAGCACGATCCGGCGGCCGTGCTCGCACGCGATGTCGTTGAGCTGCAGCAGTTGCCGGTGTGCGATGAACTGCAGTCCGCGGGCGTCTATCTGCACGGCGCCCGGCGGCATCAGCGGCAGTATCCGGCGCAGCGTGGTCGAGTACACCTGAGCGGCCGACTGGTCGAGTTCGCCGGAGAGCACGCAATCGGTGCGCGGATCGCCGTCGGCGAAGATCTGGAAGCCGGCGGCCTGCGGGCTGAGGTACGGGTGCAGGCACAGCACCTCGATGGCATCGGGTCCCAGCTCACCGACGTCGTACGCGCACAGCGCGGAGAACGGCCGGACCGCCATCAGTTGGTCGACGAGGTACTCCAGCACGGTGAGCTCGTCGCGCTGCTGCGGCGTGCGGGCCACCGCCGTCACATCGACGGCCGCGCGGAACCCGCTGTGTCCGTCACGGATCGCGGTGTCGGTGGCTTCGAGATAGCGCGCGATCGCGACCTCGGAGTCGATGATGTCGGTGCCGGCGTGGAACGGGTAATACTCGTCGGCCGCGAGCACCACGATGCTGTCGAACCCGGCGTGGTCCCTCAGCCGGGGGAAGGCGGCCAGCTCGGCGCGCAACCCGTCGACCGTGCCGGCGCCGACGAAGGCGACCCGCTGCCCGTGGTCCAGTCCATCGACAAGGTATTCCGCTGCACGGCAGAGGAATTCGTCTCGATTGCGATATCCCCAGCCCATGTGGCCGAACGGGAGCAACCCGGCGGCCGACTCGACGATTCCGTGGCTACGCATCGACGAACCCCCCGCATCGCAGATACGCGTGAACTGTGGTGCCCTCGACCGCGGTGTGACACCGCACCAGATCGGCGATCGCGTTGGCGACCATCAAGCCGATTCCGCGAGTGCGTGCGATGGCGTCCAGCCGCAGCCAGGACAACGGATCGTCGAACCTGCCGTTGTCTCGCGCCTCGCACACGAGGTATCCGTCGTGGTACCAGAACGCCAGGGAACAGGGTCCGGTGCTGTACATCAACGATTCGGAGGCGAGCTCGCTGACCAGAAGCGCGAGGTCGGACTGTTGATCGTCGGCGCAGCCGAACCACTTGCCGTAGGCGGCGGCGAATGCGCGCGCGTTCTTCAGATCGGCGAGGGTGCGGACCGTGAAGTCGACGGCGGTCACTCCCTTGGTGAGCGGCTGGTTGTAGCGATGCCACGCATCGTCGGGTGCATAGTCGGCGCTGCTCGTCTCGGGATCGCCGCACCGCCACAGCTGCGGATGGGTGAGGCACGCGTCGGCCAGGCAGTTCTCGGCCAGGCGGCACTGGTCGTAGGGGCACACCATGGTGATGTCGCGCCCGGTGAACGCCTGATTGGTCAGCGCCTCATGCTGAACGCAGGCGGGGTACTCCAGTTCCGAGCGACCGTCCCAGATCGGCTCGCCGATCATCCGCACCCCCCGCGCTGCGTGCCGGTCGGCGAAGCGGTTCAGCACACCGGCGAGGATTCCGCCCGGATTGCGTCCGGTGTGGGTCATGTCGACCATCGTGACCTCTGGCGCCGCAGCGCCGAGCGCGTGCTTCAACGTGGCGAGATTGGGACCGGGAACCGCGACGAGCACCGCGTGCCCGTCGTCGAGCGCGTCGGTGACGAACGGCACCAGACAGTCCACGTACCTCTGCTCGGAGTCGTAGAAGAACGCGGGGTGACGGAACGGACCCGCCCGCCGCTGCGCTAGCGATAGCAACCTGACTCCCACCTTTGATCCATACCGGTCTCTTCGATGGGGATCCGCTGCGTGCAGGGGTATCAGAACCGAAGCGCGTTCCTCTGCGACCCTACGCCCCGGCACCGGCCGTCGGGCCCGGACCGAAACCGATGGTTCGGGCAGAACTCACCTGCTTCTCCGCGAGCCTGGCTGCAATGCGCTATTTTTACCGCATACGCGGAAAGCTCGATTGACAAGGTGGCGGGATGCCTGCACTACGGGTCAAGGATGCGGCGGCGATCCTGGGGGTCAGCGACGACACCGTCAGGCGCTGGATCGACAGCGGCATGCTGGCATCCCACAAAGACGAGTCGGGCCGCAAGGTGATCGCCGGAGACGTGCTGGCCGCCTTCGCCCGCGAACACGCGGCGCCGCCGCCGGACCCGCTCGGTGTCGGCAGTTCGGCACGCAACCGCTTCGTCGGCCTGGTCACGAAAGTGACGGCCGACCAGGTGATGTGCGAAGTGCAGATGCAGTGCGGCCCGTTCACCGTCGTCTCGTTGATGAGCACCGAGTCGGCCAACCAGCTCGGTCTCGAACCCGGGGTGTTGGCGGTCGCGGTCATCAAAGCGACCAACGTCATCGTCGAAACGCCCGGAGGCAGCTCGTGAGGCGGGCCGTCGGCGTCGCGACACTGACCTGCGCCATGGCACTGGTCGGGGCGTGCTCGTCGCCGCAGACCGCCACCGCGCCGAGGACGGGCGCGTCCCCTGCGGCGACCGGCGACCTCACGGTGTTCGCCGCAGCGTCGCTGAAGTCGACGTTCACCGAACTCGGCCGGCGTTTCGAAAGGGACCATCCCGGCGCGAAGGTCGCGTTCGACTTCGCGGGGTCGTCCGACCTCGCCGCACAGATCACCCAGGGCGCACCCGCCGATGTGTTCGCTTCCGCCGACACGACCAACATGGCCAAGGTCGTCGACGCCGGCGACGTCACCGGCGAGCCCGTCCCCTTCGCCACGAACACCCTGACGATCGTCACCCCGCCCGGAAACCCCAGGGGCGTCAGGACTTTCGCCGACTTGGCGAAGCCCGGCGTACAGGTGGTGGTCTGCGCACCGCAGGTGCCCTGCGGATCGGCGACCGAGAAGGTCGAGAAAGCCACCGGCGTCACGTTGTCGCCGGTGAGCGAGGAGTCGTCCGTCACCGACGTGCTCGGCAAGATCACCTCCGGGCAGGCCGACGCCGGCCTCGTCTATGTCACCGACGCCCAGGGCGCGGGGAAGAAAGTCACGACGGTTCCCTTCCCCGAGGCCGGCGGCGCCGTCAACACCTACCCGATCGCGGTGCTCCAGAAGGCGGCGAACCCGGCTGCGGCACGGGAGTTCGTCGAGCTCGTCACCGGTCCGCAGGGCCGGGAGGCTCTGGCGGCCGCGGGCTTCGCCGCACCGTGAGGCTTTCCCGGGACACGACCGGCGTGGTGGCCGTCGCGGTGCCGACGTGGGTGTACGTGCCCGCGACGGTCGGCGCGCTGTTCGTGGTCACGCCGCTGATCGCCATCCTGCTCAAGATCGACTGGGCCCACTTCGTTCCGCTGATCACCTCCGAATCCTCGCGCGCGGCCCTGCTTTTGAGCCTGAAGACGGCAACCGCCAGTACCGCCGTGTGCGTGGTGGTGGGCGTCCCGATGGCTCTGGCGCTGGCCCGGGGCACCTTCCGCGGGCAGTCGCTGCTGCGCGCCCTCGTGCTGCTACCACTCGTCCTGCCGCCGGTTGTCGGCGGAATCGCGTTGCTGTACACGTTCGGCCGGCAGGGCCTTCTCGGTTATCAGCTCGAGGCGCTGGGTGTTCGCATCGCCTTCTCCACCGCAGCGGTGGTGCTGGCGCAGTCGTTCGTGTCGCTGCCGTTCCTGGTGGTCAGCCTGGAGGGGGCGCTGCGTTCGGCGGGGTCGGGCTACGAGCACGTCGCCGCCACCCTCGGAGCCCGCCCCACGACGGTGCTGCGCACCGTCACCGTGCCGCTGGTGATGCCCGGACTGGTGTCGGGTGCCGTGCTGGCGTTCGCCCGTTCGCTGGGCGAGTTCGGCGCGACGTTGACGTTCGCCGGATCGCTGCAGGGCGTCACGCGCACGTTGCCCCTCGAGATCTACCTTCAGCGGGAATCCGATGCCGACGCCGCGGTGGCGCTGTCGCTGTTGCTGATCGTCACTGCCGCGGTGATCGTGATCGCCTCGGCCGGCCGCCGCCTGACGGGGCCGCTGTGACCGGCCTGCGGGTTCAGACGCGGTTCACGCAGCGCGACGTCGACCTCGACCTCACGCTGCCCGACGGCGAAGTGCTGGCCGTCCTCGGGCCCAACGGCGCCGGCAAGTCGACGCTGCTGCACATCATCGCCGGGCTGCTGAGGCCCGACCGCGGCCGGGTCGAGATCGGCGGCAGCGTGGTCACCGACACCAGCACGGGAACCTTCGTGCCTGCCCATGCGCGCGGGGTCGCCATGCTGACCCAGCAGGCCCTGCTGTTCCCTCACATGAGCGTCGCCGACAACGTCGCCTATGCACCCCGGTGCAGGGGGCGTTCCCGATCGGCGGCACGTCAGACCGCGCGGCGCTGGCTCGAGGCCGTCGACGCAACGCATCTGGCCGACCGCCGGCCCAGGCAACTCTCAGGAGGACAGGCACAGCGAGTGGCCCTCGCCCGCGCACTGGCCGCCGAGCCCCGACTGCTGCTCCTCGACGAACCGATGGCGGCCCTCGATGTCACCGCGGCACCGGCGCTGCGGCGGCTGCTGCGCGATCTGCTGCGCGACCGGCGCCGCACGGCGATCATCGTCACTCACGATCTGCTCGACGCGCTGGCGATCGCCGACAGGGTCGCCGTCGTGGAGAGCGGGCGCGTCGTGGAGAGCGGCGCAGCGCGCACGGTGCTGACGGCGCCGCGCAGCGACTTCGCTGCTCGGATCGCCGGGGTCAACCTGGTTCCCGGCATCGTGTCCGCACCGGGGGTGATCGAAACCCCTTGGGGTGCAACCCTGTCCGGCGTGGGCGAGGTCGAACCCGGCGCTGCGGCGGTCGGATTGTTCCGTCCCGGCGCTGTGGCCGTGCACCTCGACCCGCCGCACGGCAGCCCACGCAACGTGATCGCGGTGACCATCGCGGAAGTCGACGTGCACGGCACCGCCGTCCGCATACGCGGCGCGGAGCAGCCCGACGGCGGCAGCGGCCTGGCAGCCGACGTCACCGCTGCGGCCGCCGCCGACCTCGACCTCGAGCCCGGCAAGAGGGTGTATTTCGTCGTCAAGGCCCAGGAGGTGAGCCTGCATCCGGCATTGGGCAGGTGATCGAAGTGCCCGCCGTGGGTATGACGCCTGCCAGACCCGATCACACCCCGACCAGAACGAAGCCAGGAGCGTGCATGGACGAGTGCCCCGGAAGCCGTCGCGAACTGTCCAGCGACCCACCCGCCGACCGCGCCGCGACGTGTCCGGAGTGCGGCCGTGAGGTGCAGGTGGAACCTGAGGAGACCGACGACGGTCTGCGGTTCACGGTGGCACCCCACGCGCGGGTGGTCGGCGGCGGCTGAGCCGGCTACTCGAGTTGCGCGCGAAGCTCGCGCAGCGTCGCCGCCAGGATGCGAGACACATGCATCTGCGACACTCCGATGCGCTCGGCGATCTGCGACTGCGTCATCGACGCGAAGAACCGCAGGTACAGGACCTCCCGCTGCCGCTCGGTCAACGCCGCGATGAGCGGTTCGAGTGCCACGCGGTCGGTGATGTGATCCAGCCGGCTGTCGATCACGCCGATGGCGTCACCGACCGTGGACCGTCCGTCGGAGCCTTCCACCGGGCGATCCAGCGACGGCGGCGAATAGGCGTCGGCGGCCACGAGGCTCTCGATCACCTCGTCGCGGTCGATGCCGAGCGCCCCGGACAGTTCCGTGGCCGTGGGGGCCCGTTGCAGCGTCTGCGTCAGATTGACCGTGGCCTTCGTGATGGCGACGTGCCGATCCCGGATCCGGCGCGGCACGTGGACGGTCCATGCGTGATCGCGGAAGTGCCGGCGAACCTCCCCCATGATGGTGGGGACGGCGAAGCCGATGAACGTGCTGCCTCTGCTCACGTCGAATCTGTCGACGGCGGCGAGCAGTCCCACGCGGGCGACCTGCGTCAGGTCGTCCATCTCCATTCCGCGCCGCGCGTAGCGGCGCGCGATGTTCTCGGCCAGCGGCAGGCACCGCTCGACGATGGCTTCGCGCAGGCGGATGTACTCGTGTGACGTCTTCGCCGCCGCGGCGAGCAGGTGGAACATGTCGTGGATGCCATCCTCGTCGACCGAGGAGGGGGTCGTCTCGAGGCGTGTGACCTGGTGTGTGGTCGCGCGTTGAGGACGGGGGTCGAGGGTGGCGCCGAGCTGATAGGTGGTCATGGATGAACCTCCCGGAGGGGTCCGTGAGCGTTCGTCGCGCGCAGCGTTGTCTACACGTGAGCGGGCACTCAATTCCGCGTGGAGCGGACCGGCAATCTGCCGTGACCAGGCACCGACGACGATCGGCGGGCACGCAAGGGGCTGCACGCGCACGATGCCGACGTCGAGGGACCGGGCTGAAGAACCGCTCGGGCTGAACGGTGAGGGCGTTCAGAGACGCCGAGGACCACTGTAGGCGCCCTGACCGACACGTAATGGTTTAAACGCCTCGCTTCGGAGGCGGAGACGACGCTCGATTGCTTGAATGGCGTGGTGAGCAGATCCTCTGCGCTGCCCTCGGGTGACGGTCTCCCTTCGTTCGGCAGCCCGTACGCGCCGAAGCCGCGCGACGTCCGCGTGAGCGACGAACTGGCCGACCTCAGCGATCTCGCCTGGAGCAGCCTCGATCAATTGGGCCGCGCGCTGCGCGTGCCCGACGGTGACCTCGACAGCACTCTCGTCGCCGTCCTCGACATGGCGATCGGGATGGTCGAGGGCTGCGAAGCCGCCGGTCTGAACCTGTTCGAGAAGGGCAGATTCGTCCCGCAGGTGGTGCGCGGGGCCGCCCCACCCCGCCTGGATGCGCTGCAGCAGGAAACCGGCGAGGGGCCGTGCGTCGACGCCTCCCGCGACCAGGTCACCGTGGACATCGACGACATGACCACCGAGAGCCGGTGGCCGGAGTTCACCCGGTTGGCCATCGAGCTGAGCGTGGGCTCGATGTTGTGTCTGCCGCTGTGGATCAACGACCGGCGGCTGGGTTCGCTGAGCCTCTACGGGTCGACGCCGCAGGCCTTCACCGCGCCCGCAGCGCATCAGACGGCGCAGCTGCTCAGTACCCACGCCGCGCTCGCCCTGGCCGACGTTCAGCGCAGCGAACAGTTGCGTCGTGCCGTCGCCAACCGGGACCTGATCGGTCAGGCCAAAGGCATTCTGATGGAGCGACACCGCATCACCGCAGACGCGGCGTTCGAGATGCTCGTCGAGATCTCGCAGCGGGTCAACCGGAAAGTGGTCGCCATCGCCGAGATGATCGCGACCACCGGGCAGGTGCCCAGCTAGACACCGGCGGCGACGGCGGCTCCGGTCGCGGCCGTCCCGGGGCGGTTGCGGTAGACGTGGTCGAGGAACACGCCGATCGCGCGCACGGACGCACTCGTCCGCACGCTGTCTGTGAGATCGAATCCATGTCCGGCGCCGGGTAATTCGACATAGCCGACCGGTTGAGTGGAGACCTCCCGCAGTCGCTGGACGAAGCGACGCGCCTCGGCGACCGGGATGATGACGTCGCTGTCCCCGTGGATCACCAGAAACGGCGGCGCCGCGCTGTGCAGACGTGTCACCGGCGACGCGGCACGGAACACCTCGGGTCGATCCGCCTGGCGCCGCTTGACCACCACGCGTTCGAGGAATTCCATGAACCGGTCGCGTTCCGGAGTCGATCGGTCCTGCCAGTCGTAGCGCCCGTAGAGGGAGACGACCGCGTCCACACTCGTGTCGGCCGACGGGCCGATTTCGGCCTCCCACTGCCGCTCACCAGGCGTGAGGCCGACCAACGCCGCCATGTGTCCGCCGGCCGAGCACCCTGCCACCGCCACGAAGCCGTTGTCCCCGCCGAACTCGTCAGCGCGTGCACGCGCCCAGGCCACCGCCGCCTTGACATCCATGATCTGGCGCGGCCACCGATGACGAGGGCTGGTCCGATACTGCATCGACAGGCACACCCAGCCCCTCTCGGCCAGATGCGCCATCAACGCGTGCCCCTGCAGGACACGGCTGCCGAAGACCCAGGCGCCACCGGGGACGAAGAGCAGCACCGGCGCGGCACCGGTGAGATCTGCGCGACGCCACACATCCAGGAGCTGCCCGGGCGCATCGCCGTAGCGCACCGAGGTTCGGTACACCGCCCGCCGGTGCCGCTGCGCGTGCCGCCACGGCGGGCCGGGCTCGGCTGCCGGCGCCGGATCCCCGAGCATGTCGGGCGCCACGATGTGGCGCAGACCGTCGGTCATCAAACCGGCGGCGAGCTCGCGGTTGTGGCGGCGCCGCGCGCCCCCGGCCGGGTCGAGCCTGGTCCGTGCCGCGGCGAGGAAATCCGGCAGGTAACGGGTGCCCCACAAGCCCAGCGTCGTGAGACCCCCGACCGGCTCGACGAACCGCCCGACGACCGGCAGTGACGCCGAGACGGTGCACGTGGCCACCAGGTAGTCGTCGAGACGGGCATGCGCGTACCACCGCGCTTGTGATCTCATCACCCGCGCGACGCGCTCGCCGTCGTGGCGCAGATTCATCGGCACAGACTAGGACGATTCGTCGGCTCGCAAACCACAATTGACCGGATTATCAGATTTGAATTCCGTTGCCACTGAGCGGTGGTAGCCCATCTGAGCGAGTAGTCCTTTAGGTCTATAGCTAACCTGGTCCTGGACCCCCCTACCCTGGACGGGTGCCACCCGCCATCCTGCGCGACATCGTCGCGGTCAATCGGCTCACCGGACGGTGGCCGTTCGCGCTGCGCGCCGGCGTCTGCATGGCGGTGCCGGTCGCCACGGGCTGGCTCCTCGGTGACGTCGCAGCGGGTCTGACCGCCACGATCGGTGGCTTCACCGCCCTGTACGGCAGCGGCAGGCCGTACCTGTACCGGGCGCGCGAATTGGCCCTCATCGCGCTCGCCTTGGCGGCGGCGGTCACCCTCGGCGACTGGGCCGCCACCATCCCCTGGGTCGGCGTGCTGACCACGTCTGCCATCGCCGCCGTGGCGGTGTTGATCTGCAACGCACTGATGGTCGGCCCGCCCGGGGCCTACATGTTCGCGCTGGCCTGCGCGGCTGGGGTCGGCATCTCCGTCGAGCACGAAAGTCCCTGGCGCCTGGGTCTTCTCGTGCTGTGTGGCGGCGCCTTCTCATGGCTGGTGCACATGTCGGGCGCGCTGGTGCGGTTCCGCGGTCCCGAACGCGCGGCGGTCGCTGCGGCGCAACGGGCCGTGTCGCGCCTGGCACGCGACGTCGGCACGGCCGGCGAGAACCGGGCGATCGACGCCGCCGCGCGGGCGCTGCACGAATCCTGGGTCGTGCTGGTCAACTTCCAACCCACGCGTCCGGGCAGAAGTGCGGGGCTGCAGCGGCTGCGCGCCACGAATCATCGACTGCACGCCATGTTCGCCGATCTCGTGAGCGGCGGCAGCGCCGGCGGCGGCGCCACCCCAGCGGACGAGGTGCCCAGCCAGGACGAGATGCCCCTGGGCAGACCGAGCAGTGCACGTCTCGTGTCGTCGGCCCTGAGCGCTTCTCATCCCCGTCGAGTGGCAGGTCAAACCGCGGTGGCGGCGCTGTGCGCCGGGGCGATCGCCACCACTCTCGGAATCGAACGCGGATACTGGGCGATCGCCGCGGCGGTGCTGGTGCTGCACAACGGATTCGACCGCCGACGCACGGTGGTGCGCGGGCTGCAGCGGCTGGTCGGCACCTGGGCCGGTCTCGCGCTCGCCGGCGTCATACTCGCCGTGCATCCGCAGGGTCTCTGGCTGGCGCCGCTGTTGCTGGTCATGCAGTTCCTGATCGAGATGCTGGTGGTCCGCAACTAAGCCCTGGCCACCGTGGTGATCACCCCGACCGCGCTGACCATCGCCTCCGGAGGCAGGCACGTCGACGACGTGGGCGGCCTGCTTCTCGCCCGCGGCGTCGA
This sequence comes from Mycolicibacterium chubuense NBB4, assembly GCF_000266905.1. The sequence continues at coordinate 2,311,742 of NC_018027.1, read as the reverse complement.
CACCCTCACCGGATGCGCGGTGGCGCTGGCGGTGCTGTACATCACCGGGCGCGGCTACCACGCCGCCCGTCTCCGGACGGCGATGACGGCATCGCTCGCCGCGCTGGCCGCGTTGGCTCCGCACCTGGCGTCGGGCGCTGTCACCACCGACGGTGCGCGTGCCGCCCGGCGTGATGCGCAGACCCGCGCCATCTCGCTACTGACCGCCTACGACGCGGCGATGGAAAGCGGTGCCGACGCCCGGCGATCCGCCGAACTGATGTGGCCCGCGGTGACGGCCGCCCAACGACTCACCTACCGGATGCTCGCGGCGTGCTGGCAGATCCAGAGCTCCGCGGCCGCGCCACCGCTGACCCGCGAGGACGGCCGGGCACTGGCCGCCGCATTGACCGGGCTGGCCGACGCGAATCGGCCGGACACCTCGCCGCCGAAGGCCTCCCTGCCCGCGTTCGCGTCCGGAGACGTCACAGAGATCAGGCAGGCACTGTCTGCTCCCGAGCGGTGAGCTCTACCGCGATCGCCTACCCACCGGGGTATCGACCGACTAGCGTCGGTATTCTCTGCGTTCTATGGTCACCCATTTGCTCAGCGGAACGGAGCAAGGCGTTACACGGTAAGTCATAGGAGCGTCGTGGACACTGACCGGCAGTCACCTCGGGTGTGGCCGTCGATTGCGGCGCCGGCTGCCGTGGCCTTCGTGCTGGCTATCGCGCTCGTCGTCGCTGGGGACAGTCGGCCGGTGCAGATCTTCGACGATCTCACCAGCTTCGCGCTGTCGACGTATGCTGCCGTGTGCTCGGCGGTCACAGCCAGGTCGGCCGAAGGGCGTCTGCGCGCCGCCTGGGCCATCCTGGCTGTTGCGCTCACGGCGTGGGCTCTCGGCGACGGCTTGTGGTTCTTCTGCGTGCATGTGCTGGGCTGGGTGCCCTACCCGTCACCGGCGGACCTCTTCTACGTGGCCTTCACGCTCTTGGCCGCGGTGGCCATGGTCCAGTTCCCGTCAGAGCCGACGTGGCGGTCGCGTTTGCGGACCGCACTCGACGGCGCGACGGTGGCGCTGTGCACCTTCCTGCTTGCGTGGATGCTCTCGTTGCATCGGGTCTACGACACCTACCGTGACGACCGGTTCTCGCTCGCCCTCGCCCTGATCTATCCGATCGCCGACGTGGCCGCCCTCGCGATCGCCGTCACCGTCCTCGCTCGGAGCAAAGTCGGTCAGCGCACCGTGTTGACGTTGATCACGATTGCGGTCGGTGTGGCCACGATCACCGACCTCGCGTTCGCCTACCTCGTGGCCACGGACAGGTACGGCCTCGGAAACTGGGTCGACATCGGCTGGGCTGCTTCCCTTGTCGCCTTCATCGCCGCGGCACGGGTAGGCCACAAGGCACCGCCGCCTCTGCCGCCCACGGTGTCGCTCCCGTCGAATTCGTCACTGTGGCTGCCCTACGTTCCGCTGCTGCTGGCCGGCACCATCGGACCCGCTGTCGTCATGTCCGGCCTGGAAGCCGTCGTGGTACCGATCGTGGTGGTCGCAGTGTGCCTGCGACAGGCCGTCGCGGCCTGGGAGAACCGGCGACTGCTGTCGGTGGCGGCACAGCAGGCGCTGCAAGACCCGCTGACCGGGCTGGCCAACCGAATCCTGTTCCACGATCGGTTGGCGCACGCGATGATGCTGCGGGAGCGGCACGGCGGTTCGGTCGCGGTGGTGTCGATCGATCTCGACGACTTCAAGCTGGTCAACGACAGCCTGGGCCACCCGGTGGCCGACAACCTGCTGGTGCACGTGGGTCGGCGCATCTGCGGCTGCGTGCGTCCCGGCGACACCATCGCGCGACTCGGTGGTGACGAGTTCGCGCTCCTGCTCGAAGGCGACGCCGCCGACTCACACCTGATCGCCAAGCGCGTGGTCGACGCCTTCGGCGAGCCATTCGTCGTCGACGGACAGGACATGTTGATGCGGCCGAGTGTCGGAGTGGCCGTGGCTGCGCCCGACGAGCGGGAGCTCACCCCCGAGGCGTTGGTCGAACGCGCGGACATCGCGATGTACGCGGCCAAGCGATCACGTTCCTCGCGCGTGCACACCTTCAGCCAGGACACCGCGCTGAGCGCACCCGATGTCGTCGACTCGCCGGGCCGGGACGGTCAGCCGGGTTCCCGCGGCGGTGCCGCGCAGCTCCGGCTGCTGGGCGAATTGCGCAACGCCATCGACGACGCGCAATTGAATCTGGTGTACCAGCCCAAGTTCGACCTGCGCACCGGGCGCATCGTCGGGGTGGAGGCGTTGCTGAGATGGCAGCACCCGCAACTCGGCCTGCTGCTGCCGGACGCCTTCATGTCATTGGTGCGAGAGCATGGGCTGATGCGCCCGGTGACCGACCTGGTGCTCGCGAAGGCGCTCGACGACACCGCGCGGTGGACGGCGTCCGGAGTCCGAATACCCATGGCAATCAATCTCTTTGCGCCGTTCCTGCGCGACACGGAGCTGCCGGACGCACTGTGTCTGGCGTTGAAGCGGCGCGGTCTGCCCGCCGAGATGCTGACCGTCGAGATCACCGAAGACCTGATCCTCAACGAGCTCGGTGTGGTGACCGAAGTCCTTCAGGCATTGCGGCACCACGGGATCCGAGTGGCGATCGACGATTTCGGGAGCGGATACTCCGCGCTGTCCTATCTTCGCGACCTGCCGATCGACGAGGTCAAGCTCGACAGCCACTTCATCGCGTCGGTCGCCAGTGACGACCGCGCCGCCGCGGTCGTTCGCGCCGTCATCGACCTCACGCATGACCTCGGCGTCACCCTGGTCGCGGAAGGTGTCGAGGACGCCTGGACGGCGGCGTGGCTGCGTAAGCACGGATGCGATGTGGGCCAGGGCTTTTACTTCGGCAGGCCGGTGAACCCCGATGATGTTCTGGGCCTGGTGAGCGTCGCGGTCGAGCCGTCCTGACCATCCTCACGCGTGAGTTCCGCTGCTCGCGCAAGCACTTTGAGCAGCGCGGGCATCCGCGTTGAGCTCCAACGCCGTGACGTCGAGCGTCGTTCCACCACCGCGCAGCCCCATCTTGAGCAGGAGTTTCGAAGCATCCAACGACCATGCGCGCATCGGATCTGCGATAGCCGACGCGAGACCGGGCGTGCGCGCGGCCGCCAGCGCCGTCGCGGCAGCCTGGCGCAGCGCGGTGCGGCCCGTCGAGTTCGCCTGTCGGACGGCAGGATCCGCGTAGTCAGGCCGCTCTGAACCGTCGATCGCATCAGCGAAATAGCCGTAGTAGAGCGACGATGCGTCAAGGGCGGCGGCGAACTGAGAGCAGGCCACCGCAGCCGGACTCGACGGATCGGCAGTTTGTACCGGAGCGACGGCGACGGGTACCGGAACGCCGGGGTCCGCCTCCGTGGAGCCGGTGGGCTGCGCCGAGGCAACCGGGGCGGCTGCCGCTACCATCACCAAAGACAGCGTCGTGACATACCACGTCGGGTTGCGCAACGGCATCATCGGCATCCGCTTCCTTTCAGACGCAACGCATTGTCCGTGCCCAGGGGTGCTCCCCGCGACGGTGGCAAGGCAGGTCTCGTGCGACGTTTTCTGATTTCTGTCTGCGACTGCTCGATCATTCGTATGCTAATGACCGCGAGCAGGCCGCACTGCGAATGCCGAAAAGCACATGACCAATGGGGGTCTGCGGATGAGGACCAGGATTCGTTGCCGCTCCCGGAAGCGTGGCCGCTGTTCCGCTCTGTTTCTCTGCGGCTGCACAGTGTTGGTCGCGGCCGGGACGCCCCGCGCTGCAGCCGAACCCGACGTGCCCCCTCCTCAGCCTGCACAGCCGGTGGTCGCCGATCAAACTCCCGACATCGGCGCGGTACCGTCGGCCGCGCCAGGGGTTCTCAACACTCCTGACGGCCGGGTCGTCACGGTTGCCGGCAGCAACGAGACGCTTCGGCCGGTGGCCCCTCTGACGACCGCGGTTTCATCGCGCGAGTACCTGGTCGGCGGAACGTTCACCGTGAAGGTCTCCGGCTCGGGAACCACTGCGCCCACGGGAGGTTCGCTCGACGCAGGCATCCAGATCGGCTGCGGCATCATTGCAGACGAAACGGAAGTCAATCCGAGCGCCGGCCTGGCGCCCGGCATCGGCATTCCGTTGACCCGCTCCAACTCCACGCTCGGCGCGAGCTTGGGTTTGCAGGGGAAGGTCTATCTCAAACCCGGACAGGTCAACGTCATCTCGCTGAGCAAGAAGTCATTCGAGGGCGGCGAAGCACGCGTCACGTTCACCGACATCCGCGCGAAGATCGACCAGTGCGCGGGCCAGTCCTTCATCCGGACCTTCGCGACGGCCACGAGTTCCACCGCCAACAGTGAGGACATCATCACCTACCTCGGCGTCACCAAGGCTGTCTGACGATGTCCGGAGTACGAAGCCGCCTCATTGCGATCGCAGCCTCCACCGCTCTGTGCGTGCCGCTTCTGCTCTCGGTCCCCCCGTCGGCGGTGGCGGAGCCGGCACCGCTACCGGACAACGGTGTCGTCGGCTCCGCTCCGCCTGGTGCGGTCGTCACGCCGGACGGCTGGAACCTCACTGTGTCGGCGAAGGATGAGATCCAATTGCCCGTCGCGCCGTTGACCACTGCCACCTCGTCGCGGGAATACATGGTTGCCGGCACCTTCACCGGCGACGTCGGCGGCGAGGGCAGGGGCAGACTCAGCGGCGGCACGCTGGAAGTCGGCTATCAGATCGGCTGCGGTATCGACATCAAGGAGGTGCGCCTCATCGGCTCGGCCGGTATCGCCACCTCCGGCTCATCGCTGACACGCGGTCTCCTTCCGACCGGCGTGTCCTTTCCGGTGACCGGCACGTTCGAATTGCACATCGATCCGGGCACGGTCACCACGGCGACCGTCACGAAGAAGACGTTCGCCCAGGCTCCGGTGCGAGTGACGCTCAAGGACGTCCACATCAGGATCGACGGCTGCGTCGGCCAGTCTTTCCTGCGGTCCTACGCCATTTTCACCAGCTCGACGGCCGAGGCCGACGACACCGTGGCCTACTACGGTGTGACGAAGGCTGTGTGATCGCGACATGCCGGTGCGACCGCCAACCAGCAGACTCTCCGCCACCGCCGCCGCGGCCGTGCTGTCGGGGCTTCTGGCCAGCGCCACTGCCGCGACGGCGCAACCTGTTGCCGCTGAGCCGGTTTCGATCGAACCCGGGCCCGGCCCACCGCCCGTCAACACGTCGATGCCTCTGCTGGGTGCCCCGGCTCTGCCGGACCTCGACCCGCGGCATGCACTCGGGCAGAATTCGGTTCCCAGTCCGCCCGGCGCTCCGCCAGTCGCGGGCCCGGACTTGAACCCCTTCGACTCCCAGTACTGGTTTCCCCAGTATCTGGCACCCTCGGCCCCGGGCCAGGGAACGATGGTCGGAGAGGCGCCGGGCGCGCAGGATGCCGACGTCGGCCGCCTCGCGTGGCTGCGCCGACTGCACGAGCTGTATCGCAACGGAAACCTCCGGGGCGTGGCACTGGGGCAGATGCCCGAAGGGCAGCTTGGTGCCCCGTTGCCGGGCACCGCCCCGCTGCCGGGAACCAACATTCCTCCTGGCTTGGCCTGGACAGCGCCCACTCCCTGACAGGGCTGCTGCTCGACCGGTCAGAACACCCGGGTCTGGCCCTCGAGGGCCGGAACGGTCTCCGGCAGTTTGTAGGTCTGGATGCCGTTTTTGAACATGACCGCTTCGCGGGCGTGTTCGGGCAGGTGCTTGACCAGCCAGCGCGGGTCGTCGAAGGTCCAGTGCGGGTAGTCGCTGGAGAACAGCAGGATCTTCTCGCACTCCATCCACTCGAACGCCCGGGACAGTTCGGTCTTGTCCTCGGGGTAGTCCAGCGGCTGGGTGGTGAACTTGATGTGGTCTTTGACGTAGTCGCTGGGTTTGCGCTTGATGTCGAGCCACTGCCTGCGCTTGTCGTAGATGGCGTCCATCCGCCACATCAGCGGCAGGATCCAGGTGAAGGCGTGCTCGACGAACACGATGCGCAGGGCCGGGAAGCGGTCGAAGACCCCGTCGAAGATCAGGCTCATCACCTGGTTGGCCGCGGTCAGCGAGTAGCTGACCATGAAGTCGTGGTTGTAGCTCGGCAACCCCACCGGCGGCATCGGCAACGTCTCGAAGTGACCGCGCCCCAAATGGCAGGCCACGGTGATGTCGTGCTTGGTCGCCGCCGCCCAGATGGGGTCGTAACGCGGATGACCCCACGACGGGCGCGGCTCGGCCCGGATCAGGATCTGCGCCATGTACGGATGCCCGGCCCACTTCTCGATCTCCGCGACCGCGCCGTCAGGGTCCTCGATCGTCACGCAGATCGATCCACGCCAGCGCTGATGCCAGTTGTCGTGGGTGTCGAGCCAGTGCCGGGCCAGCCACTCGTTGGTGGCGACGCTCGAGGCCTGTGACGCCTCCGGGATCCGGGCACCCCCGGCCAGGGGCTCGAGGATCGCGATGTCGGCGCCGGCCTCCATGATCAGCTGCTTGAGCATCAGATCCGGGTCACTGCCGGCGAATTCACCGTCTGCGGGGAACGTGTCGGTGCGCATCGCGTAGGCGTGCGCGTAGTCGGGCGCGTCGTAGAAGATCTGTTCGCCCACGTGACGATCGAGGAAGTACCGGCTGCGCCACGGCTCGGGGAGGTACTCCAGCAGTTCGCCGCGGCGGGGCATCGGATGCACGTCGGAGTCGACGCACCGCACCGCAGCACGTTCGACGGGCGTGGCCCGGTTCTGCGGATCGGTCGGTGCCATCGCGGCCTCCTGATCGCGGCTCGCTGGTCGCTGATGTGCCACGTTACGCCGCCCCACGCCGACCGCCCTCTGCTAGTAGGTGGCGATGTCCTGCTGGGCAGGCAGCTTCCCAGTCGCCTCGAAGACGACGCGCCGGCCGACCTCGACGGCGTGGTCGGCGAATCGCTCGTAGAACCTGCCCAGCAGCACGACGTCCACCGCTTTCTGCACGCCGTGGCTCCACTCGTCGTGGTCCAACACCAGCGAGAACAGCTGCCGGTGCAGGTCGTCCATCACATCGTCCTCGTCGCGAAGGTGAGAGGCGTCGTCGGGATCGAAGGACAGCAACACCTCACTCGCGGTGTTGCTCATCTGCACCGCCACCGTCCCCATCTCCGCGAAGCAGCCCCGCACCTCTGCCGGCACCGCACAGTCCGGGTGACGACGGCGCGCGATCTTGGCGATGTGCACCGCCAGGGCGCCCATCCTGTCCACGTCTGCGGTGACCTGGATGGCAGCGAAGATGCTCCGCAGATCGCCGGCGACGGGCTGTTGCAACGCCAGCATGTCGAAGGCGTCGTGTTGCGACTGATCGCACAGTTCGACGATGCGGTCGTGATCCGTGATCACCTGCTCGGCACGACTGAGGTCGGCCCGCAGCAACGCCTGGGTGGCGGACTCGATGGCCGCCCCGGTCATTCGACAGATCTGGCTGAGATTCGTGGTGAGCGCAGCCAGTTTCTCGTGGTAGGCCGTTCGCATCACTCGACTCCGCTCCTGGTATCGCGACAGTGACCGCACCGGACAGCCCGGGCGTCTCCCCTAGACCACCATTGCGGCGACACCGGGAATAGGGCCCGAAGTCCCGGGCACAGCGCGCGATCGTCGTGTCGCCTCGCGGCGTTCGTGTCGTGTTCAACTGGGTGACACCGACTCTTGGCCTGGGAAGCGTTGGCTCGTTGCCATGTCGGAACTCCTGCGCAGCGTCGGCCACGATCCGTTGCTCACGCTCGGAGGTCGTCTGCTGACCCCGCCCCTGCGTGAGGTCTATGCGATCCTGATGCGGGCCGGCGTCCTCGTCGTCGAGGACTGAATCACCCGTCCCGAGCGGACCGGTCGTCGAGGCCTCGCCGCAGCGCCTCGCTCACCCGGTAGAGCACGTCCGGCGCCAGCGCGGAGATCGCAGCGGCGACCCCGGTGGCCACCAGGGCCTGCCCCCAGCCCAGCGGGTCGACGGGCGTGCAGCCGAACACCTGGCTCACCCCCGGTGTGCTGACGATGGCCACCAGCACTCCGAAGGACCCGAACGTCGTGAGCACCACCAGTCGACCGTGCGAATCGGCCAAGGTCTGCGCGAGCTGTGCGCCGACCAGGCCGATCAAGGCAACCGTGGAGGCGCGACGCTGAGTGCCCGTCACGCTGGCCATCGACCACGCCAGCGTGGCGGCCACCGTGGTGGAGGCTCCCCGAATGCCGATCGCCCGCCACATCGCCGCCTCGTCCCGGTCGACGTGCGCGCTGCTGTTCTGCGGACTGACGGCGAGCGCGGCGGCCGGCAGCGCATCGGTGAGCATGTTGACCAGCAGCATCTGCCGAGCGTTGAGGACCGACCGGCCGGTGAGCAAGCTGGTGATCAGTGCGAAACACACCTCGCCGGTGTTGCCGCCCAGCAGCATCGACACCGCGGACTGCACCCGCCGCCACAGCTGCTGGCCCTCGTCCAGCGCGTCGATCAGCGCCTCGATCCGCCCGTCGAGCAAGACCACGTCAGCTGCGGTGCGGGCCGGGTCGCTGCCCCGGGCGGCCACCCCGATACCGACGCTGGCCGCCCGAATCGCCGCGGCATCGTTGGCGCCGTCGCCGACCATCGCGGTGACGCAGCCGACGCGCTCGAGCGTCTGCACGATGTCGATCTTGTGCTCGGGGGTCATCCGCGCGAAGACCCGTCGCGACATCACGGCCTCGGCCCGTTCGTCGGCCGACAGGGTCTCCCATTGACTGCCCGTGATCACCTCCTCGGCGATCACCGCCACTCCCAACTCGTTGGCGATCACCGACGCGGTGACCGGATGATCGCCGGTGATCAACCGGACGCCGATGCCCCGCTCGGCCAGCGCGGCCAGCAGCCTGGGAGCGGCGGCGCGAGGAGTGTCGGCGAGCCCGAGCAGCCCGACCGGCAGAAGGTCGGACGTGCAAAAGCTCTCCAGCACCACCGGATCGGCCGCTGCCTTCGCGGCCTGTTCGGCGGTGAGGTGACGCTCCGCCACCGCCAGCACCCGCAGACCCGCAGCCGCCATCTCGGCGATCATCTGCATTCGCGGCACGCGGTCGTTGCGCAGTGCCGACGCGAGGACCTCCGGTGCGCCTTTGATCGTGAGCCGGGTCCCCACCAGCGCTGCTGCGAACGGTCGGCCGGACTGGAACGGCAGGAAAGCGTCTCGCGGAGGGGAGATCGAGTCCGTCGTGTCGTCGCTGCCGTCGATCGCCCTGCGGATTGCGTCGTCGGTGGCATGGTGAGCGCGATGTCCGGGACGGACGAAGATCGTGGTGGCGGCCGCGTCGAGCACATCGGCCTCGGTGAATCCCCCTACCGGGCGAACCGATTTGATCTCGAGCTGATTCTCGCTCAGCGTGCCGGTCTTGTCGAAGCAGACCACTTGCAGACGCGCCAGCGCTTCGACCGAGTGCGGGTTGCGGATGAGCACGGATTCACCGGTCAACCGGCGAGCGGACGCCAGCTGAGCCAGGGTGGCCACCAACGGCAATCCCTCGGGCACAGCCGCAACGGTCATGGCGACCGCGCTGCCGACGGCCTCCCGCAGCGGGGTCCCCCGGAACACGCTCAGCAGGCCGACGAGCGCACCACCGCCGAGGCTGAAAGGCATGGCGCGCTGGGTGATTCGGCTCAGTTGCCGCTGCAGGCCGATTTCGCGCGACTTGGCCGGGGCCATCGCCAGCGCCCGGCGCACCTCCGTGCGGGAGCCCACCGCCACGACGACGGCGAGCGCCGTCCCCGCCACGAGCGTGGTACCGGCATAGAGCATGCAACCGCGTTCGGCCAGCGGCGCGCCGGGCGTCGGCTCGGTGTACTTGGGCACCGGCAGTGACTCGCCAGTCAGCGTCGACTCGTCCACTTCGACGTTGTCCGCCGCGATGACTCGCGCGTCTGCAGGCACGACCTCGTCGGCGTGCACTTCGATGATGTCGCCCACCCGCAGCAGCTTGGCGGCGACCTTCTGCTGCCGGGCGTCATCAAGCGGACCGACGCGCCGACGCGCCAGCGGGTCCTCGACGGCCAACAGCCGCCGCAGGATCCGTTCGGCGTGCAGTTGCTGCTCGGCAGACAGCGCCGCGTTGGCCAGCAGGACCCCACCCACCAGTGCCGCGTCGAGCGCCGAACCGAGCAGTGCGCTGGCCACCGCGCCGGTGGCCAGCAGCGGGGTGAGCGGATCGGACAGATTGGTCCGCATCTCACCGGCGAACTCGCGGCCCAGGTCCCACGCCGACGCCGCCGCGCCACCCAACCCACGCATCGGCACGCGGTCCGTCCACCCGCGCGAGGGCTCATCACGGTGGTCGTCCGGCGGGCGCGGCAGGAGCCGTTGCACCTCCTCGACGGGCAAGGCGTGCCACTCGTGGCTCGCTTCCGGCTCCGGTACCGGATCACGGAATACCTTTGCCGCGGCGGAGTATCCAGTCCACAGTCCGGCCACGACACCGGCATTGACCGACTCGGGCCCCCGCCCGACCACACCGGGGATCAGCATCAAGGCACCGATGGCCGACGCGGACACCGACAGGTGGATGCCGCGGTCGGTGGCCGAACGGGCGGCCGGCAGCGCGTGCAAGAGGCGCCACGCAGCCAACAGATCGGGGACGAACACGTCGGCACCCCACGGCGGTGGGCGCTGGGTCCGCACCACACCGACGGTGACGTCGGCGCGATGGGCAGCCCGCATGTCGGCGGTGGTGAGCAGCAACACTGTCGCGCCCTGAGCTTTCAGTGCGTCGACCGCCGCGGCCACCGACTCGTCGACCGAGCCAGCGAGTGGTCGCAGTTCGTCGAAACCCTGCGCCAGCGAACGTAATCCGTCATCATCCAGCGAGACAACCCGCCGGTGCGCCCGCCGAGCTTCCGCGACCAGTGCTCCGGCAAACGGATCACGAACCGGACTGACCAGAGCCGTGCCGGTGTCGCCCGCTCCGGGGATGTCGGCCAGGTCGTGCCAACCGGGGCTCAATCGTTTGCGGTTCAACGCGGCGCGGACGGCTTCCCAGGCGTGACCCCGCCGTGAATTACTCACGCCGAGAACGCGACTGACCGTCAACTCATCGGCGTAGACGGCCCTCGGGTCGATCATGACCACGTCGATGCGGTCCAGCATCCGCAGGGCGCGCGGGCGCAGCACCACCGCGTCGTGACCGGCGATCAGGCCGCGAGTCACCGCACAGCCGAACCCTTCGCGGGCTCCCCGCAGCGGCTTGGGCGCCGCCGCCAGCGCCGCCGCACCGGCCAAGCCGGCATCGCGGGAGAGCAGACCGAGCACCGCAGCAGCGCCGACACCGGCCAGTCCCGCCCGGTCGGCGTAGCGCTCACCAGGCCCGTCGACCGGAGGGACCATGTCACTGGGCAGACGCGTGTCGTCGTCGGCAAGGCGCTGGGCGAGGTCTGCCTCATGTCGGCGCCATGCCGACCGGCCGCTCAACGCCTCGGCGGCGAGCATCAACCGGGTGACCGCCTCGGCCGCCGCTGCCGTGGGCGACAGTGTCGCCGACGCCGTCGCTGCGTTCACCACGCCGAACAGCAGATCCGTTGCCTCAGGCCCGAGCCGCTGCTCCAGGTGGCGACGCAGCCGCGGTGTCTGATCGGTCAGTGTGATCGGCACGGCGAACAGATCCGGTAGTCCGCGCAGCGGTACCACACTGCCGGTCACCGAAAGTCCCACACCGGCAAGGGCTGCGGCCGCTGCCAGCATCCGTCCGGCCAGGACTGCATCGTCACCGGGCAGGCTCGCCGTCCGGCTCCCCGCACCACCTGCGCTCCGCGGTTCGGCATCGGCGACCACGCGGCAGAGCTCGGCCATCGTGGGTCCGTCGGCATCGACCGCGACGACCACGCGCGCGACCGCGCGGTTCACGAACGCGTCCTGCACCCCGGGCGTCGAACTCACCGCGGCGAGCACGTTCGTGAGGATCTCCGGCCCGTCGTCGCCCTCGAGGCCCCGTACCTCGATCCAATAGCGCTGGCCGTTGGCAGCGGCGCGCCGGGCAGGCGGGCCCCCAATCGCCTCTATCGCCATACCGGCTGCGGCACGGGCCAACGCCGAGACATCCGGTGCGGCGGAGGTCAGGGAGGCGCCGACATCGGCGACGACCCTGCCACCCAACAAAGCGGTCCCGGCGACAGCACCAGTCGTCACCGCGGTCGTCGTCACGACCATGCGAGTCCCCGCCGCGGCTGCACGCAGTGGCGCTGTGAGCAAAACCGGCAGGAATCGCCGCCCAATCACCTTGGTCACCCTACTCATCGCTGCTGATAACCACCCGACAACGAGAGCAGCGCTGCCGTCGTCCCGTGCCGACCACACAACGTGTTCATCCCGTGTTGGCGTCGCGTTCACCGAGACGCCGAAGGAGTCCCGAGACGGCCCTACTGCCGCACGCCACTCCTGTTGTCCGCGCGCCGGTCGACACCGCTCGAACGGTCCAGGGCGGCGCGGCTGCTGGCCTCCGGCCGCAAATCGATGCGGCGCAGAAGCTGCGCGTTGAGCGCAACGACCACCGTCGACAGGGACATCAGGATCGCGCCGACCGACATCGGCAACACGAATCCGACGGGTGCCAGCACCCCGGCGGCCAGCGGCACCGAGATCAGGTTGTAGCCGGCACCCCACCACAGGTTCTGCTTCATCTTGCGATAGGTGGCGCGCGACAGCTCGATCACCGACAGCACGGAGCGCGGATCAGAACTGGCCAGGATGACGCCGGCCGACGCGATCGCGACGTCGGTCCCCGCGCCGATCGCTATGCCGACGTCGGATTGCGCCAGCGCCGGTGCGTCGTTGACGCCGTCACCGACCATGGCGACCTTCTTGCCTTCGCGTTGCAGCCCAGACACTTTCGCCGCTTTGTCTTCCGGGCGCACGCCGGCGAACACTCGGTCGATGCCCAGGTCGTCGCCGACAGCCCGCGCCACGGCTTCGGCGTCGCCGGTGATCATCACAACCTCGATGCCCAGCCTGTGCAGCGCATCGACGGCCTCGCGGGATTCGGGGCGGATCTCGTCGGCCAGCCGTAGGCCGCCGATGACGGCGCCGTCCCGGACGACGTGCAGGATGATCGCGCCTTCCTCGCGCCAGCCGGCCGCAGTGCCGACCTCGTCGGCGCCGATCTGTTCGAGCAGGCGGGGACCGCCCACCCGGATCTCGCGCCCGTCGACCGACGCGGTCACGCCGACGGCCGGCGACGAGGAGAATCCGCCGGCGCGCGGCACGGAGAGCCCGCGGTCCCGGGCGGCGCGCACGATGGCATGGGCCAGCGGATGCTCGCTGTCGGTCTCGGCCGCGGCTGCCAGCGCGAGCACGGCGTCGTCCCCGACCTCGCCGACGGACTCGATCGCGGTGACGGTGGGTTCACCCTTGGTCAGGGTCCCGGTCTTGTCGAACAGCACCGCATCGACGGTCCGCATGCTCTCCAAAGCCAGCCGGTCCTTGATGAGCACCCCGCCTCGGGCGGCCCGTTCGGTGGCGATGGAGACGACCAGCGGAATCGCCAGGCCCAGCGCGTGCGGGCATGCGATGACGAGCACCGTGATGGCGCGCACGACGGCCGCGGCGGGGCTGCCGAACGTCGTCCAGATCGTGGCGGTGATGGCCGCCGTGCTCAGGGCGAACCAGAACAGCCAGCCGGCCGCGCGGTCCGCGAGGCGCTGGGCGCGCGACGTGGAGTTCTGCGCCTCGGTCACCAAGCGTTGGATCCCGGCCAGCGTGGTGTCGTCGCCGGTGGCGGTGACCTCGACCCGCAACCCGGAGTCGGTGGCGACGGTGCCCGCCGTGACGGCGTCGCCGACGCCCCGGGCGATCGACCTGGACTCGCCGGTCACCATCGACTCGTCGATGTCTGCGCGGCCCTCGACGATCCTGCCGTCGGCGGGCACACTGCCGCCGGGCCGGATCACCACCACGTCGCCGACCCGCAGATCCGCGGGCGAAACAGTAACCGTGTGATCGGCCTCGACCTTTTCTGCTTCGTCGGGGAGCAGTGCGGCCAGGGAATCGAGCGCGGAGGTGGTCTGAGCCAGGGAACGCATCTCGACCCAGTGACCGAGCAGCATGATGACGATCAGCAGCGCCAGCTCCCACCAGAATTCCAACTCGTGATCGAGCAGGCCCAGGCTCGCGCCCCACGAAGCCAGGAACGCGACGGTGATCGCCAGGCCGATCAACAGCATCATTCCTGGCTTGCGGGAACGGATTTCACTGACGGCACCGGTGAGGAAGGGGCGGCCCCCGACGGCATACATGACCGTGCCGAGCAGCGGCGCGATCCAGCGGCCGCCTGGCACGTCGGGAACCTGATAGCCGACCAGCATGGCGAACATGGTCGAGAACGCCACGACGGGCACGGCGATGATCAGGTTGACCCAGAACAGCTTTCGGAATTGCGCGACGTGATCGGCGTGGCCGGCATGGCTTTCGTGGGCCTCGTGGGCCTCGTGGTCTTCGGCGCGACGGCTGGTCGCGACATGGCCGTCGCGATCGTGGCGGGGTGTCATGGCCGCTCCTCGACGATGGCAGGTTCGATGACGATGTCTCGGCCTGCGCTCCATCCGGACACCCCCGCAATCTATACCCCCTAGGGGTATCAAAACAAGAGGGTGCGGCCGCGCTTTCGGGCGTGGCCCGCGGTCGAGGACGGAACTCGCTACGTCGTAGCGTGTAACTCGTGTTACATTCGCCCCCGTGACACACGGTGATGACTGGGCGCCTCGATGGCTGATCCTCGTCGTTCGGGTTCCGGCGGAGCCCTCACGACACCGGGTCGCAGTGTGGCGGGAGTTGCGTCGAGTAGGCGCACTGCAGATCGGCCAGGGGGTGTGGGCGGTGCCGGATGTCCCGGTGTTCGCCGACGGTGTTGCGAGGGTCATCGAATTGGCGGGACGCGGCGCCGGCGAGGTCGTGGTGCTCGAGGCCGCCGGACGTCGAGAATCCGATGCTGCGCGCCTGGAAGCTCTGTTCACCGCGGAGCGCAGCGAGGAGTGGGCCGAATTCCTGGCCGACTGCGCGGAATTCGACGCCGAGATCGACAAGGAGATCGCCAAGGGCAAATTCACTGTGGCCGAACTCGAGGAAGAAGAACAGAGCTTGGAACGGCTGCGCCGCTGGCATCGCGACATCATGGCGCGCGACGTTTTCGTCGCCCCCGCGGCCGCCGACGCCGAGCAGCAACTCAAGTCGTGCGCCGACCGCCTTGCCGACTACACCGAACGGGTCTTTGCGGCCCTGCACCAGATGTGACGTCGATAGGACGACAACACCCATGAATCTCGACACCCGACTCTTCTATGACATGAACGGCTTCGCCCGTGACACACCGTGGCTGCATCCTGTCGTGTCCGGATACGCCGGTTACGGCATTGTCCTGTTCGCGGGTCTGCTCGTGGCGGGATGGTGGATTGCCCGCCACGACGCGGACCGCCGCCGAATGGCTGCCGCTCTGTGGGCACCTCTCGGCGTGCTCGCCGCTCTGGCGATCAACCAACCGATCGCCTCCGCCGTCGACGAAACCCGGCCGTGCCAAGCGCTTCACGACATCGTGGTGCTGCACTGCAACAGCGATCCCGGCTTCCCCAGCGATCACGCCGTCATGGCCGGTGCCGCCACCGCCGGGCTGTGGCTGGTGAGCCGGCGACTGGGCGTGCTGACCGCGGTCGCCGCGGTCGCCATGGCGGTGGCCCGGGTGTACATCGGCGCGCACTACCCCCAAGACGTCCTCGCCGGCCTGCTCCTCGGGGCCGCCATCAGCATGGTCGGTTACCTGCTGGTGCGACCACTGCTGCTGCGGCTGCTCCCTCGTGCCGAGCGGAGCCCCCTGCGCATACTGCTGACCGGAACGCACGCGGAAACCGTTGGCACAGCTGATCGATCGTGACGGGAAAATGATGATCACCGCACCTAGACACTCAGCCCGGGATCGGTTGAAGCCCTGGCACTTCGTCCTCCTGTTCGGCACGGTGAGCCTGCTCGCCGACACGGTGTACGAGGGCGCCCGCAGCATCATCGGCCCCTATCTGGCCACTCTCGGTGCATCCGCCGCACTCGTCGGATTGGTCGCCGGCGCCGGGGAATTCATCGGCTACTCGCTGCGCGTCGTCTCTGGCTACGCGATCGCCCGGACCCAGCACTACTGGGCCTGGACCATCGCCGGCTACGCCCTGACCGTGCTGAGCGTCCCGTTGATCGGTGTCAGCGGCGCCCTCGTCCCGGCGCTGTTGCTCTACGGAACCGAACGGCTCGGCAAGGCCGTCCGCTCACCGGCGAAAGACACCCTGCTGTCGCACGCCTCGACCACCACCGGCCGTGGCAGTGCGTTCGGGGTCCATCAGGCACTCGACCAAACCGGCGCCATCGCCGGCCCGCTCCTGCTGGCGGCAGTGCTCAGTGCCTACACCGGCGACTATCGGCTGGCGTTCGGGGTCCTCATCATCCCGGGCCTGCTGGTCCTGCTGCTGCTCGGCTGGCTTCGGTTTCGCGTCCCGGACCCGCGCGGCTACGAAGAGGAAGACCAGCCCGACACGACGACACCGGCCTCCCCGGATGCCGCCGCCGCGCCGCTGCCCACCGCCGCCTCACGGCGGCTCCCGACCCGGTTCTGGCAGTACGTCGCCACGATCGGGGTACTGTCCTGCGGCGTCGCCGCCTTCCCGCTGTTGGCCTTTCACGCCCAGCGTTCCGGGCTGTTCAGCGATGCCCAGGTGCCGATCCTGTTCGCGGTCGCGATGGCCGTCGACGGCGCCGCCGGCCTGATCTTCGGGCGTGTGTACGACAAGCGCGGGCCCCAAGTCCTGCTCGCGGTTCCGGTGGCAGCGGCCTGCGCAGCGATCGCCTTCACCGACAACGTGACCGCGGTGTGGGTCGGTGTCGCGGTGTGGGGAATCGTCAACGGGGTCCTCGATTCCACCGTCAAGGCGGTCGTCACCGAACTCGTGCCGGCGAACATTCGGGCGATCGCCTTCGGATGGCTGGCGCTGCTGCGCGGCGTGGCACTGCTCATCGCGGGAGCCCTCCTCGGCGCCGCCTACGATGTGTCACCCCACGTCACCATCGCGGTGATCCTGGTCGCCAACGGGATCTCGTTTTTCGCCCTGCTCGCAGTTCTGCGCCGCATCCACCTGCCGCCCCGGGCGCCCTCCCTTCAACACTCGACCGACATCGAGGGCTAGCACTCAGCAGGCAGTGCTGAGGCCCTTCTGCCCTACGTCAGCAGGACCGCCGCACTCGACAATGTCGGCATGGCACGCCGCTGTAGAACCCGTGACCGGCTCTGGCGACCGGCTGACGGGAGCACACCGGGAGTCGCGCCGTGGCGATGAGACCGGACGTCGCCAAAGCACCCGATCTGCAGGCCATGACCGCCCCGCAGGCCGCCGCGACTTCCGCCGATCAGATCCTCGAGCTCCTCGCCAGTTCCCCCACCGGCCTGTCGAGCGCGGAAGCGGCAGCCCGCCTGCAGCGGGTCGGACCCAATGCGGTGCGGACCCATCACGTCAAAGCGGTTGCCGTGCTGGGACGACAGCTACGTAACGCCGTGCTGATCCTCTTGGCCGGAACCGCCATCGTGTCGTACTTCCTCGGCGACAGCATGCAGGCCGTCATCATCGGGATCATCCTGGCCGTCAGCATCGGGCTGGGGTTCGTCAACGAGTATCGCGCCGAGAAGGCCGCCGCGGCCCTGCACTCGCGGATGCGCCACACCGCGGTGGCCCTGAGAGACGGACGCTTCGTCGCCCTCGATGTCACCCTGCTCGTGCCCGGCGACATCGTGCGATTGACGCTGGGCGAGGCGGTCCCCGCCGACCTGCGGCTGATGGAGACGACGGGCTTGGAATGCAACGAGAGCATCCTGACCGGTGAGTCGATGGCATCGGAGAAATCAGCGGAACCGGTGGCCGCCGGTACCGATCTGGCCGACTGTGCCGATCTGGCCTTCATGGGCACCATCGTCAACGCCGGCGAAGGCCTCGGCGCGGTCTACGCCACCGGCAAGAGCGCCGAGTTCGGCCGGATCGCAACCGGTCTGGGAGAACGGCAACCCGAGACCGACTTCCAGATCGGGCTACGCCGCTTCTCGTATCTACTCCTGCGGGTCGCCATCGCGCTGACGGCGCTGATCCTCGTCAGCAATCTGCTGTTGAGCAAACCACTGATCGACTCGGTGCTGTTCTCCCTGGCCATCGCGGTCGGGATCACCCCGCAACTGTTGCCCGCGGTGGTCAGCGCCAGCCTGGCCACCGGGTCGCGGCAACTGGCCAAAGCCAGGGTGCTGGTCAAACGCCTGGTGTGCATCGAGGACCTCGGCGACATCGACATCCTGATCACCGACAAGACGGGCACCCTCACCGAGGGGCGCATCAGCCTGGTCGAAGCCCTCAACCCCGCAGGCGCCCAGAGCGATTCGGCACTACGGCTGGGCCTGCTGGCCTCCGACGTGGACCCACAGGCTGGTGGCGTCAGCACCAACCCCCTTGATGCCGCGCTCTGGGAGGCTCCCGATGCCACACGGGCCGTCGGCGCGGCGCGGCGCGTCGCACTGCTGCCCTTCGACCATGTTCGGCGTTCGACGTCGGCCCTGATCGACGACGGCGGTCAACGCATCCTCGTCGTCAAGGGCGCCCCCGAACAGATACTCGCCCGCTGCCCGCTCACCGACCCCGTTGCCCACACCACGCTGGCCGGGCTGTTCGCCGCCGGGCGCCGCGTGGTGGCGGTGGCTGTCAAACCCGCACCCGGCCTCGACGCCATCACCGCCCGCGACGAGGCCGACCTCATGCTGGTCGGGTTTCTGGTGTTCGCCGACGAGCCGAAAGCCGCCGCCCGGCAGTCACTGACGGAACTCGCCGCCCTGGGCATCGAGGTGAAGGTCGCCACCGGCGACAACCCGCAGGTGGCCGAAAAGGTGTGCCAGGAACTCGGATTGGTATCCAGGGGCACCATCACCGGCACGCAGCTCGACGCCCTCGGCGACGCCGAATTCGCCGCTGCGGCCGCCGATCACACGATCTTCGCGCGCATCTCCCCCGAGCAGAAGGCTCGCCTCATCAAAGCCGCGCGCCGGACCGGGCGGTCCGTCGGCTTCCTGGGTGACGGTGTCAACGACGCGCTGGCCCTGCACGCGGCCGACGTGGGCATCTCCGTGGACACCGCCACCGACGTCGCCAAGGACGCGGCGGACGTGGTGCTGTTGGAGAAGGATCTCGGGGTGCTGGCCACCGGTGTCGCGGAGGGCCGGCGGATCTTCGCGAACACCGTCAAATACGTTCTGATGGGCACCTCGAGCAATTTCGGCAACATGTTCTCCGCCGCGGCCGCGTCGGCGCTGCTGCCGTTCCTCCCGATGCTGCCCAGCCAGATCCTGCTCAACAACCTCCTCTACGACAGCTCCCAGCTGGCCATTCCGACCGACCGCGTCGACGATGAGCAACTGCACGCACCGTCGCACTGGAACGTCGCGTTCATTCGCCGGTTCATGCTCACCTTCGGCCCGATCAGTTCGCTCTTCGACTTCATGACCTTCGGGCTGATGCTCGGCGTGCTGCATGCCGGTGCCGTGGAGTTCCGCACCGGCTGGTTCGTGGAATCGCTGGCCACCCAGACGTTGATCATCTTCGCGATCCGCACCCGGCAGGTGCCGTTCTTCCGCAGCCGGCCCAGCGGATGGCTGACCATCACGAGCCTGACCGTGGTGGCGATCGGCACCCTGCTGACGCTGTCGCCGCTCGCGCGCACCCTCGGGTTCACCCCGCTGCCATGGCAATTCTTCGCCGTGCTCGGCGGGTTCGTCGTCGCGTACCTGTGCCTGGTCGAGCTGGCGAAGAAGATCTTCTACGCCGAACCCATGCATCTGTTCGTCGAGCCGCACCGCACCCGAGGACACGCGCACCGCGTCCACCGCCGCGCCGCCCGCTTCTCGCACGCCGGCGCTCTCTGAATCTGAACCCTGGTAGCGCTGAAAATGCCTCGGCGACTTGGGAAAGTTGTGATTGCTCCCCTTCTGCGCACGCAGTATCCTGAGATCACTTTCGGGGAAGTCTTTGGGGGCGACATGGTCGCGCTGGGCATCGTGAAGTCACGCAAGATCACCGGCGGCTTGATCGCCGGCGCCGCAGCGAGCGCAGTCTTCGTCAGCGCCGGAGTGGGGGTTCCCTCCAGTGCGAACGCATCCTGTTTTTCGATTTTCGGCATCGGCAACAGTGCTGATTGCAGCAGCACGCTATTCGGTGTCGCCGTCGCAATCGGCCAGGGAGCTACCGCGCACGCTGCCGGATTCTTCGGCGCCTCCTTCTCCGTCGGCAATGGCGCCGGGGCCACGACAAGCGATGCGTTCACATTGGCCAGTGCCGTCGGAAGGAACGCAAGCGCCGAGGCCCACGGCTTGCTGGGGCTCGGCCTGAGCATCGGGGGCGCCGACAACACCGTTGTCGCCGGCGCGCCCGGCTCGGTTCTGACAGTGGCCTCCAATTGGTTTGGCAGCAACAACAGCATCACGGCCGAAGGCGGCTTCTGGAACCGGGCAGCTAACTACGGTGGCAGCAACAACACGATCACGGCGCAGGGTAGCTCGTTCAACCATGCTCGCAATATCCTCGGCCGGGACAACACCATCGCGACGACCAACGGCTACAGCAATGCCGCGCAGAATTTTCTCGGTGACGGCAACACCGTCACGCAGACGGGCGGAACCGGGAATGCGGCGAAGAACTTCTTCGGCGACGGCAACAGCGTCACGCAAACGGGCGGAACGGTTAACTTCGCGAAGAATCTCCTGGGCGATGGCAACACCGTCACCACCACGCGCGGTTACGGAAACTTTGCGCGGAATCGCTTCGGTAATCGAAACAGCGTGACAACCGAGGGCGGAAACTTTGACCTCGCAAGCAATCTCATCGGCACCGGCAATACGGTCGCGTCGCAGGGCGGGTACTACAACAGGGCACGCAACATCGGCGGCAGCAGCAACGGACTCTCCGCAGGCGGTACAGGCAGCAACCTGAACTTCGCATACAACGTCGGCGGAGACGGCAGCACTGTCAGCGTCGGCGGTCCCGGCAACATCAACGCTGGGTTCAACTTCGCCGGCTCCAACAATCACGTGGCCGCGGGCCCGGGTCCTCTCGCGCTCGCCGGCTCCATCTTCCAGAACGGTCAAACCGTGACGAAGACCGGTCCCGGCATCGTCATCAACAATTTCCGCATCGGCGGCGCGGCCTCCACACGCGGTCAGACCGGCACGGTCGATCGGTCACGGGCGGTGCCTGCGAGAGCGACCGCGACGACGGCCGCAGTCAACCGACACAGAAACAGGTAACGAGTCACAACCACAACCGATTCGGCTGTCAGCCGGGCGACGGATTCTCGCCGGAGGTCGCAATGGAGCTCTCAACAGAACCCTCGTCGCAGCCGGGCTCACGGTCGCCAGCCAGCCGGAGGACGCCGCCGAGCCAGGAGTCCGGCGAAACACCCACGGAGCAAAGGTAGGAGAACCATGACTGATTTCGTCAGAGAAACAAACGCGGTGGCACCGCCGAGCCGGCGGCAGCTTCTGCGCGAAGACCTTGTCTCGACCACTCGGTACTGGTGGCTGATGCTCGTCGTCGGGGCGGCGTGGATAGTCATCGCGGCAATTATCCTGCGCTTCGACTACGCCACCGTGACTGCTGTCGCAACGCTGTTCGGCGTTTTCTGCTTTGTTGCAGCAGCCAACGAAGCGATGGTCGGTGTGGTGTCGTCCTCAGGCTGGCGAATACTGCACTGGCTCCTGGCCGTGGCGTTCATCGTCGTCGGCGTCTTTGCGTTCGTGCGCCCCGACCCCACTTTCGCAGGTTTGGCGGCGGTGATGAGTTTCTACTTCATCTTCCGGGGCGGATTCGACATCGCAATGGCGATCGCGGCAAGCGGGTCGCAGGGGTGGTGGGTTCTGTTGCTCACGGGTCTCGCCCAACTCGCGATCGGGTTCTGGGCCGCCGGGTCCTGGAAGGTTTCTGTGGTCCTTCTCGTCGCCTGGGTCGCTGCGGCCGCGTTGCTCCATGGAATCGGTCAGATTTCGACCGCGTTCCTGGTTCGGCGGGTGCACAAAGCGTTGGCTGATTGACATTCGGAACTGAAGAGGACGAAAGAACCTGTCTAGCAGCAATTCTCGAACTAGTTCACCGTACGCGAGGGTGCCGGCATGAGTTCAACGAAGTTAGTTGCGGCATTCTGGGATGACGTCTGGAACGCTCATGCAGCCGATGCCGTCGGACAGTTCGTGGCCGACGACATCGTCGCCGAGGCAGGCGGCCAGGAGATCGCCGGGATCAGCAACGTCAGAGACTGGGTTCAGCAATTCCTCGATCACGTCAACGAACTCCACGTCGACGTCCTCGAAACCTTCCAGAACGAGGACGGCACCCGGGTGACGTCACGATTGCTCCTGACCGGAACCAACAACGGCATCCTCGGCACGGAAGCCAACGGCAAGCCAATCGCTGTGACTGGCTGCGCTGTCTGGGCTGTGGACAAAGGCAAGGTGCAGCACGGTTGGGTTGAGCAAGCCTCGTTCGGGTTATACCGCCGACTGCTCGCACCCAGACATTGATGCAATCACGGTCAGCATGGATCTGCGCGACGGCGAGCGTGGTCGCGGTGCTATCCACCGCCGCCGGCACGCCCCACGCATCAGCCGAACCGCTAGCGACGTGCTCCAGCGAGGTGGTCGACGGCGTCGAAGTCGACTACTGCGTGGGTAACCCCGACGTGGCCACCGCGGGCGAAGTACCGGGCGTCAACGTCGACTTCGAGTTCACCCTCGGATTCGGCCTCGGTCGTTGACTTGTCACGGACTGTGTCGGCGAGGTCATGCCCCCCGGTCGATGGAGTCGAACACGTTCAGCGACTGCTCGAACGGTGCAGACGTGACACCTAGCTCATTGCCGAAGGGATGATCCAGCCAGAAGACGACGAACAGCAGCAGGCCCAGCAGGACCGCGATGGCGCTCAACAAGATCAGATGGGCGCGTGCACTGCCCAGCCGCATAAAACCGCCGATCCCCAGCAGCACCACGCCACCGAAAAGCAGTCCGGTCCAGAGCAATCCGGGTATTCGCGGTTTGGCGTCGAGGATCCGTTGATTGCGCTGCGACGCCAACGTGGTGAGTTGATCCAAGAACTTCTGAGTGATCGGGCTCGTTGCGACACTGGACTTCTCGTTCCCGAGCACGGTGTACATCTCGTTGAGCGCATCTCGGGCGCTTTCCGTTCCGGTGCCCGCGCGTATGGAGTTCTGCCATTCGGGACCTTCGACAGCACCCGCATACTTACGGAGTAACGCCCGCATCTGAGTCTGCTCGTCGACCGGCATGCCGACGGTCTGCCGGTACATCGTCACGATCGTGGATGCCTCGTTCGAGACGTTCGTCTCTGCTGAGGAGAACTGCTCCCAGGCCACGACGATCGTGAAGCCGAGCAAGGCGCCGTAGACCAAGCTGACGCAGGTGAGAAACGGCGAGAGCGCTGCGTTATGCCCTTGGCCCACCGATTTCGGGAGGGTCCGATCCGCCAGCAGGATGCTGCCGGTCGCGATCAGTACCGCCACGACAAGAGACCCCGCTAGCAGCATCCACAGACCCGCCAGGCCGTAGTCGCCCATGACCAATCCCCCTATGTCAGCCAGTCCGGCCCGGCCATGAGGGATCCCCGTGCAGTGCGCACTCACGGCTGAGTGCCGGATCGAGCGCAAGCTTATGGCTTTGTCCGCCGACTTCGGTAGATGTGGCCGGCGACCTTCCGACAGGTGGTATTGAAGACGAGTGGACTTCCCGAGCTGGAGCTTGGGCCTGTCGCTCATCGTGCTCACCATCGCGATGCACACCACCGCGGTGGTATTCATGGCGCTCGGGCTCGAGACCAGGTTTCGTGTTCAGATCGACACACACGCGCGCGACCGGCTGCACGCGATCCCAGCAGTCATCGTCCGCATCGGCGCCGTCGCGCTTCTTCTGGCGGCCCTCCACGGAGTGGAAGGGGTGACATGGGCGGTTGCGTATCGGTGGCTGGGTGCATTCGACTCGTTCACGGACGCATCCGTCTACTCCCTCGCCACCATGACGACGTCCGAGACGCGCGGAATAACACTGCCGGCACGCTGGCAGATGTTGAGCGCGCTAGAGGCGGTCAACGGCGGGCTGCTGTTCGGCATCAGCACAGCGTTCCTTTTCGCCGTCATACAGGTTCACTGGCAGATGCTCCTCCACCGCAGTGATCGGTCCGCCGATCACTGAAGCTGCGTGCGTGTCAGGCCATCCCGCCACAATCCGATCTCTCGGACGGATCTGTCGTGCTGCACATTTCCCTCCTTCCAGGACATCTGCGGAGCTAGACTCACATTGCGTCCGCGCGTTCCTGGCGGTGTTCTGGCTTCAAGTGGTCAAGAGGTTCGACAATGAAGACCATCGACATGATCTCGGCGAGTGCGGCAATCACGGTTTGCGGCAAAAATCTGGCGACCGTCGGCATCGCACTGGCGACTGCAAGTGCTATCGCAATCGCGCCGACGATTGAACCTCCACCGCGGCCGGTGCCCGCGGTTCATCTCACCGTCGCAAGTTCTCCGATCGCGGTAACGCCCCAAGCACAGGAGTCCAATGTTCTCGGGGCCTTGCTCCACCTCAACCTGAGCGAGTTCATCGTCCCGCCGAGCGCGGGTCAGCCCGTCCCCTCTCGGCCGACGGCGCCCACTCCTGTGTCCACCGGCTTCGAATTCGAAGACGCCATCATCAACACCTACCATGCCATCGAGCCGTGGGTGCGCTACGGCTTCGAAGTGGCAACCTACGCGGTCGGGTGGATCCCCTATGTGGGCTGGCTCTCGCCTCAGATCATGATCTTCTACAACTTCGGCGAGCGCATCGTCGAAAGCCTCGTGGTCAATTCGGCTAATTGGCTCTGGGGTCCGCTGCCCTTCGGCGAGGGTTTGGCGAACGTCGCGCGGGATAGCTGGAATGCACTGGTGCAACTCGGAATCGATGAGTGGAACTTCTGGCTGCCACCGCTTCCACCGCTTCCGTTCACGACCCGGCAGACGCAGGCGCAGCTGACAAGCGCTGAAGTTGCGGCGGCGGCAGACCAGCCGATGGCCGGCGCGGCCGGAAGGCCGCATCCGTGGCGCGACGTACTTGGTGCTGCGCTCGGCCGGTTGCTGCCGGGCTCTCACTCACTCGCGCCGCAGAATGCCAACCTGCAAAGAGGAATCGACCGGCCCGTTCTCGTCGACCTCGCGGCTGCGAACGCTGCCGCGAATCCGAGAACCCGCCTGCACATGCCACGAGATCGCAACGGCGCTGACACCGCGCCGAGCGACTCCAGTGCGACGGCGGCGGACCCTGGTGCAGCAGATCACCTCGTCTCCGGCGTGGGATCACGTGAAGCGGGTCCCCTTGGGTACCAGGATAATTCGAAGCAGTTGGTCAAGCCGAGTCGGACAGCCAAGAATTCGGGGCCATCACCTCGCCTGTCGAAGAATTCTTTTACCTCAGCAGGGAAGCGCAACGCCGGCACAGCCGACCCGTCTAATAGCCGGTCGGACGGAACGCACAAGCACCGTTGACCGCCGTGATGACGACAGAGTCCGGTCAGATCGAAATGATGTCGCCGGCAGAGATGCAGGCATTGCAGAATGCGCAGGGGCGTCGATGATGTGGCCTCCCCATGCATGTGCGTGGCCATACGTTCCAAGTGATCACCGCGCAACACGTTCCAAGTGATCACCGCGCAATCGCGTGATGTTCTGGACCGATCACAACATGAGGAGATGGGTATAGGTGGGTATGGGGATCGGCATGTGCTGTTCTGGGTACTCTTCCTTGCCGGCATTGTCGCCTTGTTCCGATACAGCTCCGGAGCAACCTGATCAAAAGACATACCGCCGCCGCAGCGGTACGCGGACTCACCGGTGTTGGCTTTAGTTGACATCTCGACCAGGAGCGACCGTCGCCACCGGTCTGCATTTCGACCCTAGTCAACACCTACAAGCGTTCGGGCTGTACTCAACTTTCAGATACGGGGTGTGGAAGTGACGCCGGTGACAACCCGGATTTCCCATCGTGAGTCACGATTCACCGCGTTGAGGTAGGGAAGCGACCTGCATCGCTTCTCAGCGGGCCTTCAGGGAGCGGCCCGTAGTTTCCGACGGCATGAGCGAGACGACGCGGTTGACGGTGAACACTCCCCCACGCGTGGCATTGAGCAAGGTGCCCGAGATCACCATCTGGTTCTGGGTCATCAAGATCCTGTGCACCACGGTGGGTGAGAGTTTCGCCGATTGGATCAATATGACCCTCGGCGTCGGGCTCGTGCCGACCGCCGTCATCTTCACATTCGTGCTGTGTGTCGTCCTCGGGTGCCAAATGGCGCTTAACCGTTACCAGCCGTTCGCCTATTGGCTCACCGTGGTGGTTCTCAGTGTGACCGGCACGTTGTACACCGACATTCTCACGGACGCTCTGGGAGTGCCGCTCGCCGTCAGCACCGCTGTCTTTGCTGTGGCTCTCGCCGCGGTGTTCGGGGTCTGGTACGCCCGTGAACGGACCCTGTCGATTCACAGCATCGTCACGCTGCCGCGCGAGTCGTTTTACTGGGTGGCCATTTTGGTCACGTTCGCGTTGGGTACAGCGGTCGGCGACTGGACGCTGGAGCTGACCGGCTGGGGCCCTGGCCTGTCGGTGCTGCTACCCGCCGGCCTGATCGTCGCAATTGCCATCGGTTGGAGACTGGGCGCCAACGCGGTGCTGTCGTTCTGGCTCGCATATATCCTCACGCGGCCGCTGGGAGCCAATCTCGGTGACTGGCTGGGCCTGCCGAAAGACGAGCAGGGGCTCGGGCTGGGGGTGGCGGTGACGAGCGTCATCTTCCTCGTTGCGATCCTCGCGACGGTGGTCTACCTCTCCGTGACGCACGCCGATGTTATCGGGGCGCCCGACGAGCCGCGAGCCGTCCGTCCAGGACGAGAAAAGGTCATGCTCGGCTACTTCGCCGTGTTGGCTGTGGCGACCGCAGCGCTGCTCACCTTCGCTCATGCGCAGCCGCACGCCACGCCGTCTGCTGAGTCAGAGAGCGGCCCCACCGCCATCGCACCGATTACCGCGGGTCAGGCGACTGCCCACTTCCCCGCCGCAGAGATCACGAACTTCCGTGCCATCACCACTCAGATGCTGACTCAGATACAGGGCGGAGATCAAGCGGGAGCCACCACGAGCGCCAAGAACCTCGAAACTGCCTGGGATGCCGACCAATCGAAGCTCCAAGCGATGGACGGCGCGACGTGGACCGCCATCGACGGACGCATCGACGCCGTCCTCACCGCAGTCCGGGCCACTGATCCCGACCCGGCCGTCGAGACCAAAACGCTCAGCGACCTGCTGAGCGCGCTGCAATAGCCGCGGTCTGTTTGTGATGCGCTCGCCGAGTGCGTGCGAACGCTTCCCGCGATGTTGATCGTGCCCGCCGTGATGGTCAGTGGGTGATCTGTTCTCTGCTGCATGCGCTCAGTGCGCATACGTCAGTTCCACCTGAGGCGGCGACAAAGTCGACGGCATGACTTGTCAGCCGAATCTTTTGTGCCGCGATTTCTCCGCGCACGCATTTCGACTACGTTGAGAACGGCCTCTGGCTGGGGTGCCAGAGGCCGTTCAGTGCGGTCACCACGCGTCAGTTCATGTTCCACGGTTCGCCGTAGGTCGTCACGCTGTCACCTGTAGAAGATATGAGGCGGGCATAGGGACGTAGGAGTACACCGCCGGCCGCACCGGTGACGGTCCCGTGCGCATTGGACACGGCGACCGCACCCTTCGGGCCCTTGACGTCGACACTGAACGTCGCGACTTCCTGCACCCCCGGACCGTTGCCCAGGTCAGCCGAGAACGACACACCGGGCAGCAGCGGCGGGGTGGAGATCGGGGGGAACAAGTCGATCAGACCGTTACGGGTGCCGATCACATCTTGCTTATCCAGCGCGACGTTCGGTGTGGTGTAACTGAAGTTGATGCCGACACCCAGCGACCATGGAAAGCCGATCTGATAACCCAACTCCAGTGTGCCCGTGAAGTCGTCTGCGCCCTTGCCGGTCACCGAGTAGACGGCTTTGCCGGAATGGAACCACTCCCTGGTCAACCGGTTTCGGTCCAGGGGAGAGACTCCGTTGAGGAAGGTATTCCACTGCTGAATGGTCAAAGTGCGACCCTGCCCGTCGACGAGACTGAGCTGATTGTCCAGGGCGGCATGCGAAGTCCCGCTGCCCGCGAACAGAACCCCCACCCCGACGGTGAGTGCGGCGAGCAGACGAACGGGTAGCTTCATGTTCTCCCTAGCCAAGTTGACGGTGACTGCGGCTCCACCCCCACATGGAGTCACGGGATGCTAGCAAGACGCCGCTGAGAGCACGCTGAGGAGCCAATCGCCGCGTCGATTGTGTGACCTCAGTCCGTCGATATCTCGACGAACCGACGTCCGCTTTCCGCCTCGTCCGCATCCTTTCTCCGGCGCCGTCGCACTGCGACGACAGCGGCGGCTACGACGGACATGACGGCAATGGCGGTGATGACATAGCTAGGACCGCGCAGCGCCTGCTCGAGGACGTGCCAGTTGGCTCCGATGGTGTACCCGGCGACGGTGAGCGCCGCCGTCCACGGCAGACAACCTGCCAACGTGTACACGCCAAAGCGGATCGGCGGCATGGCTGCGATGCCCGCGGGTAACGAGATGAAAGTTCTGATGCCGG
This sequence comes from Mycolicibacterium chubuense NBB4, assembly GCF_000266905.1. The sequence goes on along the minus strand of NC_018027.1, from coordinate 2,282,941 downwards.
GCAGCAGGCGCGCCCAGAGCACAGATAACGATCCCCGCCGCGCAAACCAATCCTGTGCACGATCGACTTCCGACGGACGCAGGAGTACGAACCGCGCCCAACGATGAAGTACCGGACGGCCGCCATAGCGGCCGACGAGCCAGGCCAGGTAGCTTCCGGCGACGTTGCCGGCGGTGCCCACGCCGATGACCGCGAGGACGTTCGGATGCACACCGCTCACCGCGCCGGCGGCCAGCGCGCCGCCGAGCAGCATGGTGACCTCGGAAGGCACCGGAATGCAGGCCGACTCTGCGGCCATGAGGACGAAGATCGCGATTAGTCCGTATGTGACGATCAACTGTTGCATCAGTCTGGCATCCCTCTCCAGTTCAACCTGGCGTGACGAACGGTCAACCATCCACCGTCGTGGATGCATGCTGAGATCTGGCTGAGAGGGCTTGAAGCGCGCGGGATGACGATGACGAGACTGACGCGACGTCGACGGTGAATTCGCGTTCACAGAGCAACAGCTCTCAGCTTGGTCTCAGCGGTACCCAGGGACGCTGGCCCGATGGATGAGCTGTTGCCCAACGTTCGCCAGCCGCGCCGCACCGGGGGTCGACTTCGCCTACGCCTCTGGTTGATCGTCACGTTGGTGGTCGTTTTCGCCGTCTTGGGTGTGAGCGCCTACCGAGTCGGCAGCGGAGGCGCGTGGGACCACGACGTACTCCACTGGTTGATCGAACAGCGTCGTGGCTGGCTCACCGCCACGGCCATAGCGTTGACCGAGGCGGGCAGTCCGATAGCGATGGGGCTGCTGGCCGTGATTGCGGCGGCGCTTCTGTGGTGGCGACGTCGAGCGCCGCTGCAAGGCATTGTCGTGCTGTCGACCCTGGTGGTGGCCAGCGGGATCAGCACCGTCACGAAGGTGATCGTCGGGGCGCACCGGCCGCCACGTGTCGTCCAACTGGTGCGAGAGGTGGACCCGTCATTCCCCTCCGGGCACGTCACCGGGACTCTGGCGCTGCTCGGCGTCCTAGCTGTGGTGATCGGACGCGATCGTCGGGCAGCCGTGCGAGTCGCACTCGCCGCCGGCGTCGCTGCGTCGACAGTCATGGTCGCCGCGACGCGTCTCTATCTAGGGGTGCACTGGCTGACTGATGTCTGCGGCGGAGCGATGCTCGGCGCTGCAGCAGTAGTCGGCAGCTCTCTGATGCTCGACAAGGTGGCGGGATCGCGAGATGGCACCGCCGATCGACCCGACGAGTCAGCCGCCGTGAAGGCAAGTCCGATGGCATGATCGTTGAGTTGGGCTGAACGGAGACCACCGATGCTCGGGAGGTTCGCTGCGCGCTCCGTGCGTGGTCGCGTCAGCGCCAGACCGTCTCCGCGGGTGAGAAAGCCCTGGTCGTGGTGGCGGCCGCGATACTGGGGCATCTCAGCGCGGTCGGCTTTCGTTTCTGCGTCGGTGGTGCTGGTGGCGTTGATCGTGGCCGGCGCAGGATTGGCCTTCATTCTCTACCGTTCGCTGCTCTCAGGCGTCGACGACGCCGCCTCCGGCCGCGTACGCGACATCGTCGCCGCCCTCCGATACGACACTGCGGCCGAACTCGACGCCCCCCTCGTGGCGACCGACCAGCGGATCGTCGCGGTCCAGGTCATAGACGGATCCGGGACGGTAGTCCAGCGCTCGCAATCGGCGCCGGACGCGCCGATGGTCCCACCCGCAAGCATCGGTACGGATTTGAGAGTCGGATTGCCGGATGGCGCCGCGCTCGACGGCGACGCACGGATCAGCGGCTTGGCCGTCACCGGGCGAACAGGCCATTACACCGTGCTGGTCGGCGCCGGCAGCGAAGCCGTCGAGTCAACTGTTCGGACAGTCATTGTCCTTCTCGCCGGGGCCGCACCCATCGTGATGGCCGTAGCGGCCGCAGCGACCTACCTGCTGGTGCATCGGTCACTGCGATCCGTCGACGCGATTCGCAGCCGCGTCTCCGACATCAGTGCCACCGATCTCCACGAACGGATTCCGGTGCCGTCGAACCACAACGAGATTTCGGCGCTCGCGGTGACGATGAACGAAATGCTTGCCCGCATCGAGGCGGGCCACGAGGCACAACGTCGATTTGTCGGCGACGCGTCGCATGAATTGCGCAGTCCGGTAGCGGCCATTCTGTCCGCTCTCGACGTCGCTTCTGCGCATCCCGAGCTCCTCGACGAGAAAATGGCAGAATTGACCCTTCGGCCCGAGGCGCACCGGATGCAATCCCTGGTCGAGGATCTGCTACTGCTGGCTCGCGCGGACGAACGCGGCCTCATGTTGCGGCGCCGCGAAGTGGATCTCGACGACCTCGCGTCCGCCGAGGTGGGGCGAATACTGCGAGAGACTTCGGTGCCAATCGACGCCGAGCTGGTGCCCACCCGTCTCATCGGGGATGCGAGTGGCCTTTCGCGTGTGCTGCGCAACCTGCTCGACAACGCTGTACGGCACGCCTTTTCGTCCGTCGAGCTCCGGGTGTGGCCCACGTCCACCCATGCTGTGGTGATGGTAGGCAACGACGGCACAGCCATTCCCGAACAGGACCGGGAAAGGGTGTTCGCCCGTTTCGTTCGCCTCGACTCCGACCGCTCCCGACGCGGCGGCGGGACAGGATTGGGACTCGCGATCGTCGCAGAAGTCGTCGGCGCACATGGAGGCACGGCCGTGATCACTGAGCGCAGCGGCGGTGGCACGCTGGTAACCGTTCAACTACCGCTGCGGTATTCCCCGGAGTCAAGCCGGTAGCCAGCACCACGCACTGTCTGAATCGTATTGGTGCCGAACGGAGTATCGATCTTGCGGCGCACGTAACCCACATACACCTCGACCACGTTGTCGGGCCCCGAGTAATGAGCGTCCCAGACGTGTTGCAGCATCTCCTGCTTGGTCACGACCACGTCCTTGCGACGCATCAGATACTCCAGAACGCCGTACTCCCGTGGCGTCAACTCGATTGGCGCGCCATCACGTTCGACAACCCTGCGCGCGGGATCGAGCGTCAGCGTGCCAGCGGACAGCACGACCGGACGTTGAGGAGCACCTCGGCGCAGCAATGCACGGAGCCGAGCCAACAGCACAATGAAGGCGACCGGCTTGCTCAGGTAATCGTCGGCGCCCAAGTCGAAGGCGTCGGTCTGGTCATAGTCGCCGTCCTTGGCGGTCAACATCAACACCGGCGTCCACACCTCGCGTGCACGCATTCTGCGCAGAACCTCATAGCCGTTCAGCCGAGGCAGCATGATGTCGAGGATGACCACGTCGAACTGATGCTCCGTAGCCTCCCACAGGCCGTCCACGCCGTTGTCGACATGCACCACTACGAAACCCTCAGCGCGCAAACCCATGACGATGCTGGACGCGAACCGGGGTTCGTCCTCGACCATCAACACTTTCACGCCGTCATCCTTCACCCGTTGAGGCGGTGTCGCCAACAATGCGCTGAGGAGGCTACGGCGCGGCCTAGCGATATACGCCAGGCCGCCCGTAGCCGACTCCTCACCGCCCAGGCGATGCGGGCGGCGACGCGTCCGGGGTGTCACCCGGTTCCGGCAGGTCTGGTTGACCAGGAACATCAGGTGCGTCTGCCTGGTCGGGCGTGTCACCGGGCTCAGGGGTGTCAGGCACACCCGGGACGTCAGGTGCATTGGCCTGATCCGGAGTGTCGCCAGGTTCCGGGGTGTCAGGCACACCCGGGACGTCAGGCGCATTGTTAGGCCCCTGGACGCTGATAGGCGCTTCGGGGTGGGGGCCGGTCTTGCTGGTGGCGGCGGCAACTGCGCCGCCACCCCCCATCAGGAGCGCGGCCGCCGCGACGCCCGCAGCGATCATATGACGTCGTTGCATCAGTGATTTCTCCTTTCACGGCGCCGCTCGGAATGCGGCACCTGTACAAACCACTGTCGCCAAGCACCGCTGTGAGCACGCTGAGGTGCCAGCCGAGCGAGGGGTTATATCGGCGCCCCCCACGAACAGCCGCATACGCTCTTGCCGCCTTCGCTCAGCTCGGTGCATCGATCATTCGAATGACAAATCAACTCACCCCAGACAACGATCGCGATCCGTCGAAACCCCTTCTTGCGCAGAGCTATCGCAACACAAGTCGGGTGGCGGCCACCATCCATGACGAATGGTGTAGCGCCCACGGCAGCTTTCGATATCAGCTCTGCATGACTTGAGTTCGTTCAACCTGGCGGTTTACCGACCACCATCGACGATGCAAGACTCAACCGGCGCCCAGAGCGACCACTGCTCTTCCATGTGGCTTGCGCCCATATCGGAGTCATCGGCACCCCGCCCGGGACGGGCCGCCGGGGTAGGCGCGCTGTCGGCGGTCATCTCGCGGCGAGACGGTGCGGTTCTTCATCGAATCTTCACAGAACGACTAGGAGAGCCCTACAGCCCGCGGCAAGGCTAGTGGTGAAGAGCTTTACCTATGACGAAAGGTGATGTCGGTGAATAAGAACAGGACCGTGCTGGTCGGGGCGGCTGGTTTAGCGGCGGCGACCCTCATCGCCGCGTGTGGCAACTCCGGGACCAACGAGGCCACGTCGACGTCGTCGGCTTCGAGCCAACCTCAGACCCCCAGCGCGGCCCCGGTCGCGGCACACAACCAGGCCGACATGATGTTCACCCGCAGCATGATCCCGCATCATCAGCAGGCGATCCAGATGAGCGATATGATCTTGGCCAAGCAGGGAATCGATCAGCGGGTCATCGACCTTGCCAAGCAGATCAAGGATGCCCAGGGCCCGGAAATCGACAAGATGCAGGGTTGGCTCAAGCAGTGGGGTATGCCGGGCATGCCTGGGATGACCGGGATGCCTGGAATGAGTGGCACGCCGCAGCCGGGCAGTACGCAGGGAAGCATGCCGCCCGGGCAGGGGTGACATGCCGGGCAGAGATGACATGCCGGGTATGGATGGGATGATGTCGCCGGCAGAGATGCAGGCGTTGCAGAATGCCCAGGGTGTCGAGGCCAGCAAGTTGTTTCTCACCGGGATGATCAAGCACCATCAGGGTGCTATCACCATGGCGCAGAACGAGATCAAGAACGGTCAATTCCCCGACGCCATCGCGCTGGCCAAGTCGATCGCCACCAGCCAGCAGAAGGAGATCGACACCATGAACCAGATCTTGAAGTCGCTCTAAAAAGTTCGGCGCAACGGCTGAGGCTGCAATTCCATGGGCGCCGGCTATGGCCCGACGGTGGAAGCTGTTTGCCGCGGCTCCCCCGAGTTCCCCGCCGGCTGCCGGGTCGGCACCGTCACGGTGAAGGTGGTCCCGGTTCCGGGCCCGCGGCTGGCCGCGCTGATGCGGCCGCCGTGGGCTTCCGTCAGGGCCTTGGCGATCGCGAGCCCGATCCCCGCGCCTCCGTGATCGCGGTCCCGAGCGCTGTCGGCGCGATAGAAGCGCTCGAACAGGTGCGGGAGGTGCTCGGCGGCGACGCCCTCGCCGTCATCGGCGACGGTGAAGACGGCATCGGTGCCGACAAGCGCAACCCCCAGGGTGACGTGGCCGCCGGGAGGCGTGTGGCGCAACGCATTATCGAGAAGGTTTCCCAGCACCTGGGCCAGCCGCTGCCTGTCGGCCCACAGCCGCGGCCCATCGGCCACGCGCGTTGTCACAGCGACACCCTTGGCGGCATAGCGATCGGCGACCGCGGCGGTCACCGCGTCGGCCAGCTGCCTGGAATCCACCCATTCGGGTGTAATGGTCGTATGAGCTTCTTCCGCCTGCGCGAGCGCGGCGGCGTCGGCCGAGAAGCGCACCAACCGGCCGGTCTGCTCGCGCAGCATCGAGATGGTCTGAGGATCAAGAGTTTTCACGCCGTCTTCGACAGCTTCCAGATAGGCCTCGAGCACCGACACCGGTGTACGTATCTCATGGGCCAAATCCCCGAACAGTCGGCGGCGCGTCGATTCCACCGCCTGTAGGCGCTCCGCCATCTGGTTGAAAGCGCACGCCAGTTCATCGAATTCGTCACCGAGCTGCGGGGGCGCCACCCGGATATCGTAATGCCCCTCAGCCACAGCTGTTGCTGCCGTGGATACTTCGATCACGGAGCGCTGCAACCGCCGGCTGAAGTATGCGGCGACCACGAACGCCGTCAGCGCCGCGACCGTGATCGCCACGGCGATGGAGATAGCGGTGGCGTGCTGGTAAGCCTGCTCGGCGTGGAACTGTTCGCTGGAATTGTGGGGGACGCCGGCTTGGTGGAGGTGCTCGCGAAACAGCGGCGGCCCGACTACCGCCGCCACGATCCATGTGGTGACGCCGCCGGCGAGCAGCACCAGCGTCTGCGCCAGCAGCAGACGCCGCCGCATTCCCAGACCCGTCCGCGCTCTCATTGCCCGGTTCCCATCCGGTAGCCGACGCCGCGCACGGTGAACACGAACCTCGGGTTGGACGGGTCATCGCCCAACTTTCGGCGGACATGGCCGACGTGGACGTCGACGAGGTGGTCGTTGCCCACCCACGGTTCGCCCCAGATCGCGTCGATGAGCTGCCGGCGACTCCACACCACGCCCGGACGCGAAGACAGGGCGGCCAGAATGTCGAATTCGGTGCGGGTCAGATTGATTGGTTCGCCGTCCAGGTGAACTGCTCGACCGGCGACATCGATCGTCAAGGACCCGAACACCCGGGGTGCCGGTGCCGAGGCGTCACGTGCGTTCCTCACCGGGACCGGTGCGCCGACGGTGCGGGGGCGGCGCAGCATGGCCCGGATCCGGGCGACCAGTTCTCGTGGGCTGAACGGCTTGGTCACATAGTCGTCCGCACCAACCGAAAGGCCGACGATCTTGTCGACCTCGCTGTCGCGGGCGGTCAGCATCACCACGTAGGCATCGGAAAACGTTCGCAATTGGCGGCAGACCTCCACGCCGTCGATACCAGGCAGCCCGAGATCCAACACCACCACATCGGGATCGACATCCCGCGCCACCGCCAGCGCGTCGGCCCCGCTGTGGCGCACCGTCACGTCGAACTGTTCGCGCTCCAGATAACTCGCCACTACCTCAGCCAACGGCGCCTCGTCATCGACGACGAGGGCGCGGTACCCCGAATTGGCCGTACCGACCGAAGGTCGCGGAGCACTGTCCATGGCTCCCATAGTGCCGCTCGCCCGCCCACGTTCCCGCTGTTGAGGAAATCTTCACAGAACCACCATCAAAACCCCGCGCTGCTGCGTCGATGCTGGCATCAGGTTCCCCGATGACGAGAAACGGTCGATGAAAAAAGACACTCCTGCAACTCTGCGGATGACCCGGCGCGGGTTTCTGGCTGCCAGCGCCCTCGGCGGTGCCGCCCTGGTTGCATGCGGACGGTCCGACACCAGCGCCAAGCCGGCCGCCGCCGGTGTAGCTGATCGGATCTCGGCGGTCGACGCCGCACGGCCACACACGGGGAAATCAGTGACCGCGCAGCTGACACCCGGACCCGCCGACATCGACCTGGGAGGCGTGCACGCACGGACCTTCGCCTACAACGGTCAGGTCCCCGGACCGCTGATACGTGCGAACGTCGGCGACGAGATCACCGTCAGCGTCACAGCCGGACTCGATCACGCGACCTCGGTGCACTGGCACGGCATCGCGCTGCGCAACGACATGGACGGCGCAGCGCCGGCCACTCCCGACATCTCGCCGGGCGCCAGCTTCACCTACCGGTTCACTTCGCCCTATCCGGGCACCTACTGGGCGCACCCGCACACCGGGCTCGACACCGACTACGGCCTATACCTGCCGGTCATCATCGACGACCCCGCCGATCCCGGCCGCTACGACGCCGAGTGGATCGTCATGCTCGACGACTGGACATCCGGCGTGGGACCCAGCCCCGACCAGATCTTCGAGCAATTGCGCTCGATGAGCGCACCAGGCGGTGCCCCGATGCCCGGTATGGGAGGTATGGGTCCAGCACCAGGCACACGCGGTCCCAACGGCAGTCGACCCAGCGAGCTGCTCGGCAGTGACGGCGGCGACGTGACCTACCCCTACTACCTCGTCAACGGGCGCATTCCCACCGCGGCCACCACTTTCACGGCGAAGCCGGGCCAACGGATCCGACTTCGCCTCATCAACGCCGGAGCCGACACCGCATTCCGGGTGGCTCTGGCAGGACACCGCATGACGGTGACCCACACCGACGGCTTCCCCATTCAACCCACCGATGTCGACGCCCTCCTGCTGGGCATGGGCGAACGCTACGACGTCACCGTGATCGCCGGCGACGGGGTATTTCCTCTCGTCGCCGCAGCCGAAGGCAAAAACGCTGTCGCCCGTGCGCTGCTGTCCACCGCGGCGGGCAGCTCCCCAGACCCGAGCTTCCGCCCTCCTGAACTCACCCGACAGATCGGCACCGTCGAAACTTTTATAGCACCAACACAATTCAACCTACCGCCGAGCAGCGACGTAGCACTGCAGGCCCGCTTGACGGGCACGATGGCCCGCTACGACTGGATGATCAACGGCCACCCCTACGACCACACCGTCCCGTTGACGATCCGAGAGGGCCAACGCGCCACTTTGACCTTCACCAATGCGTCGATGATGTGGCATCCCATGCATCTGCACGGCCATACATTCCAGGTGATCAAAGCCGACGGCAGCCCCGGCCCGCGCAAGGACACCGTGATAGTCAAACCGATGCAGACCATCACCGTCCGCCTTGTCGCCGACAACCCCGGCATCTGGATGCTGCACTGCCACAACGGTTACCACATGGACGCCGGGATGATGACGACCCTCGACTACACCGGCTGACGCGCGCACCGCGCGGAAGATCGCACGATCGCAAGAGAAGGAGAATCTCATGATGTTCTGGACCGACCACAACATGAGCGGATGGGGGTACGCGGGCATGGGGATCGGCATGGTGCTGTTCTGGTTACTCGTCCTCGCCGGCATTGTCGCCTTGTTTCGGTACGGCACCGGAACAACCCGCTCACGAGATATCCCGCCACCCCAGCCGTACGCCGACTCACCAGAGCAACTTCTGGCCATCCGCTTCGCACAAGGCGAGATCGACGATCAGGAATACCAGATGCGACTGGCCGTGCTCCGTGATGCCATGCGCCGGTAGACCACCGGCGATCAGCCGGTCCAAGCGCTATGTGCGAGACCATATTTCGGTGCGTTAAGGGCGGAGGGAACTGTTTGATCAATGGTGGGAACCATCTCGGCGATGACCGATACCCGTGCGGCGGTGGGGCTGGCCGCTGAGGCGAAAGGTAAGTCGCTACGCCGTCGAGCTCATTGGCTACCCGATAGATCCGATCCGCGGCAAGGGTTTTGGCGCCCTGTGGTCATCCCGCAAGCCGCGTATCACTGGTCTGCGTTTCTTGAGGATCCGGCCCTAGTGGCGGCACGAAAGCCCGCCCACCCCGTCGAGCTAGACGTACCGCGTTTCCCCCCGTGCGCTTGCCGCCTCGACTGGGCTCAGCGGCCAAGCCGGCCGGCCAGCACCGGCTGCCCTGGGCCGGCCAGCTCCCCGATGGCACTTCGCCGGCCGGTGATCGCCATGAGCACGGCTTCTGCCGGACCGGTGAGTTCCGGTCCCGAGCCGTGACTCCAGTCCAGGTCGGTCGGGGCCAGACGGATACCGCGGGCGAGGCGCCACGCCGGCAGTTCGGGGCTGCACAAGCTGGCTCCGAGGACGCACCGCAGCCGTTCCGCCGGGATCTGGCGAGGCATGCCCAGCGGACGGCGGATGTCCTGATGATGGATGGTGACGTCGAGCAGGGCGAGTCGGCCCCCGAAAGTGGTGGCCAGCCCCTGCGGCCTCAGATGCGCCCGCAGCCGGTGGAGCAGCTGTTCTGTGGTCAGGGATGCGAGCTCGTCAACACCCACCTGGTTGATGTGAAGGATTCGACCCCGGATGGCGCGCCGAAACATGCCAAGAAGACTGACCCCGTCGAAGCTCATGACGTGAGCGACCACGTCCCGTACCCGCCAGCCCTGACAAAGCGACGGCGCCTCCCACTGCCCGGGTGTCAGGGTTTCCAGAAGATCAGCGAGGTCCGTGCGCTCGGCGGTGGCCATCTCAAGACCATCCACGGCATCACTTCCTCAAGCCGGTCGTGGACAGGAGTCTGTCACTTACGCGCGCCCTGTGTCGATGAGGGCAGAACCGTCCAGCGCTTCGTCGCCGCAATTTGTTGATGAAGTAGGAGCGGAACGCCCGCTCGCCAGCCTGATCGGTCAAGCGGATGAACGCGTGCGTGCGGTGCCGCCCATCCACGCCGAAGTCGATGTCGAAATCGTCGGTGAGGGTGTACCACGGCATCTGCCGGCCATCCGTGCCGTACCCACTCAATGTCGTTCTGCGGCCGACCCGTTCGCCTCGGGTGGTGGCTCTGCTGGTGCCACGCGTGGTGACCGAATTACGCCCCTGAACAGGGGGGCGTATCTGGTGGTCCCGGCTGGTTTCGAACCAGCGACCTTCCGCGTGTGAGGCGGACGCTCTCCCACTGAGCTACGAGACCGGATTCCCGACGAGTCGGATGAGGCAGAAGATTAACACGCGACACCGTCGACTCCAGAATTCACCCCTCCTACCAGCCACTTCGTCGTATCGTCGCCGGCATGACGCATCGCGGGTCGAGGCTGTCCGCGCCGGTCGCGGTGTTGTGCGTGGCCGCAGTGCTCCACCCTGCCGCCGCCGTCGCCGACATCGTCGGGTTCACCTCACCGAGCCGCAACGTCGGCTGCATGCTGGATGACGACTACGTCCGGTGCGACATCGCGGAACGGCAATGGTCACCACCCCCACGGCCGGCCGGCTGCCCCGCGGTCACCGGCTATGGGCAGGGCATCGAGCTGCAGGCGACTGGTCCGGCGAGTTTCGTCTGCGCCGGCGACACCGCGATGGGCGGCGGCCCAGCACTCCCCTACGGCCAGGTCCAGGCACGCGCAGGCATCAGCTGCGGCAGCGAGCCGTCGGGCATGCGGTGCTCGAACTCCGAGGGCCACGGCTTCACCCTTTCCCGCCAGGGATACACCCTGCTCTGACGGGCGGCGCGCCTCCCGAGCAAGGGATTTGTGCACGCCTAGCTGCGTGGACTATCGTCGTGCATCGCGACGGACGACGAACTCGCCCGTGGCGTGCGGATGTAGCGCAGTTGGTAGCGCATCACCTTGCCAAGGTGAGGGTCGCGGGTTCGAATCCCGTCATCCGCTCGAAGGTGCAGTGGCATCAACCCCAGCGGTGGAGTGGCCGAGTGGTGAGGCAACGGCCTGCAAAGCCGTGCACACGGGTTCGATTCCCGTCTCCACCTCCATGTTGTCCCAGGCGCGATTAGCTCAGCGGGAGAGCGCTTCCCTGACACGGAAGAGGTCACTGGTTCAATCCCAGTATCGCGCACCATGTTTTACCTGCGGTTTCGGTCGAAAACTCGGCCAGCGTGAACTAGATGTGAACTGACTCGGTGCAAACCCGAAAGGTTCACCTATGTCCGCCACTTCAATCCCCGATTCTGTTGCCCTACCGCCCGGCGCATACACGCAGGACACCTGGCAGGCGGCCGAACCACAGCCGTACAGGATCATCCTTGGCGGCGACCGCACTATTGCCGGCCACCGGGCCGTCGTTTCGCCGTCGGCGGTGCAGTGGGCCGATGGCAGTGTCGACGACGGGCGCACCGAAGCGCCCCACGTCTACGCCTTCAACCTCGAGGAATCAAATCCGCTCACGACGGACCAGGCCCGCGAACTTGCCGCCGCCCTGCTCGCCGCCGCGGACGAGGTCGACGGGTGGGTGGCCCGATGAGCGCAGTGCCTATGCCTGCCGGTCCACCGACGTCTACGACTGGGCCGACGTCGGCCATCCCGACCAGTTCCGAATCTTCACTGGGCCGACGCGAACCATTCCAGGGGCGGCGTATTTGAGCGGCCACCCGGCCACGGTCACACTGTTCGGCACCCAGCTGCACGACGGGACTGTCGAGGACCGCTGCATCCGCGTCGGAGGTGTGCACGAGGACGACGAACTCGACAGCGAAACCGCCCGACGCCTCGGCCAGGCGCTACTCGACGCGGCCGACGACCTGGACCGGCTACAGCCCTAGCGCAACACTGCACCCGGCACGCGGCCCCGGCCTGCCCTCGCGGGTGGTCGGGGCCGCAACATGTCGGCCTGCGCCGTTACGGTGCAGGCATGAGCAGCAAGCCGCAAGCTGGCCCGAACGGCTACCAAGAGCCCAGGCCCGACCACCTGCCTTTATCCGCTGCCGTGTGGGACGCTTCCCACAACTTCGGTCGAAGCTCTCAGACCGTCGTCCAGAAGCTCTACGACGCGGTGAAGCAGTTAGAAGCCGACGTGATTGCGATGCGCGGCGAATGACTCAACGCCGTGCGTTGATGCGGGGGCGATCTGTCAGTGCCAGGTGCTACAAATCAGCATGTTCGTCCCGGGTAGTTGGCAAACCATCTGCATAATGAAGGTAGAAGCAGCCGAGCGAGGAGGTGACAGGATGCCGGTAACTATCGAGCACGCGAGTGCTGATGAGCTGCACGAACGGCTACGTAGCGTCCTCGCGGCCGTCGGTATGGAGTATGACGAGCTTGCCGACCTAGCCTCCCGGTACATGCTTACGCCAGAGGAGCTTGCCGCCTGGGACGAGGTGCGCGCCATCCGCTTCCTGCTCGGGGGATGACTGAGCCGTACGCGCTCGAAACCCGCGTGAGGCAATTCGCCGAGGACGTATTGAGCCGCGTGCTGATGTGCCTCGAAGGCGAGCCCCGGCCCGACGTCCTCACAATTGAGGCGTCTCCCGACGGCCGGCGGTTCACCTTCTCCTACAGGCAGACCCTTCATGCCACACCAGGCGGACCCACGATTGGAATGCTGCAGCTCGACTATGCGCTCGGCACCGATCGGTCCGGACAGCACTTAGCTGTCCACGTCTCGACTTTCCAGCTGCGAGACTCTCGTGGGAAAAAGCCGATCGTGCGAGTCGAATACATCCGCGATGCCCAGAGCGTCCCTTGTTCGCACATCCATGTTCATGCCGAGAGCGGATTATTCACCCAGCTGCTCGCTGCCACCGGCCACGACTCACCAGCCGCGGTCCAATCGATTCACATCCCCACCGGCGGCGACAGATTTCGACCATGCGTTGAGGATTTCATCGAGTTTCTCATCTCGGAGTGCCGGGTCGCCGGCCGCGAAGGCTGGCGAGAAGAGATCAAGAACGGGCGTGAACTCTGGCGCGCCATGCAGACTGCCGCCGCAGTTCGAGATCGTCCGGAAGCCGCAGTCGCGGAGCTTCAACGCTTGGGACTAGAAGTAACCGGTGAACTTCCAGCGGACCGCCCATCCGCACGCGATCGATTCTGAGCCTTCGTGTAATACACTGCGCTATAACACATTTCGGCCTCGGTGCGGTTCTGGTGGTTGTGCCTCGAAAATATCGAGGCCCCCCATAAGGCCTGGTCGGACCGCCAGTCATCTTTTCTCTCCCCCCGAGGAAATGGACCAGAGACCTTTTTGGGCCCGCTCGGGAAAATAAAAAAAGCATGACAGCAGTCATTGCAGGTCAGAGGGGGTGGCCCTAATTATTTCGGGGCACCGTACCCCGTTGTGCCGCAATGCCTTTGGCTGCATCAATCCTATTGCGCTGCAACGTCTTCCGTCGTTTCGATGCGTTGCCACAGTTGCGCTTTGGTAAGCCCCTTGACCTCGTCGCGATCAGCGTCGCCGCGCTCGACGAGCCAGTCGACCAGCTCGCGGTTGGTGCTGGACTTGGTCGGCAGCGGAGGAGCTGACGCTGTCGGTTCGTTGGTGAACACGCCAGCGCGTTCGCCCCGCTCGACCTCGGAGTCGGGCAGCTCAAAGGTCTCGCGGTAGTGCGCGCGCCGCTTGCGGCCGGCCTGGTCGCGGTAGTCCCAGAGTGCGACGTCGAGTGTTCGTGTTGGCATCAGTAGAACCACGCGTCGTTGGGTTGGCCGGGAGCGCCATCGGAGTCCATGCCGTGACCTATCTCGGTCATCGGCACCGCGGTTTCGTTGGGCACGCTGGCCAGCACGTCGGCCATACCGGGATCGGCGGTGATGAGGTCGATCCAGTGCTTGCGGCGCGCCGGGGTGATCTTGCCCTTGGCGATCGCGTCGCCGACCGAGGCCTCGATCTTCTGGCAGACGGCCGCAGCCTTGATCTGGCGGCCTTCGGCGGCCTCGGCGCGCAGGGATGCCGCAGTGTCGGTGTCGAGTAGTTCCATGCCAACTCGCTTTGCCGCGGCCGCGACTGCCGACGGCTGCGCGCCATCGGCGGTTGAAGCGGTGACCGCGTCTTTGACCGTCGCCAGGATGGTCTCGACGTCGGTCGTGTCGGCGGGCAGCCCGAGCAGGTCGAGCAGCGTCGCGGCCTGTGTGTCGTCAAATGTCAGCGCCATGGTGTGCGTCCTCTCAGGGGTGGTTTCAGCCGGCCAGGCCGGTCAGCTTCTTGGCGGCGAACGGACGGTCGACGCCGAAGGCGGGCACGACATAGCCCTGCACCCAGTAGCTTCTGGTGCTCTTCTCTTCCCAGACGTCGACGGTCAGCGGGAACTCGAAACCCACGGTGCCGACTTTGGCGGTCTCGATGGCCCACGCGGTACCGGCGGTGATGCGCGGGTTGGCGAACAGGCCGACCCCGGCTGAGTCGAGCATGGCTTGCAGCTTGTCGCCATAGGCCACCCGCAGGCTGTGCGCCTCGTTCGGGTGCACCACCAGCAGGTCATGCCGGACGCCGAGTTCCTGGAGGTCGGAGGCCAGCTGTGCGGCTGACAGGTCGGCGGTGGGCAGCTCGGCCGAGGAGGTCAGTGACGTGGGGTCACCGACGGTGACCAGGCCGGACCAGTCGTGACCGGGGACCACATTGGCGCCGGTGACCGCGGCGTTGAGTTCGGTCATGGCGCGCACGTCGAGCTTGCGGGCGATGGTGTTCGCCAGCTGCGTGGTCTGCTGATCGAGATAGTTGACGTCGTTGCGGGTGATTTCCTCGATCCCGACCTGGAACTTGCCGCCCCAGTCCTCGACAACGGCGAGCTTCGGCTCGGGGTCGACACCCTCGACGACCTTGTATTCGGCTCGTGCGCTGCGCTTTTCGACGTCGCTGGTGAAGAAGTCCGAGGCCTGGATCACCGAGTAGAGCATGCCGCCACCCTCGACCTTGGCGCCCAGCGTGCGGAAGAACTTCGGCAGCAGGATCTGATCGTCGGCGAGCTTGGCGATCTGCGCGCGGATCATCGTCGGCTGCTTGAGCGCCGTGTCGACGGTGAGGCGCCGTCCGGTCAGTTCGGGAATCAGTGCATTCGGCATGTGTCAGTCCTGTTCAGTAGAGGGAGATTTCGGCGTCGGCGCCGTCGGCTGCGCCGTTGATGGCGTAGCCGACGGCGATTCCGGAGGCCTTGGCCTTGGCCTTGCCGGCGGTGCCGACCTCGACCTCGGCGAACGCGGTGATCGCGCCGTCAGCGGTCACCTTGACCACACGACTGTTGCCGCGCACGACGGTGACGAGTTCACCGCTGGCGGCGTCGTTGCCCGCGACCCCGCACACCCGGCCCGCGGCCGTGGCCGGCGCGACGGACACGTTGCCGCCGCTGGCCCGGTTACCGCTGATGGCCAGGAATCGGCGGGCGGTCACTGCCGCGGAGGCCTCGGCGGTGATGTCTGCGCCGGGGGCGTAGACGCTGGAATTGGACAGGGTTGTCGACATGGGTCAGTCAGCCTTTCGGGTAGGTGGTGAGTCGGTGAGTGCGTCGGCGCCGCGCGGCGGCCACCGCTACCGCTCGGGTGCAGTCGGAGGTGCCGCGGTGTGCGGCGAGCACCACGCGCGTCGCAGCGACGTCGATCCCGTAGAGAGCGCCGACGTCGGCGAGGCCATCAACGCCGGGCATCTCAGCACCCAGCAGGGCAACGGCGGTCAACACGAACCGCCAGGTGCGGCCCGCCGTGTCGGTGAAGTTGACCAGGCCCTCGACGCTGCGCTGCGGCCACGCCTTCGGCATCAGTGCTGCCACAGACCGGGGAACGTCTCGGAAGTCGGCCAGCAGCAGGTCGCCACCTTGCGCAACCCGCAGGTTCGTCACGCGGCCCAACGCCGGTGCGGCGTCGCCCATCCCCGAGTGCCCCAGCTTGACGACCGGATCGCGAACGATGCCGGCCCGCGACGCCTCGACAGCGTCGGTGAGGTCGGCGCGCTCGACGGTCCACGTTCCGGTGCTGATCTCATGCACGCCGACGCGTACCAGCTCGACATTCGGGATGGCGACCAGATCAGGCATTCTCAGCCCCGTGTGGCCGCGCGCCGCTCAGCAAGGGCGGCAACGCTTCTCGCCGGGTACAGCCACCGCCCACCGGCGCGGTGCCGCGGTAAGCGGCCCCGGCGCGCAAGATCGCGGACGTTGGCCGGCGTGCAGCCCAGAATGCGGGCCGCTTCGCTGCTGTCCACGAGGTCATAGAGCCCAGCGTGGCCCGAATCGTGCGGCCCGCCAATTTCTCTGACGGTTGCGTGAGTGTTTTCTTGCGCAGGCGAAAGCTTTTCGGCAGTTCGACGTAGCCGGTCGATGAAGTCGGCCAGCCGCGGCGACGCCCGGCGCCCTTGGAGCAGCACGTCGAGCGCGTCGAGCAGATACTTCGCGTCGACCGCCTCCAGGACCACGCCGTTGACTCTGTCGATCATCGCTCCACCACCACACAATCGACACAGACCCCGCCATTATCGAGGTTCGGGCTGGACCGGCCGCAGCGCACGCACAGCGAGCGCAGCGTGCGCCACAGCCGCGAGACCTCCTCGCTCAGGTGCACCGGCGTGCGGTGGCCGAACTGTCCCAGCAGCAGCCGGAACTCGTCGCATAGGTCGGCGTCGGCGACCGCCTCGACACGCATCGCCTGGCGCAGTGCCCAGGCCTGCCCACCCTCGCCGTCGACCATCGCTCGCATCAGTTGGGCGGTGCGCCACCGCAGGTGCACCATGTCTCGGACGCTACGAATCACCGCGCACCTCCTCGGCCGCCTTGAGGAGCAGCGCGGCGAACGCCTCGGCCTCCTCAGCGGTGGCGGTGAACCGCACCCACCCACAAGCGATATACACCCGCCTGTCTGAGCCCGAGGTCGGCCAGGCCGTCGGCTCGAACTCCCGCACCCGATGCATCCTCACGACGTCACCACCGAGCAGAACTCACACAGTACGCAGCCGCGGGCAGGCAAGTCCCGCAGACACCGCGGGCACAGCGGCCGCACTTCGGTACCGTCGTCGTCACCGTTGTTCACGCTGTCCTCCTCGGTCGTCCCACGGGTCTTGGTCGGTTCACTCGGCCAGCCACCACGCCAAGCGGTCGGCGGCTGGGCGGCAGCGACTCGAACCAGGCGGCGCAGCGGACCAACGCCGGGCACACGCTGCACAACCGCTGCGCGGCCCGCTCGGCATACTCAGCCTCGCCAGGCTCGACGCCGTGATTGGGCGGGTCGAACAGGCGGTGTCGGCCACGACACTTCGCACCCGGCAACGACGGGGCCAAGCCCACCGCGTCGAACAGGTCCAGGGCGCTCATCGCGCACCCACCGCGGCGTCGTAGGCCGCGATCGCGCGGCGCAGCACCTCGATGTCAGGCATAGGTCAGTTCTCCTTCGTCGTGGGTCTCTAGGGTTCGTTCAGGTTGTGGACGTCGAGCCAGTCGCGGTCGGCCTGACTGGTATTCGGGTTCATGCGGTTTCCCGTCGGCAGCTGGGGCAGACGAAGCGCCGGTGATCGTCCCGTTGCCGATCGGGCACCGGCTTGTCGCAGTGGAAGCACGGCGGGCTCGCCTGGAATCCGCATCGGGTTGAACCGTTCTCGGCGCTATACCCGTCAGAAAGCGTCAAGGGTGTCAGAACCGCAGGTGAGGTACTGTTTTCGACCTGACGGGTATCTGACGGCCTGACGGTTAGAGCGTCAGACCCGTCAGGCGCACCACCTGAGTTGACCTGCGTTTCTGACGGCCTGACGGCCTCTGACGGGGTGGGCCGCAGATATCGGTGGAATGCGTCCTCGAATGCCTCGATCCGGTACCCGCGTTGCGACCCGGCCGCGTTGTGCTTTGTCTTGATCTTGTACTCGCGCAACCGATAAGCAAGGGCGTTCGGGGTGAGGTCGAACGTCTGCCAGGGCGAGTCGGTGATCTTGCGTAGCTCGCTGCACAACTCCGGTGATGGGATGAAGGTGCGGTGCGTCGAGGTGAACACTTCGCGGATGTCGGTGAGCAGCAGCGTGCCTAGGTTGGCGTCCTCGTCGTCCTCGGCGGCGGCATTCACCAGAGCGGTACAAGCCGCACGGGCCAATTCCGGCCACCTGCCTCCGGCCGCGTCAGCTACCGCGATGAGGGGTTCCCACGTGTCGGCCGCCCGGTCCTCGACGGGCATAGCGGGTTCGGCTCGACTCAGCGCGTCGAGCTGGGTTGCTGCCCACGCGGCCAGCCGGTCACGCAGGGCAGCCAGGATCGGCCCGTCACGGCGGGACCGGAACTGCGACACCGTTTCTCCGCCCGCGCGGCGGCGCATGGTGATGTTGACCGCGCGGTCGGTGATGGTGTCGGGCATCGCACCGATGCCGGCAAGCACGGCCATTGCGAACGTCGGGAACTCGGTCGGTGTCTGCTGTGGGCCGACGCAGCGCAGCGCGGGCCGGCCGCGTTGGTGGCCCGCGTTCAACAGAGCCCGGAAGTCCTCGTTGTTCTCGGCCACCTTCTTCGATCCGAAGATCGTGTCTGCCTCGTCGACGATCAGCGTCGGCGGGTGCTCACCTCCGATTGACCGGAACAGCGCTGGCACCGTCGCGTTGACCGTCATCAGCGGGTTATGGCATGTGCCGCCGATGACATCGAGTAACCGGCTCTTACCGCACCGTTTCTGCGGACTGGATGCCACCAGGCGGGGCGCCACCTCGAAGGCGGGCAGCGTGTGCGTGGCCGCAATCCACAAAGTGACCGCGTTAGCGGCGTGCCTATCCGGCAGCACCACATACTTGGTCAGCGCGGCCCGCACATCGTCGAGCAGTTCGGCGCCGTCAATCTCGTCGCGGACGAACTCGTCGAGTGCCTTACCTGCCGCGATGTGGTCGGCGGCATCCTTGCCCACCGCCGCCTCTACGATCCGCACGGACCGAGCCACACCGCGCAGGGTTTCCGCGACCTTATTGGCGTGGTCGCGACCAGGCTTGTCGCGGTCGGCCACGATAACCACAGACTTGCCGCGCAGCGGCTCCCAATCGAACAGGTGCGCCTTGCCGGCGCCCTGCGCCGAGCACACAGCGAACCCGCCGGCCGCCTCGACTGCAAGGACGTCCTGCTCACCTTCGACTACATGCACGGTTTCGGCGTCGCCGATGCGATCAGCGCGGAAAAGGCTGCGCCCCTTGGTGTTACCGCTCTGCCGGAACGTCTTATCCGGTGAACGGTGCACCTCTCGGCCGTCTGGGTAGCGGTATGTCGAGCCTTTCGGGTCGTCGAACAGGTCTCGCATTTGCAGGCCGACCGCGGCGAGCACGTCGTCGAGTTGTTCGCCCGCATGACAGTGCATCAGTACCCGGTCCTCGATTGCGCGCAACGTCACCGACCGATCAGCAGCAGAATGGCCCGGCGCTTGGGCGTCGGCCCGGCCGCCGGAACGCTCGATGACAGTCAGCCCGTTATCTCGGAACGCCGCACATACACGGTCGAATGCGGCACCCATCAGGCACCCGCCTTCGCCCGGCACACGGGGCCCATGTGCGCAGCGACCGACTCGGCGGCGACGACCCACTGCCGGCATCGGGTGCAGCGGGCGGCAATCCGGAAGCCGCGGGCATTCGCGGCTTCGATCACCTGCGCATCGAGCCGGTCGTCGATGCTCGGTGCCGTGTAGCCGTCTTGACGGCGGTAGAGGCTAGAATCGGATACAGCGATTGGCGTCGTCGAGGTGGCCCGGGCCGAGATGCCCGGGTTTCTTCGTATCTGGGTCACGCCGCACCACCGAACGGCTTCATCACAGCGTCGACTTCATTAAGGTCCACGCGCACAATGCGGTTGCCGTTGCGGTAGCCGGTGAGCCGGCCGTCGGCAATCATCTGTCGAATGGTGCGGTCGGTGACGCCGAGATACTCGGCGGCCTCAATCAGTTTGGCGTAGCGGCGCCTGGTCTGAGACATCGGATGCTCCTCGGGCACAACGATCTGCCCGAATTCGCATCCGGATTAACTGACGGGCGCACTGCGGCAAGCCCCGCTCAAATGATACACACGGAAGCTGACGGAGCCTTTCAGCTCTGCCGAGTGTGTCGCACCCACTTCGCATTGTTCAGCGTTAGGGCAGCCCTCAGTCCGGCGAGAGTGAGGGTTATCGTCCCGCGAGTCTCGTCGGCGGTCGCGAGGTCAGCGAGCAGATAGGTCCATTCTGACCGGCCCGGTTTACGCGCATCGCTTATCGATCGCTCGATGAGTTGGAACAGGAACTCGAGGTGGCCAGCGTCAGCCGCAACGGCGTTAGCGCAATGTCTTGCTCCGCAGGCGATTTGGTGATGCTCTCTCAGCGGAGCCCGCTTGTCACTGGCACTAGAATGGAGAGGCACGCCATTCTGCGCTTCGCCTTCGTCTAGGTGAAGGAACCACCAGTCGTCGACTTTGTCGCCACGCATCGACGTGCTTTCCACGTTTCGCTTTCCTCGCGTGGCGACAGGTATCCAGTGACCCTGGCCCTTCATCCACCGATACTTAACGATCAACTTGCCTGGCGCAGGCGCACACTTCTCGCACCTAACCACAAAATCTGCGCGGTCGTCCGTCACGACGCTCCTCTGTTCTCCGCGATCTTCGACAGCAGGGCCGCGATTTGGCGGTCACGGCCCTGAGCCGCGTGCTGGTATCGCATCGCGGCCTGCGGCGTCGAGTGCCCAAGGCGGGCCATGAGTTCGGCCAGTGTGGCGCCGGTCGCTGCGGCGAGGACGGCGCCGGAGTGGCGCAGATCGTGCCAGCGAAGGTCGTCGCGGTTGGCCTTGGCGCGGGCGGTGTAGAACCTGCGGTACAGCGTAGCCGGGGCCAGGTGCCCGCCACCGACGGCGGGGAACAGCAGCGCGTCGGCCTTCGTGCCGACGTGCTTGGATAGGTGCGTCTCGATTGCCGGGATGAGGTGCGGCGGTATTGCAACGTCACGGATACCCGCGTCCGACTTGGGTGTGGTCACCTTGAAACCGTCGTCGGTGCGGACTACCGCGCGCCGCACGCGGACCACCTCGTCGCGGAGGTCGATGTCCTTGCGGCGCAGTTCGGTCAATTCTCCAAACCGCATCGCCAGCCACGCGGCGAGCAGCACCATCAGCGACCATTGCGGCGGCATCGCGTCGGCGATGATGCCTATCTCCTCGACGGTGGCCGGCCGCACCTTGTGAACGCGCTTGGCGGTACCAGCGCCGCGGATGACACACGGATTCTGATTGATCCTGCCGTCGCTGGCAGCGGTGGCCATGATCGTCCGCAGTAAACCGTAGGCGTGGGCGCGCATTGTCGGCCTGTTGGTCAGCGTCGCCGCGTACCAACCGCGTACATCGTCGGCGCTGATCGACGCAATGGGCAGCGTGCCGAACGTCGGTTCGATGTGCTCGTCGAGCAGTTTCCGGTAGTGCTCACGGGTCCGATCCTTGAGTGGGCGCCCGCCGACCTGACGGTTGTCGAGCCAGCCTTTGGCGTACTCGGCGAACGTGACCTTCGGCGCAGGCTCAGCGCCGGGTGGCATCCACGCATGCGAGATGATCTCGGCCTGGCGCAGTGATAGCCACGCTCTCGCGTCGGCCTTCGCCACGAACGTCGTTGGCGCCTTATGGCGGCGCCCGTCGGGACCGTAGTACATGGCCCGGTACCGACCGCTCGGAAGCTGGTCAACCGAGCCGAATGTGCCTGCCGCTCTGGTCTTTCGCGCCACCTTCGGCCCTCTCAGCGCGATAGAAAGTTGGTCACTGTGCCAGTTCACGTGAACTCAGCGTGAACTCACACAGCATACAGAGATTCCGTGAAGTTCCGCATGGTTCCCGCTACACTGTGTGATGACTTCGCAGATAGAAGCAAGAAACGCGAGGTCAGCCCGTATTCACCAGCAAACGTTCTGAGCTAGTTCAATCCCAGTATCGCGCACTACACACGTCAGGCCCGGTCTCGACCGGGCCTTCGTCGTCTCGTCCAGCGTTTAACATGGTGTTGCACCGACGCTCCGGCGGCTGACGGAACGACGGCACCCACGCATCACGCGTGAAAGAGGTGTAGCGATGGGCGGTTCGTTCGACGAGGATCTTCCCACTGCGGCCGAGCGTGCGGCGAAGGCCCAGCAACGAATTCACGAGCTCCAGCAGCGGCGTATCGAACTCGCTGCCGGCGGCCCGCCGTCGCTCGAATCTGCCCGCGAGGCGCAGCGGCATGCCGACGAGGCGCTCGAGCGCGCGCAGGAGGCCCACCGCGCGGCAGCTCACCGACACGACGACCTTGCCAAAATCCACGAGCGGGCGGCCAACGCCCTGCAGCGCGCCGCGATGCTCGGCGTCGACGACCCCGCCGCACTCCAGGAGCGGGCCGACGCCCACTGGCAGGCTGCCGACCTCAGCCATACCGAGTCCGCTCAGGAGCTCGCGGAGGCCAACGACCCCAGCAAGTCTTCGTCGGATCCCGGTCGGACACACGCAGACCCCTAGAAGCGCCCGTCTATCGAACATATGATCGAAGTGTGGGCTTGCAGAAGATCGGACACGGCGGCCAGCCGCTGCCCACCGTGTTCCGCCGCGTCCACCCACCGCTGGCGGTCCTCGTCGATCTGCCGGCCATGTTCCCTCGCGAGCCGCACTGCGCAGGGCGGTATCACCCCAACGGCCTGCAGATGGACTCGGTCGTCGAGGGCCGGCTCACCTGCTGGGGCCTGGGCGAGCAAGGCGGATGGTGGGGCCTGGTCAGCTACTCCGTGCAGTTCGGCAGCGACAAGCAGACGGTGACGCACTGGGCGCCCGCGTGGGTGCTCCGACTGAAGTGATCCCGCACAGTTCTTACGCTCTCGGTCCATCGATTGACGGCGGCGTAGAACAGGGGGACGCTCAGTCAGTGGTCGCGTTGAGTGAACAGCAGATCATCGACCAGCTGGCGCAGCGACTGGCCGATGCCCACACCGCGGTCGAGCGGGCCCAGGTCGCCGAGATCGTGCGCGAGCACTACTCCCGGTTCGACGGGCGCCCCATCCGTGACTTCGTTCCACTCTTCGTCGAACGCAACGCCAAGGCCGACCTCGCCAAGATTAGGGCCTGAACCACCTGGCCCACCCCGGGATACCTTGTGCAACAAGCGAATTCGCTGTGATCGGGCCGGATCTCCGATCACCGGCCGGCAGCTCGCCTGCATCAAACCGTTACGGGTTTGCAAGCCAAGACATAAGCGCCTATTAGGCAGCTCTCAGGTTCGACCCATAGCGTCGGACGCGACGAAGACGAACACGACTTCTCCGATACGCTCGGCCCGCCACCGATCCCCCCCGGGTGGCGGGCCGAGATCGTGTTCACCGCCGAAAGCATCCGAGGTTCCCGCCGCACCCGATAGGGTTTGCGTGAAACCGGCAGCAGTGCCGACCTATCTGGGGGTGCGACATGATTCGCGAGATGCTCGTGGCGACCGCGATCGGCGCGGCGGGCGTCGGCCTTGCCCCGGCGGCAACCGCCGATCCCGGGCCGATCTACTTCGACAAGCCCGGGCACTACGCCAGTGACGTGCCCGGCATGAACTACGACGCGCACCTCACCGGACCCTGCACCAACATGGACCGGTTCACCTTCGGGCGGGGCCCCGGCGGCGAGGCGCTGCAGTGCCGGTGGATCCCGAATCAGTGGCCGCCCGTGAACACCGGCTTCTGGCAGGCGTCGTACGCCTTGTACGGCGTCCAGGGCATCGGTGCGCCCTGCCCGAACCCTCAGTCGGCCGCCCAGGCCCCTGACGGCCGGCCCCTGGTGTGCCTCGGCGATCGCGGCTGGCAGGCCGGCATCTTCAACCATGAGGGATTCACCCCGAACTGAGGCTCACGAACTTCGCAGTGTGCGGCTGGGTTCGGTGCCGAACACCTGCTTGTAGGCACTGCTGAAGCGTCCCGGGTGGCTGAACCCGCACCGGCCCGCGATGGACGTGACCGTGTCGAGCGCCGGGTCGGCCGAGACCAGCTCGCGGTGCGCGCGCTCAAGACGCACCCGCCTCAGGTATTCCAGCGGCGTGGTGTCCACGTGCTCGCGGAACGCATACTGAATCGCTCGCGGCGTCACATCCGCGGCCGCGGCGATGTCCCGGATCGTGATGTCGTACTGCGCGTTCTCATGGATGAAGTCCAACGCCCGTCGCAACATCCGCGGGTGTCTGCTGGTGGTCCTCTCATCAGCCTCCATGCTCCTAATCTGTTCCCAGACTTCGCGCACAACGAAACTTCTCAGTGACTTACGCCACTGCATCTCCCGCCGAGGTCGTCAACCACGAGTTGACGGCTCGTTCGCGTCAACTTAGGGTTGACGCCATGAGCGATGCCGCTGCCGCCAAGATCAGCCACCCCGTCCGCCTCGACGACCTCATCGACGTCATCCGACGCGTCCACGACGAACCTCTCGACCAGCTGACCGACGCCGTCCTGGCCGCCGAGGCGCTCGGCGACGTGGCCGACCACCTCATCGGCCACTTCGTCGACCAGGCCCGCCGCTCCGGCGCCTCGTGGACGGAGATCGGCAAGTGCATGGGCGTCACCAAGCAGGCCGCCCAGAAGCGGTTCGTCCCCAGAACGCCCACCGACGCCGCCGCGCTCGACCCCAACGCCGGGTTCAGCCGGTTCACCCCCCGCGCCCGCACCGTGATCGTCGACGCACAGAACCGCGCACACGCCGCTGGAAACCTCGAGATCCTGCCGGTCCACCTGGTCCTCGCCCTGTTCGCCGACCCGGACGCGCTGGCCGCCCGTCTGGTCGCCGACCAGGGCGTCGACCTGACCACGATCAACGCGGCCGTCACCCTTCCGCCCCGCGCCGACGGCGTGCCCGCGCTCATCCCGTTCGACGCGCGCGCCAAGAAGGCACTCGAATTGACGTTCCGTCACGCACTTCGGCTGGGCCACAACTACATCGGCACCGAACATCTACTGCTCGCGCTGTACGAGGAGGAAGACGACAACGGCGTGCTGCACCGCACCGGTCTCGACATCGCCCGCTTCGAGCACGACCTGATCGCCGCGCTGGAAACGTTCACGAAGAGCTGACCTCACATCACCGGCCGGCCGTCCGTCTACATGATGTGAAGGTGCGCCCGTTCGAAGAGGTGGTGGCCCGGCATGGAGCCACCGTGCTGAGGGTGTGCCGGGCGGTCGTCGGACCGGTCGACGCCGAGGACGCCTGGTCCGAGACGTTCCTGTCGGCACTGCGGGCGTATCCCGACCTGCCCGCCGACGCCAACGTCGAAGCGTGGCTGGTGACCATCGCCCACCGTCGGGCACTCGACGTCGGGCGGGCACGGTCCCGCCGGGCCCACCCGACCGACACCGTGCCCGAGCGCGCCGACCCGACCGCCGATCCCGCCCACCGCGACCCGGACCTGTGGCCCGCCCTGCAGAGGCTGCCCGACAAGCAGCGCCTCGCCATTGCCTACCACCACATCGCCGGGCTGCCGTTCGCCGAGATCGCCACCCTGCTCGGGAACTCCCCCGACGCCGCCCGCCGCGCTGCCGCCGACGGGATCAAGACGCTGCGAAAGCACTGGATCGAGGATGAGAAGCCATGAGCATCAACATGTTCGACGTACCAGCTCCCGACGAGCAGACTGTCCTGCAGCGCCTGCACGACCGCTTGGTCGAGGCGGCGGAACCGGCCGGTCTACTCGACGTCGCCTACCGCACGCTGGACACCCCCGTCGGCAGCCTGCTGCTGGCGGCCACCCCGGTGGGCCTGGTGCGGGTGGCGTTCGACGTCGAGGACCACGACGCGGTACTCGCCCGCCTCGCCGACGTGCTGAGCCCCCGCATCGTGCACGCCCCCGCCCGCCTCGACCGCGCCGCCCATCAGATCGAGGAGTACTTCGCCAAGCGGCGCACCGTCTTCGAGGTGCCCGTCGACCTCAGCCTGGCCGGCGGCTTCCGCCGCAGCGTCGTCGAGCACCTGCGTGACATCGCCTACGGCCGGCGTGAAACCTACGCCGAAGTCGCGGCGGCCGTCGGGAATCCCCGCGCGGTACGGGCCGTCGGCACCGCCTGCGCCCACAATCCCCTGCCTGTGGTCATCCCGTGTCACCGCGTCGTGCGCTCGGACGGCAGCACCGGCCAGTACGTCGGCGGCCCCCGCGCCAAGTCCGCCCTGCTCCACCTCGAAGCCGCGTGAGGGATGGCCTGGGCGTCCTGGCGCCAACCCCGTCCGGCGCGGCTCCGGTGTGTGCGATCATTCTCGAGCACGCTCGAGGAGGGGAAGACCTACATGCGTCTGCGTCGCTGGCTCGTTCTTCTGACCGCCACCCTGGCGGCACTCGCCGGTGTGATGGCGCCGCCCGCCACAGCGGGCGTGATCCCGATCGGCCGTCTGGGCGAGCCGCTGCGCGTGGAGTTCAAGGGTCTGGTCGCCGAGGTCTCGGTCAACAACATCGCCCCCTCGCCCGTGCCGCCCGGCTTCGGGTATCCGCCCCGTGCGCCGCGATACCAGGTCTACCGCGCCGACGTCACGATCACCCCGATTCAGGTCCCCACGCCCTACGCCATGGGCATCACCTACCAGTTCCGCGGAGTGACCCCGACCGGCGACGCCTACGAGCCCCGCAACAGCGACGCACCCGACGCGCTGCAGCTCGGCATGCAGAGTGCACGGGTCGGACAGACCTTCACCGGGGGCGTGTGGTGGGACTGCTACCGCGACCTGGTCTCCAATGTCGTACTGCTGGACAAGATCACGGGTGTTCGCCTGGCGCAGTGGAACGTGGCCTGACCCTTTCCTGCCCGTGAGTCCGACGATCCAGCCGGCCGAGGTGTCCCGGCTCGACGAACTCGCCGACGTCGCCGCACTGACGTTCCCGCTGGCGTGCCCGCCTGCCGTCACGCCGGACAACGTCGCCGCATTCGTCGACCAGAATCTGACCGCATCCCACTTCGCCGAGTATCTGCGCGAACCCGACCGCACGGTGCTCACCGCGATCGATCAAGGCCGAATCATCGGCTACGCCATGATGATTCGCGGTGCGCCGGCTGACCCCGAGGTCGCGCGGGCAGTCACGGCCCGGCCCGCGATCGAACTGTCGAAGATGTATGTGCTGCCCGACGCGCACGGCGCCGGCGCCTCCGCAGCGTTGATGACCGCGGTGCTGCAGCAGGCTGCAGCACTCGACATGGCCTGCGTGTGGCTCGGAGTCAACCAGCGCAACGGCCGGGCACAACGCTTCTACCAGAAGCACGGCTTCGCCATCACCGGCACCAAGACGTTCCGGCTCGGTACCCACATCGAGCACGACTACGTGATGGTGCGCCCGGTCTGACCCGCCGCCGTCAACGCCAGCAGCCGGGAGGTCGCGCGCAGATACTTCTTCCGGAAGCCGCCGGCGAGCATCTCCTCACTGAAGACGGTGTCGAGCTTGGAGCCCGACGCCACGACCGGGATCCCGGCGTCGTAGAGCCGGTCGGTCAGCGAGACCAGCCGCAGCGCCACGTTCTGGTCGTCGAGCGGATGCACGCCGGTGATGTAGACCTGCGACACCCCTTCGATCAGCGTCAGGTAGCGCGACGGGTGCATCGTCGCCAGATGCGCGCACAGTCCGTCGAAGTCGTCGAGGGTGGCACCGGACACCGCCGCCGCACGCTCGGCGACCTCGGCGTCGCTGAGCGGCTCCGGCGCCGGGGGGAGCCCGCGGTGCCGGTAGTCCGGGCCCTCGATGCGCACCGTGGTGAACATGGCGGCCAGCGTGTTGATCTCTCGCAGGAAGTCCTGGGCGGCGAACCGACCCTCCCCCAACTGCTCGGGCAGCGTGTTGGACGTGGCGGCCACCGACACGCCCCGCTCCACGAGCGCCGACAGCAGCCTCGAGATCAGCGTGGTGTTGCCGGGGTCGTCGAGCTCGAACTCGTCGATACAGACCAGGGCGTAGTCGGCGAGCAGGTCGATGCACTCGACGAAACCGAACACCCCGGCCAGCTGGGTCAGCTCACCGAACGTCGCGAACGCCCGCTTGTGCTCGGGCGGACCGGGCACCGCGTAGTACGACGACGCCAGCAGATGCGTCTTGCCCACACCGAACCCGCCGTCGAGATAGATCCCCACCCCGGGCAGCACCTCGCGCTTGCCGAACAGCTTCTTCTTGCCCGCCCGGCGCTCGACGGCCTGCTCGCAGAACCGCCGGCACGCCTGCACGGCGGCCTCCTGGGACGGCTCGCCGGGGTCGGGCTCGTACGTCTGGAAGCTGACGTCGGCGAACGTGGGCGGCGGAACCAGTTGAGCGATCAGTCGTTCCGGCGTCACGCTGGGATGACGATCGACGAGATGACCGACATCGCTGGACCCGTGCATGCACGCACCATAACGGCGTGCTGTGATTCTCCCTATGTCCGGTGACGGGGACGCGACGCACTTCACACTGCTGGGCCAGACCGGCGCGCTCGGGGTGGACGGCCTCACCGAGCGCTACGCCTACCCGGAGAACCCGAGCCCCTGCTGGGTCCGCGGCAACATGATCACGTCGGTCGACGGTGGAGCGACCAGTGGAGGCAAGTCCGGCGGCCTGGGCGCCGACGGCGACCGTGCGGTGTTCGCCGCGCTGCGCGAACTCGCCGACGTCATCCTCGTCGGGGCGGCCACGGTGCGCACGGAGAACTACTCGGGCGTCCAGTTCAGCGCCGCGCAACGGCTCAGCCGCCAGCGTCGCGGGCAGTCCGAGGTCCCGCCCATCGCCGTGCTGACCCGCTCCGGGGTGCTCGAACGCGACGCCAAGCTGTTCCACCGCACCGAGGTGCCGCCGCTGATCCTGACCAGTTCCGAGGCCGTCGCCGACACCGGCAGGCGGCTGGGCGGGCTCGCCGAGGTCGTCGACGCCTCCGGCGGCCGGCCCGGCTCGGTGGACCTCCGCACCGCGCTGAGCGTGCTGGCCGACCGGGGGCTGCGGCGTGTGCTGGCCGAAGGCGGGCCCGGGATTCTCGGCATGCTCGTCGAGGAGGCACTGCTCGACGAGCTCTGTCTGACCATCGCCCCGGTGCTCGTCGGCGGTCGCTCACCACGCATCGTGTCCGGCCCCGGCGAAGTGCATACGCCGCTGCGGTTGCGCGACAGCCTCGCCGACGACGACGGCTACCTGTTCCTGCGCTACACCCGCTCCTAGCCTGCGGTGCGCGCGACGGAGGCCGGGCGACACCCATCAGTACTGTGGTCACCATGCGTCGTCCGCTTGGCGCACCGGGAACCGGTGCCGTGTTGGGTGTCGTGCTGTCCGTCGCGCTGTCCGCGTGCGCGCCCGGTCTGGCGGCCAACCCGCGCTACGCCACCGATGCCGGGGCACATCCGCAGGGTGCCCCGCAAACCAGCAAGCAGGCGCCCGGCCCCCCCGCCATCGAGGCACCCAAGAACGACTTGTCGTGGCGGGACTGCACCTCGCGGGTGTTCGGTGCGGCCGCGGTCGACCCCATCCCCGGCGTCACGCTGGACTGTGCCAGCTATGACGCCGATCTCGACCCGATCAACGGCGCCAGCGGCAGCGTCAGCATCGGCGTCGTGCGCGCCAAGTCCGCGCAGACGCCCGCCGACGCCGGGCCCCTGGTGTTGACGACGGGATCGGATCTGCCGTCGTCGGTACAGCTTCCGGTGTGGCTGTCGCGCGCCGGCGCCGACGTGCTGGCCCAGCACCCCATCGTGTCGGTGGACCGCCGCGGCATCGGCATGTCCGGTGCGCTGGACTGCCGCGACCTGTTCGACCGCCAGGAGATGTTCGAGCAGGCCCAGTTCCAGTCCGGCGACGACCCCGTCGCCAACCTCGGCGCGGTCACCATGACGGCCACCACCAGCTGCACGGACACCATCGCCCCCGGCGACTCCGCCTACGACAACTCGCACGCCGCCGAGGACATCGAGCGTCTGCGAACCACCTGGGACGTGCCGGCGCTGGCGCTGCTCGGGGTCGGCAACGGAGCGCAGGTCGCGCTCGCCTACGCCGGTGAGCACCCGAACCGGGTGGCCCGGCTCGTTCTCGATTCACCTCTGCCACTGGGCATTGCGGCCGAGGCCGCCACCGAGCAACGCGTCAAGGGCGAACAGGCCGCGCTCGACGCGTGGGCCAAGCAGTGCCTCGCCACCAATTGCCCGCTTGGCCCCGACCCCAAGGGCGCCGTCGACTCGCTGCTCACCGCGGCACGCGCAGGCAACGGCCCCGGCGGGGCGTCCGTGGCCGCCGTCGCCGACGCGATCTCCACGGCGTTGGCCTACCCGCAGGGCAACAGGGTCGATGCCGGCAACGAACTCGCCGCCGCGATCGCCGACGCCCGCTCCGGCAACACCAACCGGCTCAACAACCTGATCAACCAGGCCGAGACGCTGCGCCAGACCGACGGCCAGTTCGTCAACAGCTGCAGCGACGCACTCAACCGGCCCACTCCCGACCGGGTGCGCGAACTCGTCGTCGCGTGGAACAAGCTCTACCCGCAGTTCGGCACCGTCGGCGCGCTGGACATGGTCAAGTGCCTGAACTGGCCGAGCGGCACCACACCCAAGGAACCTCACGACCTCAAGATCCCGACGCTGCTGCTCGGCGTGCAGAACAACCCGATCGTCGGCAGCGAGGGCGTGGCCGCCGTCGCCGCCACGGCGATCAACGCCGGCTCGTCGAACCGGCGGGTCATGTGGCAGGGCGTCGGCCACGGCGCGGCGATCTACTCGCCGTGCGCGTTGCCGCCGGTGATCAACTACCTCAAGACCGGGCAACTGCCGCAGACCGACACGTACTGCCCGGCCTGACGGTCCGGACGTTCGCCACTGGGGTACGGTGCGGGGCGTGCGTGATCTTGTCCTGACCGCTTTCCGGCCTCGCACATCCCCGCCCACCACGGCCTCGGTGCTGCGGTCGATCCTGTGGCCGCTGGCCATTATGTCGGTCATCCATCGCAGCTACGTGCTGGTGTTCAACCGCTACATCACCGACGACTTCGCGCCCGTCTATCGCGCGGTCATCAACTTCAAGTTCGGTTGGGACATCTACAACGAGCACTTCGACCACGTCGACCCGCACTACCTCTACCCGCCCGGCGGCACGCTGATCATGGCGCCGTTCGGGTACCTGCCCGAATTCGCGTCCCGCAACTGGTTCATCTTCTTCAACACCGTGGCGATCCTGATCGCGGCCTACTTCCTGTTGCGGCTCTTCGGCTTCGGGCTGAGTTCGGTCGCCGCGCCCGCACTGGTGCTTGCGATGTTCTGCACCGAAAGCGTCACCAGCACGCTGGTGTTCGGCAACATCAACGGCGTCATCCTGCTGCTCGAAGTGCTGTTCTTCCGCTGGCTGCTGGACGGCAACAAGACCCACGAGTGGTGGGCGGGCGTCAGCGTCGGGCTGACCCTGGTGGTCAAGCCACTTCTGGCGCCGCTGCTGCTGCTGCCGCTGCTCAACCGGCAGTGGCGTTCACTGGTGACCGCCATCGCGATCCCCGTCGCGTTCAACCTCGCGGCGTGGCCACTGATCAGCGACCCGATGGACTTCGTCACCCGCACCGTCCCCTACATCTTCTCCACCCGCGACTACTTCAACAGTTCGATCCTCGGCAACGGCATCTACTACGGCCTGCCGATGTGGCTGATCCTGTTGCTGCGCATCCTGTTCGCAGTGTTGGGAGCGGCGGCGCTGTGGCTGCTCTACCGCTACTACCGCAGCCGCGACGTGTTCTTCTGGATGCTGACGTCCTCGGGCGTGCTGCTGGTGACGTCGTGGCTGGTCCTCTCCCTCGGACAGGGCTACTACTCGATGATGCTTTTCCCGTTCCTGATGACGGTGGTGCTGCCGAACTCGGCGATCCGTAACTGGCCGGCGTGGCTGGCCGTCTACGGGTTCCTCACGATGGACCGCTGGCTGCTGCGGGAACTGCCGACCACCGGACGCGCGCTGGAGTATCTGAAGATCACCTACGGCTGGTCGCTGATGGTCATCGTGGTCTTCACCGTGCTGTTGTTCCGCTACCTCGACGCGAAGAGCGAGGGCCGTCTCGACGAGGGCATCGACCCACCGTGGATCAAGCAGCTCGCCGCGCCCGCCCCCGAGCCGGCGACGAGTAGCCTGAGGCCATGACAGCCGCAGATTCCGCGTCGAGTTCGGAGGCAGGCCCCAAGCTGGCGCTCACCGACGACCAGTGGCGCGAACGTCTCACGCCGCAAGAATTCGCGGTACTGCGCCGGGCCGGCACCGAACGTCCCTTCACCGGTGAGTACACCGACACCAAGACCGAGGGCGTCTACCAGTGCCGCGCCTGCGGCGCCGAGTTGTTCCGCAGCAGCGAGAAGTTCGAATCACATTGCGGCTGGCCGTCTTTCTTCGATCCCGCCGACTCAGATGCGGTGATCCTCCGGCCCGACGACTCCCTGGGCATGCGCCGCGTGGAGGTGGTGTGCGCCAACTGCCACAGCCACCTCGGGCATGTCTTCGAAGGGGAGGGTTACCCGACGCCGACCGACCAGCGCTACTGCATCAACTCGATCTCGCTGCGGCTGGTGCCCTCGGCTCACTAGCGCCGAGCAGATCGGTGTCGCCGTTTCAGCAAAGTGTCAGGGCAGTGCGAGCACCAGCTTCTCGACCGACACCCGCGGGCCGGTGAAGAACGGCGTCTCCTCGCGGACATGGCGGCGGGCGTCGGTGGCCCGCAGGTCACGCATCAGATCGACGATCCGGTGCAACTCCGGGGCCTCGAACGCGAGCAGCCACTCATAGTCGCCCAGCGCGAACGAGGACACTGTGTTCGCCCGCACGTCCTTGTACTCGCGCGCCGCCATCCCGTGCTCGGCGAGCATGCGCCGGCGCTCCTCGTCGGGCAGCAGATACCACTCGTAGGAGCGGACGAACGGATAGACGCAGATGTAGTTGCCGGGCTCCTCCCCCGCGAGGAACGCGGGCACGTGGCTCTTGTTGAACTCCGCGGGCCGGTGCAGCGCCACGTTGCTCCACACCGGGGTGCACGCACGCCCCAGCGTCGTCGTGCGCCGGAAGTCGGCATACGTGGCCTGCAGCGCCTCCACCGTCTCCGCGTGCGTCCAGATCATGAAATCGGCGTCGGCGCGCATGCCGGCGATGTCGTAGAGGCCCCGCACCACGACGCCGTTGTCCTCCTGCCTCTTGAAGAACGTCGTGGCGTCGTCGATGACGGCCGCCCGCGCGTCTTCGTCGTCGGGAAGCGTGCCCGGTTGGACGGCGAACACGGAGAACATCAGGTAGCGCACGGCGGAATTGAGGGCGTCGTAGTCGAGCTTGGCCATGTCACCATGGTGCCACGCACGCCGGCCCCGTCGAGCTCAGGTCTGGACGGTCAGCGCCGCCGCAGCCCGGGTCGCCGCCGCCACGCAGGCGGGCACCCCGATGCCGTCGAGATAGGCACCGGCCACGGCCAGCCGCGGCGGAAGCCCCGTGCGCAATTCGGCGATCAGGTCGCCGTGGCCCGGCCCGTACTGCGGCATCGCATCCAGCCAGCGGGCCACCCGGGAATCGACCGGTTCCACCGAGATACCGAACAACGTGCCGAGGTCCTCAGCCGACCAGGTCAGCAACTCCTCATCGCCGGCGCGGCGCGCCAGGTCGTCGCCGAACCGGCCGAACGACAGCCGCACCATCTCGACGCTGCCGCGGCGCCCCCACTTCCGCGACGACAGGGTGACCGCCTTCGCGCGCAGCCTCCCGCGACCGGCGACGAGCACGCCGGACTGCTCGGGCAGCGGCGTGCCGCCCGGCAGTGCCAGCGCGACGACCGCGGACGAGGCGACCGGGATCTTGCGGGCGGCGGCCGCGCTGGCCGGGGCGACGTCGGAGATCAGCGCCGGCAGTCGCGGCGCGGGGACCGCCAGCACGACGGCGTCGGCGGACCACCGGGTGCCTTCGTCGTCGAGGAGTTCCCACCCGCGCGCCGTCTGATGAACGCCGCGCACGGTCACCTGTGCCCACGTCAGCGCGGAGCGACGTACCAGTTCGTCGATCAACACGGCGTAGCCGCCGTCGATCGCGCCGAAGATCGATCCGGACACGGGCGGGGGCAGGACCGAATTGACCGCCTCCGTGAGGCTGCGGGCACCGCGATCCAGCGCCGTGGCCACCGTCGGTGCGGCCGCACGCATGCCGATCGTCGCGGCCGAACCGGCGTACACACCGGCGAGCAACGGGTCGACCGAGCGGGCGACGACCTGTTCGCCGAACCGGTCGCCGACGAGTTCGGCGACCGACGGATCCGCGCCGGGGCGCCAGGACAGCGGCCGCCGGGGCTCGTCGAGCATCCACCGGATCGTCGCGTCGTCGACCAGCCCCGTCAGCGCGCCGGCCCGCGACGGAATGCCGTTGACGGTGTCGCGGGGCAGCTGGTGCAGCCGGCCTTCGCTGTAGATCAGCGGGCGGGCGCCGGTGGTGGCGATCTGCTTTCCGGAGAGGCCCAGCTCGCCGAGTAGTGCGGGCACCTCGGGCCTGCGGGCCACGAAGGCCTCGGCACCGACGTCGAGCGGCTGCCCGCCGACCCGCTCGGTGCGCAGGACGCCGCCGAGGCGGTCGGCCGGGTCGAGCACCGTGATCGACACGTCGGGGCCGGCTGCCACGCGCAACCGGTACGCGGCGACCAGACCCGAAATACCGCCGCCGACAATGCAATAGGAAGTGGTCACAGCTCGTGCACCAGCGCCACCATGTCGGTGATGATCTCGGGGTCGGTCGCCGGCAGCACCCCGTGACCGAGGTTGAACACATGCCCGGCGGCCCCGGCGTCGATCGCGCGCCTGCCGTCCTCGACCACCGCGCGGACCGCGCGCTGCACCACCGGCCATCCCGCCAGCAGCACCACCGGGTCGAGGTTGCCCTGCAGGGCGGTCCCCCGCCGCACCCGCGAGGCGGCGTCGGTCAGCGATGTGCGCCAGTCCACGCCGACGACCGCGGGCACGCCGTGGCCGCCGCCGTCGCCGTGGACGGCCTCCGACATCGCGCCCAGGAGCTCGGCGGTGCCGACGCCGAAGTGCGTCATCGGCACACCGAACTGCGACAGTGCGGCGAACACCCGGGTGCTGTGCGGCAGCACGTACGCGCGGTAGTCGGCCAGCGACAGCGTGCCCGCCCACGAGTCGAACACCTGGATCGCGTCCACACCGGCCTCGAGTTGAGTGCGCAGGAACCCGATCGTGACGTCCGTCAGCGCCGTCATCAGCGCATGCCAGGTGTCGGTTTCACCGAGCATCATCGCCTTCGTGTGCTCGTGATTGCGGCTCGGGCCGCCCTCGACGAGATAGGACGCCAGCGTGAACGGGGCACCGGCGAAACCGATCAGCGGCACGTCGCCGAGCTCGCCGACCAGCTGGGCGACCGCGGTGGCCACCGGCGCGACCTGCTGCGGATCCAGAGGCGCGATCGCACGGACGTCCTCGAGGGAGCGGATCGGGTGCTCGATGA
Source organism: Mycolicibacterium chubuense NBB4 (assembly GCF_000266905.1). The sequence continues at coordinate 2,247,321 of NC_018027.1, read as the reverse complement.
CCGGCCCCACATCCGGCACGATGTCCAGGCCGATCCCCGCGGCACGCAGCGGCACCACGATGTCGGAGAACAGGATGGCCGCGTCGACGCCGTGCCTGCGCACCGGCTGCAGGGTGATCTCGGTGATCAGGTCGGCGTCGAAACAGGCCTGCATCATCGTGTTCTTGGCCCGAAGTGCCCGGTACTCGGGCAGCGACCGCCCCGCCTGCCGCATCATCCACACCGGTACCCGGGGGGGCTCGCGGCCGGCGACGGCGGCCAGGTAGGGCGATTCGGGCAGCTCGCGGCGCGTATTCATCGCCGTCCATGCTGCCATGCCCGGTCTGGTCCGAATCGGCGCGCCATGAGCACAGACCTGCCCGAATGGACTAGCGTCAGTCGGCGTGACCACCGCCGAACCGGCTCAATTCCGTGAAGCGGTGGCGGCCATGAATGCCACCACCGTACGACCGGAGATCGAGCTGGGCCCGATCCGGCCGCCTCAGCGCCTCGCGCCGTACAGCTACGCGCTGGGCGCGGAGGTCAAGCACGCCGAGGCGGCGATCATCCCGGAGCGCTCCGAGGGTGACGCGTTCGGCCGGCTGATCCTCCTGCACGATCCCGAAGGCGCCGACGCCTGGGACGGCACCATGCGGCTGGTCGCCTACATCCAGGCGGACCTGGACTCCAGCGAGGCCGTCGACCCCCTGCTGCCCGAGGTCGCGTGGAGTTGGCTGGTCGATGCGCTCGAGCAGCGCGCCGAGCACGTCACCGCCCTGGGCGGCACGGTCACCGCCACGACGTCGGTGCGCTACGGCGACATCTCCGGCCCGCCGCGCGCACACCAACTGGAACTGCGCGCCTCGTGGACCGCCACGGACGTCGACCTCGGGCCGCACGTGGAGGCGTTCTGCGAGGTGCTCGAGCATGCCGCCGGCCTGCCGCCGTCCGGGGTGACCGACCTGAGTTCCCGCACCCGCGCCTGACCCGAGATGTCTGCATTCCAGCCTGTGGGTTCTGCCTTGGGACCCGTCGACCCCGATGACACCGTCGACCCCGATGACACCGACGGCGCCGAACCGGTGGAGCCCGAGGCCACCCCGCTGCTGTCTCCGCGCGACGGCGTCCCCGGCGTGGCCGCCAGCCGCGACGAGATCGCCCGGGCGGCAGATGTTCTGGCGTCGGGCACCGGCCCGTTCGCCGTCGACGCCGAACGCGCGTCCGGCTTCCGCTACTCCAATCGTGCGTACCTGGTGCAGATCCGCCGCGCCGGTGCGGGCACCGTCCTGATCGACCCGGTCAGTCACGGCAGCGACTCTCTCGAGGTGCTGGCGCCGGTCGCCGAGGTGCTGGCCGGCGACGAGTGGGTGCTGCACGCCGCCGATCAGGACCTACCGTGCCTGGCCGAGATCGGCATGCGGCCCACGTCGCTCTACGACACCGAGCTCGCGGGGCGGTTGGCCAACTACGACCGGGTGAATCTCGCGGCCATGGTGCAGCGGCTGCTCGGCCTGCAGCTGACCAAGGGCCACGGCGCGGCCGACTGGTCGAAACGGCCGCTGCCGCACGACTGGCTGAACTACGCGGCACTCGACGTCGAGGTCCTCGCCGAACTGCGCGACGCGATCGACGCCGTGCTGGCCGAGCAGGGCAAGACCGAATGGGCGCGCCAGGAATTCGAGTTCCTCCGCACCTTCGAAGGGTCACCGACACGCAGGGACAGGTGGCGGCGGACCTCGGGCATCCACAAGGTGCGCGACCCCCGGGCCCTCGCGGCGGTGCGGGAGCTCTGGATGACGCGAGATCAGATCGCCCGCAGGCGCGACATCGCGCCGGGCCGCATCCTGCCCGACAGCGCGATCGTCAACGCCGCCACCACCGATCCCGACACTGTCGAGAAGCTCACCGCGTTACCGGTGTTCGGCGGGTCCAAGCAGCGGCGCAGCGCGCAGGTGTGGCTCGACGCGCTGGCCCGCGCCCGCACCGCCGAGGCGCCGTCGCCGCAGGAACCGTCCAACGGCCCGCCGCCCGCCTCGCGCTGGGCGCGGCGCAAACCGGAGGCCGCCGCCCGGCTGGAAGCGGCCCGCGCGGCACTGACCGACGTGGCGCAACGCGTTTCGGTGCCCACGGAGAACCTGTTGTCGCCCGACGTCGTTCGGCGGTTGTGCTGGGACTGGGTCACCGTCGAGGACACCGCCGCCGCTGTCGATGTGTTCCTGCGCGACTCGGGAGCGCGGCAGTGGCAGCGCGATCTGACGGTGCCCGTGCTGGCCGACGCGTTGGCTACCGCTGCCCCGTGACGCGGTCGATGTGGGCCAGGAAGTGCGTCAGCACCGCTTCGGGCGCTTCGATCTGAGGCCAGTGCCCGATGTCGTCGGCGAGCATCACGACGTCGGCGTCCGGGACCACCTCGGCGTACCGCCGGGCCATGTGCGCCCCCGAGTTCGGATCGACGGGACCGTCGATCAGGCGTAGAGACACCGACGTCTTCCGCATCGCCCGCACCCACCGGTTGCGGTGCGTGTAGCGGTCGTCGAGGAATCTGCCCACCTTGTGCAGGACCCGCTTCCCGTCGCCCCACTCCAGGATCTGGTGGAAGGTGTCCATCAGCTGCCGCGACGGCTTGGTGTTCGGTCCGAACATCTCGTTGATGGTGGGTTCGAGCAGACGGCGGGACAGGACACTGCCCTGCAACGGACTCATCAGGTCACCCAGGGGCGTGGCCGACATCAGCTTCTGCATCGCACGCGGCGTGTACGCCTCGTTGAACAGCCCGCCGTTGAGCCAGGTGATCGACTCGATGTTCCACGCACCGTAGCTCTGTTCTCCGAACTCGTTGCGCGCCAAGAACTCCTGGGCCACCGAGTCGCCGAGGTCATGGGCCAGCACATGCGCCGAGCGGACACCGAGATGCGACAGCAGCGCCTCGTGCATGTCGGCGTGGTCGTACACCGAGTAGCGGTAGGCCACCGGTTTGGCCGAGAAGCCCATTCCCATCATGTCCGGCGCGATCACGGTGAACCGCTCGGTCAGCGTTGGCCAGATCGCTGACCAGTCGAAGGAGTTGAACGGATAACCGTGGACGAGCAGCAGGGCAGGGCCCTGACCCTCGTGCCGGTAGAACACGTCGAATCCGAGGTAGTCGAAGGACTGCCCGGCAGCCTTCCACCGTGCCAGTTCTGCGTCCACGTGTGCAGCGTAACGATGCTGTCTAGCGCCGGGCCGCGACCAGTTCGACCGCAGCGGCCTCGACGGTGTCCTCACTGAGCAGCACCTGCAGCGCAGCGTCGCCGAGCGGGATGAAGCTGTCGTGGCCGGCGACGCGGGCCAGCGCTCCTCCATAGCCGTGGTCGATCAGCGCCGTCACGATGCCCTCGCTCACCCCTCCGCTCTCCCGGGTCTCGTCCACCACCAGCACGCACCCGGTGGTCCGGGCCTCGGCCAGCATGTCGGACACCGGCAGCGGCGCCAGCCACCGCAGGTCCACCACCCGGGCGGCGATGTCCCGTCCGGCCAGCCGGCGCGCCACCCGCAGGCTCATCGGCACCCCGTTGCCGAACGTCAGAATGGTCAGGTCCCGCCCGTCGCCGTAGGTGCGGGCGCTGCCGATCGGCACCACCGCGCCGGTGTCGGGCGCCAGCCACAGGTCGTCGCCGTCGTCGTACAGATCACGGGTGTGGTAGAGCGCGATCGGTTCCAGGAACAGACACACCGTTCCCGCCGCGCGGGCCGCGGTGACGGAGGACCGCAGCATCGCCGCGGCGTCGTCCGGCCGCGCCGGCGAAGCCACCAACACGCCCGGCAGATCCCGCACCGCCGTGATCGAGTTGTCGTTGTGGAAGTGGCCGCCGAAGCCTTTCTGGTACCCGTACCCGGCGATCCGCACCACCATCGGGTTGCGGTACTGCCGGTTGGAGAAGAACTGCAATGTCGCGGCCTCGCCGCGGATCTGGTCTGCGGCATTGTGCAGATACGCCAGATACTGGATCTCCGGGATCGGCAGCAGGCCCGAGACACCCGCCCCCAGAGCCAGCCCGAGGATCGACTGCTCGTCGAGCAGCGTGTCGAACACCCGCGCCGTGCCGGCCGCGGCTTGCAGGCCGCGCGTCACCCCATAGACGCCGCCCTTGCGGCCGACGTCCTCGCCGAAGACCATCGCTGCGGGCTCGTCGGCGAGCACATCCCGCAGCGCGCGATTGATCGCCTGAGCGACCGTCACCGGCGGCCCGTCGCGCTCGACGGCTTCGGTCGCGGCCGTCCGGGTCGCCGTCACCGCGTCGTCGAGGGCGTCTCGCAGCGGGGCCATCACCGCGTCGGCACTGTCCAACTGCGGGAGCTCGGCGACCTCGGCGGCCAGGGCCAGCACCTGCGACCGTTTGGCCTCGTAGGCGTCGAGCACCTGCTGCGGGGTGAGCACACCCGCCGCGACCAGCAAGCGTGCCGTGCACAGCACCGGATCACGCCGATAGTCGGCGGCGATCTCGTCGCTGCTGCGGTAGCCGGGCTCGTAATCCGACCCGGCATGCCCCATCAGCCGCACCGTACGCAGGTGCAGGAAAGCCGGACGACGCTGGGCGCGAACGTATTCGGCGGCCTGCGCCGTCACGGTCAGCACCTCGGGCAGGCTGGTTCCGTCGGCGGCGAAATAGCGGAGGTCGGCGCGACCGCTGTAGGTCCGCGCGATCCATCCCTGCGGTGTCTTGACGCTGATCCCGATCCCGTTGTCCTCACAGACGAACAGCAGCGGAACCGGGACGCCCTGGTAAGCGGTGTGCATGGCGGCGTTGATGGCGCCGACCGCCGTCGAGTGATTGGCCGACGCGTCGCCGAAACTGCAGACCGTCAGAGCATCGGCAGGCCAGGGGCTTTCGACCCGCAGCTTGCGCGCCCGCGCCACCGAGAACGCGACTCCGAGCGCTCGGGGCAGGTGCGAGGCGATGGTGGAGGTCTGCGGTATGACGTGCAGGTCATAGCGCCCGAACACCTTGTGCCGGCCGCCGGAGATCGGTTCGCCGGTGGCGGCCACCACACCGAGCAGCACATCGCGCAGTGGATCGCTGCCGGCGACCTGGCGCGCACGGGTCAGGAAGAAGCCACCGGAGCGGTAGTGCAGCAGAGCCGGATCGGTGGGCCGCAACGCGGCGGCCACGGCGGCGTTGCTCTCGTGACCGGACGACCCGATCGTGTAGTAGCCCTTGTTCTTCGACCGCAGCCGGCGCGCGGCGAGGTCGAGATGCCGGCTGCCGAGCTGCGCATCGAACACGTCGAGGCAGAGTTGCACCGAAACGCCGTGCAGCGCGTCTTTGTCGGCGGCACTCGGCGCGCTCAGCGCCGAGATGGTCGCGGTGAAGTATTCGTCGATGGGTTCGGCCACTGCGACTCCCTGGCGCTCAGCGGAACGCGCAGCGCTCAGTCGAGGTGTTCGCTGACTTCCTTCTCGGCCACCGCGGCGCCGAGCGCGGCCACCCACCCGGTGATCTGACGGGCGATGTTGCGGTCGGTGAGACCCGCCTCGGCCAGCACCTCCCCGCGCGACGCATGCGCGAAGAACTCCTGCGGCAGCGCCGCATCCCGGCACGGCACGTCGACCTCCGCGTGGCGCAGGGCACCCGAGACCGCCGAACCCACACCGCCGTGCACACCGTTGTCCTCGAGCGTGACCACGAGCTTGTGCCCGGCCGCCAGCGTCGTCAGAACCGCCGGTACGGGCAGCACCCAGCGGGGGTCGACCACGGTCACACCGATTCCCTGGTTGCGCAGCCGTTCGGCGATCGCCAGCGCCATCGCCGCGAACGGCCCGACGGCGACGATGAGGACGTCGTCGGACAGACCGTCGGCGGGCAGCGCGAGGACGTCCACCCCGTCACGCCGTTCGACTGACGGAATATCCTCTCCCACATCCCCTTTGGGGAATCGGATGGCGGTCGGACCGTCGTCGACGTCGAGCGCCTCGGCGAGTTCCTCACGCAGGCGGGCGCCGTCGCGCGGAGCCGCCACCCGCATGCCGGGCACGATCCCGAGGATCGACAGATCCCACATGCCGTTGTGGCTTGCCCCATCCGGACCGGTGACCCCGGACCGGTCGAGCACCATCGTCACCGGGAGCCGATGCAGCGCGACGTCCATCATCATCTGGTCGAACGCGCGGTTGAGGAAGGTCGAGTAGATCGCGACCACCGGGTGCATGCCGCCCATCGCCAGCCCGGCGGCCGACGTCATCGCATGCTGTTCGGCGATGCCGACGTCGAAGAAACGATCGGGGAAGCGCTGCCGGAACGCACTGAGCCCGGTGGGGCCGGGCATCGCGGCGGTGATCGCCACGACGTCGCGTCGCTTGGCCGCCAGCCGGATCAGCTCGTTGGAGAACGTCGACGTCCACCCCGGGCCGGGCACCGACGTGGCCAGCCCGGTCTCCGGATCGATCACCCCGCATGAGTGCATCTGGTCGTCTTCGTCATTCTCGGCCGGCGCGTAGCCCATGCCCTTGCGGGTGACGACGTGCACCACGACGGGAGCGTTGAAGGCGCGGGCGTGCCGCAGCGCGCTCTCCACGGCGTGCTCGTCGTGGCCGTCGATCGGGCCGACGTACTTCAAGCCGAGATCGGTGAACATCACCTGCGGTGAGAGCGCATCCTTGATGCCGGCCTTGATGCTGTGCATGCACTGATAGCAGAACTCGCCGATGACCGGGACTCCGCGGACCGCTTTGCGCCCCTCCTCGAGCACCCGCTCGTAGCCGGGCTGCAGCCGCAGGCCCGCGAGGTGCTCGGCGAAGCCGCCGATGGTGGGCGCGTAGCTGCGGCCGTTGTCGTTGACGACGATGACCACCGGCCGCCGGGACGCGGCGATGTTGTTCATCGCCTCCCAGCACATGCCGCCGGTGAGTGCGCCGTCGCCCACCACCGCCACCACGTGCCGGTTGCGGTGCCCGTTGAGTTCGAAGGCCTTGGCCAGCCCGTCGGCGTACGACAGCGCCGAACTGGCGTGGCTGGACTCCACCCAGTCGTGCTCGCTCTCCTCGCGCGACGGGTAACCCGACAGTCCGTCCTTCTTGCGCAGCGTCTCGAAGTCCCGGCACCGGCCGGTCAGCATCTTGTGCACATAAGCCTGATGACCCGTGTCGAACAGGATCGGATCGTGCGGCGAGTCGAAGACGCGGTGCAGCGCCAGCGTCAGTTCCACCACGCCGAGATTCGGTCCCAGGTGCCCGCCCGTCGCCGCGACCTTGTGGATCAGGAAGTCGCGGATCTCGCGGGCCAGCTCGGTCAGTTGGCCCTGCGAGAGGTGCTGCAGATCAGCAGGACCGCGGATCTGTTCAAGCATCCCGTCAGTCTACGCACCGGGCGGGCCGTCAGTCGCCGCGAGCGACGCGCGTCTCATAGACGTCGGGCACGCCGTCGGCGTCCTCGTCGAGTTCTTCCTGACGGCGAATGCGCCGGTAGGCCGCGTTCCGACTGAGTAGCACAACCGCGGCGAGCAGGCCCGCCACCAGCGAGCCGCACAGCACGCCGACCTTGACGTCGGCACTCGTCATCGATCCGTAATCGAAGGCCAGCTCGCCGATCAGCAGAGACACCGTGAAGCCGACGCCCGCGAGCAGCGACACACCGAGGACGTCGCGCCACCGGAGTTCGTCGTCGAGGCTGGCGTGGGTGAATCTGGCCAACAGGTAGGCGGTCAGCCAGACCCCCAGTGGTTTACCGACCACCAGACCGGCGATCACGCCGATGGTCACCGGGTGCAGAAGGGACTGCCCCAGACCTGACCAGCCGCCGACCGTCACACCGGCGGCGAAGAACGCGAACACCGGCACGGCGAATCCCGCGGACACCGGCCGCAGTGCATGCTCGAAGTGATCCGCCGACGCGTGCCGGCCCAGCACGGGCACGGCGAAGCCGAGCAGGACGCCGGCGACGGTGGCGTGCACTCCGCTGGCGTGTACCAGTCCCCACGTCACCGCGGCCAGCGGCAGAAGGATCCACCATCGCCGCACCCCCCGCTGTACGGCGAGCCCGAACAGACCGCCGGGGATCAGCGCCAGCGCCAGCGGACCCCACGACAGGTGGTCGGTGTAGAACACCGCGATGACCGTGATGGCCAGCAGATCGTCGACGACGGCCAGCGTGAGCAGGAACGTCCGCAGCGCCGTCGGCAGGTGGGTCGACAGCACCGCAAGCACGGCGAGAGCGAACGCGATGTCCGTGGCGATCGGCACCGCCCATCCGCCGAGGTTCTCCGGACGATCGGCGGCGAGATTCACGGCGATGAAGATCCCGGCCGGAACGAGCATGCCGCCGATGGCCGCGGCGATCGGCAGCGCGGCGCGGGCCGGATCGCGCAGATCGCCGGCGACGAATTCGCGTTTGAGTTCCACCCCGACGACGAAGAAGAACACGGCCAGCAGTCCGTCGGCCGCCCACGCGGACACGCTGAGCTGGAGATGCAACGACTCGGGGCCGATGAGATGGCCGGATATCGCGTGGTAGGACGGCGACCACGGTGAGTTGGCCCAGCCCAGCGCCAGGCCCGTCATCCCCAGCAGCAGCAGCCCGCCGACGGTCTCCTTGCGCAGTATCGCGGCGAAGCGCTGCGCCTCGGTCCATGACCCGCGACCGAGGAGGCGCAGTCCGCCGGGCGCCGTCCGGCCGGGGCGAGTCATGCGCTGTCCCGCGATTCGTCGATGACGTTGTCGCAGAAGATGATTCGGGTGCACAGCGGCACCGCTAGCAGGGCGGCCACGGGGTAACCTTTCGCGAGTCGACGAACTGACCTGCCGACCCGTCTTCCCGGCGCACCACGACCAAATCTATACCGGTGGGCGCTCGCACACCAAGCCCGACCGCCTGCCGCCGGTCCCCCCTGCGCGCCGTATCGTGCTGGTATGCACGCCGAGGACATCGCCGAGGAATTCCCGGTCGTGACGATGGATTCCGATGCGCTCGACGCGGCGCGCATGCTCGCCGAGCACCGCCTGCCCGGCATCGTCGTCACCGACGCGTCCGGCAAGCCGTTCGCCGTCCTGCCCGCCTCGCAGGTGGTGCGCTTCATCATTCCCCAGTACGTCCAGGACGATCCCTCTCTGGCCGGAGTGCTGGACGAATCGATGGCCGACCGTGCCGCGGACAAACTCGGCGGCAAGACGGTACGCGAGGTGCTGCCCGAGCACCTGACCGACGTGCCGGCGGCGCGCGCCGACGACACGATCATCGAGGTCGCGGCCAGCATGGCACGGTGCAGGAGCCCGCTCATCGCCGTGATGAAAGAAGGCAGACTCGCCGGTGTGATCACCGCATCGCGTCTGCTGGAAGCGGCGCTGAGGCATTGATCGACCAACGGGAGCGGTGGCGATGACCGTCATCGCGATCGCGGTGTTCGCCGTCGCCTACGGGCTGATCGCGAGCGACCGCATCAACAAGACGCTTGCCGCCCTCGGCGGCGCGGCGATCATCGTCGCGGTCGGCCTGCTCGGCTCCGAGGACGTGTTCTTCTCCCGCGACACCGGGATCGACTGGGACGTCATCTTCCTGCTGTTCGGGATGATGATCATCGTCAGCGTGCTGCGTCAGACCGGCGTCTTCGAGTACGTCGCGGTCTGGGCGGCCAAGCGCGCCAAGGGATCACCGCTGCGCATCATGATCCTGCTCGTTCTGGTGACGGCGGCCGCCTCGGCACTTCTGGACAACGTCACCACCGTGCTGCTGATCGCGCCGGTGACCTTGCTCGTGTGCGACCGGCTGGCCATCAACCCGGTGCCGTTCCTGATGGCCGAGGTGTTCGCCTCCAACATCGGCGGCGCCTCGACGTTGGTCGGTGATCCGCCCAACATCATCATCGCCAGCCGGGCCGGCCTGACGTTCAACGACTTCCTCGTCCACATGCTCCCGGTCATCGTGGTGATCATGGTGGTGTTCATCGCACTGCTGCCCTGGCTGTTCCGCGGCTCCTTCCGCGTCGAACCTGAACGGGTCGCCGACGTGATGTCGCTGCAGGAGCGCGAGGCGATCCGCGACCCGGCACTGCTGGTCAAGTGCGGCGTGGTGCTGACGCTGGTCTTCGCGGCGTTCATCGGCCACTCGGTGCTCCACATCGAACCGTCCATCGTGGCGCTGCTCGGGGCGGGCGTGCTGATCCTGATCTCCGGCGTCGAAAAATCCGACTACCTCGACAGCGTCGAGTGGGAGACACTGCTGTTCTTCGCCGGCCTGTTCGTGATGGTCGGCGCGCTGGTGAAGACCGGCGTGATCGCCGACCTGGCGAAGACGGCGGTCGAGGCCACCGGCGGTGACGCGCTCACCGCGGTGATGCTGGTCCTCGGGGTCTCGGCCCCGGTGTCGGGGATCATCGACAACATCCCCTACGTGGCGACGATGACGCCGATCGTGAGCGAGCTGGCCGCCGGACTGTCAGAACCCACGCACTCCAACGCACTGTGGTGGGCGCTGGCGCTGGGCGCCGATCTCGGCGGCAACCTGACCGCGGTCGGGGCCAGCGCCAACGTGGTGATGCTGGGCATCGCGCGCCGCGCCGGCTACGAGATCTCGTTCTGGGAGTTCACCCGGAAGGGCGTCGTGGTCACCGCGGTCTCGGTGGTTCTGTCCGCCGTATACCTGTGGGTGCGCTACTTCATCATCGGGTGAGCACCGCCACGCATTCGACATGGTGGGTCAGCGGGAACGAATCGAACACCCGCAGCTCTTCGACGGCATACCCGTGCTTGCGGTACAGGCCGATGTCACGCGCGAAAGATGCCGCCTCACAACCGATGTGCACGATACGCGGGACCTCTGCGGCGGCGAGCAGATCGACGACCTCGCGGCCGGCCCCGGTCCGCGGCGGGTCCAGCACCGCGACGTCGGCACGCCGTCGCTGACCGGCCAGCGCGCGCCGCACCGAGTCCGTCAGCACCGACACCCAGTCCAGGTCGCCCAGCGCGGCGCGGGCCGACCGGGACGCGCCGCGCGACGTGTCCACGGTGAGCACCCGGCCGGTGTCGCCGACCTGCAGGGCCAGCGCAGCGGCGAAAAGCCCCGCACCGCCGTACAGATCCCAGGCCGTCATGCCGGGCTCGAGCCGCGCCCACTGCGTGACGAGCCTGCTGTACAGCGCCGGCGCGTCGCGATGTGCCTGCCAGAACGCCGTGACCGGCACCCGCCAGGTCCGTCCGCCGACATGCTGGACGGCTTCGTATCCCCCCTCGGCGACCTCGGTCCTGCGGCCGCCGCGGGCGCCCGCCAGCACGATGTGCCGCTCACCCTCGTCGTCGACGGCCACGTGCACGGCGCAGTCCGGCGGCCAGCGCGTGCCGGCGACTCCGTCGAGCATGCCCTCGGACAGTTGCGCACAGTCGAGCCGGTGCACCAGTTCGGCACTGTGGTAGCGGTGAAAGCCCGCCCGGCCGTCTGCCGAGGTGTCCAGCCGAACCCGGGTCCGCCACCCGGTCGGGCTGCCGTCGCCCACCGGGTCGGCGATCGCGTCGCACTCGTCACGCCAGACGTAATTCCCAAGGCGCGCAAGCTGATTGGCCACAACAGCACCCTTGATGCGCCGGGCCGCCGCGGGTTCGGCGAAGGCCAGGTCGCAGCACCCCGCGCCGTCGACACCGGCGATGGGGCACAGCGAGGCGATCCGCTCGGCGGCCGGCTCGAGCACCTCGATCACCTCGGCGTTGGAGTACGACCCGCGGTCGCCCACGACGCGCACCCTGACCGTCTCCCCCGGCAGCGCGTACCGCACGAACACCACGCGGCCGTCGTGCCGCGCCACACAGCTGCCGCCGTTGGCGGCTGCGGTGGTCGTCAGGATCAGCTCGGCCTGCGATGCACCGCTCAATCGAGGAATCCCTTGCGCGCGTCACCCGGCGCCGACTGCGGCTGCAGCGTCCTCAACCGCTCGGACGACGACAGCTGCCACGGCACCGAGGTGACCATCACGTTCGGCTCGAACAGCAACCTGCCCTTGAGCCGCAACGCGCTCTGGTTGTGCAGCACGTGCTCCCACCAGTGGCCCACGACGTATTCGGGGATGAAGACGGTGACCACGGTGCGCGGCGACTCGCGGCTGACCCGCTTGACGTAGTCGAGCACCGGGCGGGTGATCTCCCGGTACGGCGAGGCGATCACCTTCAACGGGACGCTGATGTCGGTGTTCTCCCACTTGTGCACGAGCTCGCGGGTCTCGGCGTCGTCGACGCTGACCGTGATGGCCTCCAGGACGTCGGGCCGGGTGGCCCGCGCGTAGGCCAGCGCCCGCAATGTGGGCAGGTGCACATTGGACACCAGCACGATCGCGTGGTTGCGGCTGGGCAGCACGATGTCCTCGGTTTCGGCGGCGCGGAATTCGAGTTCCCGGCTGACCGACGCGTAGTGCCGGTGGATCAGCTTCATGATGAAGAACAGCGCCGCCATCGCCAGGATCGCGATCCACGCGCCGACGAGGAACTTGGTGACGACGACGATGATCAGCACGGTGCCGGTGCACAGGAAGCCGATGGTGTTGATCACCCGGGACCGCATCATCCGGGCGCGTGCGGTGCCGTCGGTCTCGGTGCGCAGCAGCCGGGTCCAGTGCCGCACCATGCCGATCTGGCTCAGTGTGAACGACACGAACACCCCGACGATGTAGAGCTGGATCAGCGCGGTCACCTGCGCCTGGAACGCCACGATGAAAGCGATGGCGCCGAAGGCCAGAAACAGGATGCCGTTGGAGAACGCCAGCCGGTCGCCGCGGGTGTGCAACTGACGCGGCAGATAACGGTCCTGGGCCAGGATCGACCCGAGGACGGGGAAGCCGTTGAACGCGGTGTTGGCGGCCAGCACCAGGATCAGCGCGGTGACCCCGGCGATCAGGTACAGCCCGATCGGGAAGTCGTGGAACACCGCGTCGGCCAGCTGGGCGACCAGCGTCTTCTGGTGGTAGTCGGGGGGCGCGCCGATGAGCTGCTGATGCGGCCGCTCGGCGATCTGCGCCCCGGTCGCCTTGGCCAGCATGATGATTCCCATGAAGAGCGAGATCGCGATCACGCCGAGCAGCAGCAGCGTGGTGGCGGCGTTGCGCGACTTCGGCTTCTGGAACGCCGGGACGCCGTTGCTGATCGCTTCCACACCGGTCAGCGCAGCGCTGCCGGACGAGAACGCGCGGGCGATGAGGAACACCAGGGCGAAACCGAGGATGCCTTTGTGCTCGGCGTGCATCTCGAAACCGGCCGACTCGGCCCGCAATTCGTGTCCCAGCACATAGATCTGGAAGAAGCCCCACCCCAGCATGATGTACATGCCGATCATGAACGCGTAGGTCGGAATCGCGAACGCCGTCCCGGATTCGCGGATGCCGCGCAGGTTCAGCGACGCCAGGATCAGGATCGCCGCGACCGCGAACCACACCTTGTGGTGGTCGACGAACGGCACCGCCGAGCCGATGTTCGACATCGCCGAGGACATCGACACCGCGACCGTGAGCACGTAGTCGACCAGCAGCGCGCTCGCGACGGTGAGACCCGCCGTCGGGCCGAGGTTGGTGGTCACCACTTCGTAGTCGCCGCCACCGGAGGGATAGGCGTGCACGTTCTGCCGGTAGCTGGCGATCACGATGAGCATGACGCCGGCCACCGCCAGGCCGATCCACGGCGTCAGCGAATAGGCCGACAGACCGGCCACCGACAGCACCAGGAAGATCTCCTCCGGCGCATAGGCCACCGAAGACAGCGCATCGGAGGCGAAGACCGGCAGCGCTATCCGCTTGGGCAGCAGGGTGTGCGACAGCTTGTCGCTGCGGAAGGGCCGGCCCAGCACCAGTCGTCGTGTGACGGTCGAAAGCTTGGACACGAGTGCCAAGAGTAAGCCTGCGAGGGCGTCGCCGACGAGAAGCCACCGCAAAGCGGTAGCGTTCCTCAGTGCGCGGGGTATAGAGCAGCAGTTCTGTACGAGAAAGTGCCACGTCTGGCTCCGGCCGGGAAGGACCGTCAGTGCGCGTAGTGGTGATGGGATGCGGCCGGGTGGGCGCATCCCTGTCGGACAGCCTGGCCAGGATCGGCCACGACGTCGCTGTGATCGACCGCGACGGCACGGCGTTTCACCGGCTCTCCCCCGAGTTCCCGGGCGAGCGGGTGCTGGGCATGGGATTCGACCGGGACGTGCTGATCCGTGCCGGCATCGAGAAGGCCTCGGCGTTCGCGGCCGTCTCGTCCGGTGACAACTCCAACATCATCTCCGCGCGGGTGGCACGGGAGACGTTCGGCGTGCAGCGCGTGGTCGCGCGAATCTACGACGCCAAGCGCGCGGCCGTCTACGAACGGCTCGGCATCCCCACCGTCGCGACGGTGCCCTGGACCACCGACCGGCTGCTGAACGTGCTCACCCGCGAAACCGAGACCACGAAGTGGCGCGACCCGACCGGCAATGTCGGCGTCGCCGAACTGGCCCTGCACGAGGACTGGGTGGGCCGCCGGCTCACCGAGCTGGAGAGTGCCACGTCGGGGCGGGTGTCGTTCATGATCCGGTTCGGCGCCGGACTGCTGCCCGACGCGAGGACGGTCATCCAGGCCGGCGACCAGGTTTACCTGGCGGCCATCTCCGGGCACATCGCCGAGGCGCTGGCGATCGCGGCGCTGCCGCCCAGCGAGGAACCGGAGGCCTGAGACGTGGCGCGGACGCGAGGAGCAGTTCAGTGAGAGTCGCCATTGCCGGCGCGGGCGCCGTCGGCCGGTCCATCGCCCGCGAGCTCGTCGACGTCCACGACGTCACACTGCTGGAGCGCAACCCCGACCACATCGACGTCGACGCGATCCCGGCGGCGCACTGGCGCCTGGGCGATGCGTGCGAGCTCAGCTTGCTGGAGTCGGTGAAGCTCGAGGAGTTCGACGTGGTGATCGCCGCGACCGGCGACGACAAGGCCAACGTGGTGCTCAGCCTGCTGTCCAAGACCGAGTTCGCGGTCCCGCGGGTGGTGGCGCGCGTCAACGATCCGCGCAACGAGTGGCTCTTCGACGAGTCCTGGGGGGTCGACGTCGCGGTGTCCACGCCGCGCATGCTCGCCTCGCTGGTCGAGGAGGCGGTCTCCGTCGGAGACCTGGTGCGGCTGATGGAGTTCCGCAAGGGCCAGGCGAACCTGGTCGAGATCACGCTGCCCGACGACACACCGTGGGGCGGCAAGCCCGTCAAGCGGCTCGAGCTGCCGCGCGATGCGACGCTGGTGACGATCCTGCGCGGGCCGCGGGTCATCGTGCCGGAACGGGACGAACCGCTCGAAGGCGGCGACGAGCTGCTCTTCGTGGCGGTCGCCGAGGTGGAGGAGCAGCTGCGGGAACTGCTGCTGCACCCGCAGCCGCGCTGAGCGCCGCCTCAGTTCCGCGGCTGGTTCGGCTCCGTCACGGAGCCCGCGTCGGCTGCATCGTCTCCGCCGACAGCGTCGGGGTCGCGCTCGCGCACCGCGCGTTGCGCCGCCTTGATCGCCATGTAGGTCACCAGCGCGGCCACGGCCGTCAGCGGCCACCCCATCGCGATCCGGGCCACCCCCAGCCAGCCGGTCTGGTCGGCGTCGTAGAGGTGCTGCTGCACGAGGAACCGGGACGCGAACACCGCGACCCAGACCATGGTGGCGGCGTCGAAGGCGAGCACCGCCCGGCGGATCCGGCGCCACGCGTCCCGCTCACCGCGCTCCTGGTTGCTCACCCAGCCCCAGATGTAACCGACGACGGGCCGCCGGATGACGACGGAGACCGTGAACACCACGGCCCACAGCAGCGACATCCAGATGCCGAGCAGGAAATAGCCCTTGGACGCGCCGACCAGGTAGGCGATCAGCGCGCTGATGCCGACGCCGATGAAGCCGGAGATCGCCGGCTGCGCGGTCTCTCTGCGGATCAACCGCCAGATCAGGATCAGCGTGGCCACCCCGAGTGCGGCGCCGATCGCGGGCAGCAGGCCCGCCAGGGAGGAGACCGGGACGAACACGACGACGGGCAGCGACGAGTAGATCAGCCCGCTGAAGCCACCCATCTGCTCGAGAACGGCCGCGCTTCGCGTCGTCTGAGGCCGCTGAGATTTCTGCTCGCCCGGTTCGGTGCCGGGATCGCTCACTTCTGAATCTCGTAGTGCGGGTTGTAGATCGCCTTGGCGCCGCTGTCCAGCTTGCCGACGCGACCGTGCACCTTGAGTGTGCGGCCGGACTCGATCCCGGGGATGCGGCGCTGGCCGAGCCACACCAGCATCACCGAGTCGGTGCCGTCGAAAAGTTCGGCCTTCACGCCGCCTGCGCAGCTCTTACCGTTGCACTCCACGCTGCGCAGAGTGCCGATCATGGTCACCTCTTGGCCACGCTGGCAGTCAATCGCCCTCTGCGCGCCGGTGCTGGCGGCCTCGTCGCTGAGTTCCTCGACGTCGAGTTGTTCTGGGTCCTCGGTCAACCGACGGGTGAGCCGTCGCAAGTAACCCTCGGCCGTGGCCATGGCTTCTCCTGAACTTCCGTAATTCCTGTTATGGAGTACCCAACCAACGCCACGCTAGACCTGTTGGTTCCGAGAAGCTAACGACGGGCCCGTGTCGGGGCAGGTCGCTTCGGCGGACCTCCGAAAGCCAGGCACGATCGTGGGTATGACGGTCA
This sequence comes from Mycolicibacterium chubuense NBB4, assembly GCF_000266905.1. The sequence goes on along the minus strand of NC_018027.1, from coordinate 2,230,746 downwards.
ATCTGCGGGACGTCACAACCGTGCTGCTGGCCGGCACGGGGTCCGACGACGACTTCGTCTACCGCGCGTTCGGGCCGCCGTTGCACGACGTCGGCGCGGTGGTGGTGACGCCGAAGCCGCAGCCGCACCGCCTCGTCGCCGGGTACCGCGACGATCTCGACGAGGCCGCCCGTTGCGGTCCGATCGCGGTGGGCGGTGTGTCCATCGGCGCTGCGGTGGCGGTCGAGTGGGCTTTGACACATCCGGCGGAGGTGGTCGCGGTGCTCGCTGCGCTGCCCGCCTGGACCGGTGACCCCGACACCGCGCCGGCCGCGCACGCCGCACGCTATTCGGCGGAGGTGCTCCGGCGCGACGGGCTGATCTCGGCCACCGCCCAGATGCAGGCGTCGAGTCCGAAGTGGCTGGCCGACGAACTGACCCGGTCGTGGCTCGGACAGTGGCCGTCGCTGCCCGAGGCGATGGACGAGGCGGCCCGATATGTGGCCCCGTCGAGCGGGCAACTGGAGGGGCTGGGAGTGCCGATGGGTGTGGTGTCGGCCACCGACGATCTCGTGCACCCGCTGGAGGTCGGCCTCGAGTGGGTGTCGGCGGCACCGAGGGCGTCGCTGCGGACGGTGGCACTCGAGCAGATCGGGGCCGACCCGGCCGTGCTGGGTCGCGAGTGCCTGGCCGCGCTGCGGGATGCCGACGACCCGGCTAACCGCCGGTGATGGTGCGCAGCTGCTGCATCGCCGACCCCATCGTGCCCTGACGGGCCGCGGGCGTCGCCGGTGGCTGCTGTTCCTGCGGAGGCGGCTGCTGGGCGGCCAGTGCCTGCTCCGCATCCGCCTGCTGAGCGGCGACGGCCTGCTCGGTGGTGGCCCGCAGCTGGGCGGCCATCTCCTCGGGGAGCGCCACCGGCAGCGGGGTGCGCACCGGCAGAGGCGTGTCGCCCCGGCGAACCACGGTGTCGGCCAAGGCGTTTCGCGCCTCGTGAGCCAGCTCGCCGATGCGCTCGAACGGCCCGTTGACCACGCACCGGATCATCCAGCGGTACCCGTCCACGCCGATGAACCGCACCCCCGTCGAACCTTCGCCCGCAGACCCGACGACCTCGCGTCCCCAGGGACCGTCCTCGATGCCGACCTTCGGCACGTCCTTGCGCAGTGAATCGGCGAGCTCGGAGGCCACCTCGCGCCACAGGCCGGCGGACTTCGGCGCGGCGTAGGCGGCGATGGTGAAGCGACCGTTCTGCGTCACCACCCAGATCGCGCTCGGCGCACCCGTCTCGTTGATCTCGACCTGCACCTGCCCGGCTTCGGGGATCGGGATCAGCACGGACCCCAGATCCAGGCGGGCCAGCTCGGCGACCGACGGGTCGTCGAAGTCCTCGATGTCGAAGGGACCCTCGAGCTCGTCGTCGGCCCCCGGCGTGACCACGTCGTCGCGGGCGGGGGTCTCGGTGCTGTCGTTGCGGTGCCGTCTCAGTGCCATGTTCTCGCCGCCATTTCGGTGTCTATTCGAAGCCTACTTTCTCCAGCCGATCTCACAGGCTGGCATGCCCACCCGAGGAGCCGTGGCCGCCCGCCCCGCGGGTGGTCTCGGCCAGCCCGGCCTCGTCGAAGGAGCTCACCTCGACCAGCTCGGGCAGCTCCACGCGTTGCACCAGCAGCTGGGCGATGCGATCGCCCCGCCGCACGGTGATCGGCGTGGCGGGGTCCAGATTGATCAGTGCCACCTTGATCTCACCGCGATAGCCTGCGTCGATCGTGCCGGGACTGTTGACGATCGAAAGGCCAACGCGGGCAGCGAGTCCCGAGCGCGGGTGAATGAGCCCCACCATGCCGTAGGGGATCGCCACCGCGATACCCGTCGGCACCAGAGCGCGCTCCCCCGGAGCCAGCTCGACATCTCGTGCGCTGAACAGGTCGACCCCTGCATCGCCGTCGTGAGCGCGCGTGGGCAGCGGCAGATCGCGATCCAGGCGCACGACCGCCAGAGAGGTGGACACGACGTCAGAGATTACCCTTGGGCTCGTGTCCGACACGCGCGCCACGACGCAATCCGTTCGCTACCGCGAGCGGCTCTGGGTGCCCTGGTGGTGGTGGCTGCCCGGCCTGGGGCTCGCGGCGCTGATCTCGGTCGAGCTCAACATGGGCGTCCGATCGCTGCCCGACTGGGTGCCCTACGCGGTCCTGCTGCCCGTCGCCGTCGTCGTGCTCGCGTGGTTGGGACGATACGAGTTGCGCGTCGTCGCCGGCGAGCGCGACACCGAGGTCTGGATCGCCGACGCTCACCTGCCGGCGTCGGTCATCGCCCGCGCTGCGGCGGTTCCGCGCTCGGCGAAGACGGCGGCGCTGGGCCGCCAGCTCGACCCCGCCGCCTACGTCGTCCACAGGGCGTGGGTCGGCCCCATGGTCCTGCTGGTACTCGACGACCCCGACGATCCGACGCCGTACTGGTTGATCAGCGCCAGACACCCCGACAAGGTGCTGGCCGCGCTGAAGACGTAGACCGTCCGGGCTGCCCGGCCGGGCCGCCCGGTCAGGCGGCGCAGTCGGAGCAGATCATCACGCCGTTCTTCTCACTGGCGAGGCGGCTGCGGTGGTGAACCAGGAAACAGCTCGAGCACGTGAACTCGTCGGCCTGCTTCGGAATCACCCGCACCGACAGCTCCTCGCCCGACAGATCGGCCCCGGGAAGCTCGAAGGACTCGGCGGATTCGGATTCGTCGACGTCGACTACCGCCGACTGAGCTTCGTTCCGGCGTGCCTTGAGTTCCTCGAGTGAATCCTCGGATACGTCGTCGGTCTCAGTGCGCCGTGGGGCGTCGTAATCGGTGGCCATGCCTGTCCCCTCCGTGAAGCTCGTTGCAGCGTTGCTTTGTACCAGCGTCGAACGCATCCGCCAAACGATTCGTGCCCGTAATGCCACCGCTTCTACTGTGATTTGCGTCACATAAATCGCCCTGCGGTGTCGGCGCTGGTGGGAGGCGCGGCACCGACTGGCCCTAGAGTGCTGTGCGTGGTCGCGCAAATCACCGAGGGCACGGCGTTCGACAAACACGGACGACCGTTTCGCCGACGCCATTACCTGCCGGGAATCGTGTTGTTCGCGGTACTGGCCGTGGTGGCTCTCCTGGTCTGGATGATTGCGCTGTCGCGCCCGCCGGACGTGCACGAGGCGGCGGTGTGCAACCCGCCACCGGCGCCCGCCGACCCCAACGCTCCGCGCCCCGACCTCGGACAGCAGGTCACCCGCTCCACGATGATCGACGTGACGCCGGCCAAGCTGGCCGACGCCAAGGTCCGCGTGCTCAACGCCAGCGGACAGGGCGGCCAGGCCGGCGAGGTGGCCGGGGAGCTGCGGGACCTCGGCTTCGCCGATCCGCAGGCGGCCAACGATCCCGTCTACACCACGACCCGTCTGCAGTGTCAGGGCCAGATCCGCTTCGGTCCGGCCGGGCGCGCCGCCGCGGCGACGGTGTGGCTGGTGGCGCCCTGCACCGAACTGTTCCAGGACCAGCGCACCGACGACACCGTCGACCTGGCCATCGGCACCGACTTCTCCGAGCTCACCCACAGCGAGGACATCGACGCCGTGCTCTCCAGCCTGATGCCCGACGCGACGCAGCCCGCCGATTCGTCGCTGCTGACGAAGATCCACAACGGAACCTGCTGATCTCGGGGCGATCGGCGACTGCGCGCTAGGACTGCATGGCCCCGCTGCGGATCAGAGCCTCGTCGAACGCGGCGCTGATCCCGCCCGCCGCCGCCACGATCAACCCCGCGCCGCCGGTCGATGCCGGTGTGCGCACGACCGCACCGGCCTCGGCGGCGATCAGCGCCGCCGCCGCCCAGTCCCACAGCTGCACGCCGTCCTCGAAGTAGGCGTCGAGCCGTCCCGCGGCCACCATGCACAGATCGAGTGAGCACGACCCGATGCGGCGGAGATCGCGCACTTCGGGCACCAGCCGGGCCACGACCTCCCCCTGCCGCCGGCGCCGATCACTCTCGTAGGCGAAACCGGTGCCGACCAGGGCCATCGACAGCTCCGTGGCGGCACTGCAGTGCAGCTCGCTGACCATCCCGCCGCGGCGCACCGTCGCGCCGTGGCCGCGTGCCGCGGAGTACACGGCGTCGGCGGCCACATCGGCGACGGCGCCGGCCACCGACACGCCATCGCGCTGTACGCCGACCGAAACGGCGTACGCCTCGATCCCGTAGAGGAAGTTCACCGTGCCGTCGATGGGGTCGAGCACCCAGGTGAGCTGACCCTCGGCTCCGTTCGCCCGCCCGCCTTCCTCCTCCCCGAGAATCGCCTCGCCGGGCCGCAGCACGGCGAGGCGATCACGCAGCAGCCGCTCGGTCTCGGTGTCGACGATGGTGACGGGGTCGGTCGGCGTCGTCTTCGATCGCACCGCGTCCGCCTCCGGAGGGACGCCGGACACCGCAGGCTGCGGATCCGCGCCGCCGAAGACCTCGGTCCGGCGCTGCCGGACGAACGAGGCAGCCTCTGACGCCAACTGTTCGGCCACCGCGCGAAGCAGCGCGGGATCGGTGTCGATCTCGGTCACCGGTTCATCGCAGCACATCGCCGCGGCCCGCGCGCTACCGGGGATGCGCGACTGGCACACATCGGAATTGGCGAGCCGATAGTGTGTTCAGCGCCCACGGCCGGTCGGCGCGCACCGAGCCGTCCCACCGGGCATCCACCGCCGCCCACCTGCGCAGAGGAGCTTGCATGACCGCCCCGGAGTCAGCCGAGTCGTCCGAGTCTCCCGCGCCGGCCGGAGGACAGCGCCGCGGCTTCGGCATCGACGTGGGCGGCAGCGGCGTCAAGGGCGGCATCGTCGACCTCGACACCGGCGCGTTGATCGGTGACCGGTTCAAACTCCTCACGCCGCAGCCGGCCACTCCCGAGGCGGTCGCCGCGACGATCGCGCAGGTCGTCGCGCACTTCGGCTGGCAGGGCCCGCTCGGGGTGACCTATCCGGGTGTGGTGACCAACGGCATCGTGCGCACTGCCGCCAACGTGGACAAGGGCTGGATCGGCGCCAACGCCCGCGACGTCATCTCCGGTGCGCTCGGCGGGCAGCGCGTGACGGTGCTCAACGACGCCGACGCGGCCGGAATCGCCGAGGAGCGATTCGGCGCCGGCCGGGACAATTCCGGCGTCATCGTGCTGCTGACCTTCGGCACCGGCATCGGTTCCGCGGTGATCCACAACGGCGTGCTTCTGCCCAACACCGAATTCGGGCACCTCGAGGTGGGCGGCAAGGAAGCCGAACACCGGGCGGCCAGCTCGGTCAAGGAGCGCAAGGGCTGGAGCTACGAGCGATGGACCCAGGAGGTCACGAAGGTACTCGTCGCCGTCGAGAACGCGATCTGGCCCGATCTGTTCATCGCCGGTGGCGGCATCAGCCGTAAAGCCGACAAATGGATCCCGCTGCTGACCAACCGCACCCCGGTGGTGGCAGCGGCGCTGCAGAACACCGCGGGCATCGTCGGCGCGGCGATGGCCGCCGACTTCGACGTCACAGCTACCGGGAAGTAACCTCGGCGGGAACCGGCGCGCCGGGGTGTCGAATTCGCCGCTGGGCGCTCTACCGGCGTGCACTGTCGTTACAATGGTCCTCGGCGGCCGCCCACCGCGTAGAGGCGCAGAATCCCAGCTGGGATCCACAGAGTGAGATCGCCGCCGACATTCGACATAGCCGACACTTTCGGCCGCGCCTCAGTGCGCGCCGAAACCGCACGATCGAAAGGGTGTACGTGGCAGCGACAAAGGCAGGCCCGGCAACCGATGAGCCGGTGAAGCGCACCGCCACCAAGACGCCCGCCAAGAAGGCCTCAGCGAAGACCGCCAACGGCTCGGCGCCCGCGAAGAAGGCCGCCAAGAGCGCCCCGGCGAAGGCCACCAAGGCGCGTGCCGCGAAATCCGCCGACGCACCGGCCGCCCGCGGCCGCGCGAAGAAGGGCGGTGCCGCCGACCCCGAGGTGACCGAGGGCCTGGCGGGCGACGATCTCGACAGCAACGACGAACTCGAGTCCGAGCCCGGTGAGGACCTCGAGGTCGAGGACACCGATATCGAACTCGACGACATCGACGTCGACGACGATGCCGGCGACGACACCGAGGACGAGGACGGCGAGGCCGACGACGCCGCCGAAGGCGCCGACGGGGCCGCGCCCAAGGTCGCCAAGAAGGCCGTCGACAAGGCCGAGGACGACTCCGACGGCCTCCCCGAGCCGTCCGAGAAGGACAAGGCGTCCGGCGACTTCGTCTGGGACGAGGAAGAGTCCGAGGCTCTGCGGCAGGCCCGCAAGGACGCGGAGCTGACGGCCTCGGCCGACTCGGTTCGCGCGTACCTCAAGCAGATCGGCAAGGTCGCGCTGCTCAACGCCGAGGAGGAGGTCGAGCTCGCCAAGCGGATCGAGGCCGGCCTCTACGCCACTCAGCTGATGGCCGAGCTGGCCGAGAAGGGCGAGAAGCTGCCCGCCGCACAGCGGCGGGACATGTTGTGGATCTGCCGCGACGGAGACAAGGCGAAAAACCACCTGCTGGAGGCGAACCTGCGTCTGGTGGTGTCGCTGGCCAAGCGCTACACCGGCCGCGGCATGGCGTTCCTGGACCTGATCCAGGAGGGCAACCTGGGTCTGATCCGCGCGGTGGAGAAGTTCGACTACACCAAGGGCTACAAGTTCTCGACGTACGCGACGTGGTGGATCCGGCAGGCCATCACCCGCGCGATGGCCGACCAGGCCCGCACGATCCGCATCCCGGTGCACATGGTCGAGGTCATCAACAAGCTCGGCCGCATCCAGCGTGAGCTGCTGCAGGACCTGGGCCGCGAGCCCACGCCCGAGGAGCTCGCCAAGGAGATGGACATCACGCCGGAGAAGGTGCTGGAGATCCAGCAGTACGCGCGTGAGCCCATCTCACTGGACCAGACCATCGGCGACGAGGGCGACAGCCAACTCGGCGACTTCATCGAGGACTCCGAGGCCGTCGTGGCCGTCGATGCGGTGAGCTTCACGCTCCTGCAGGATCAGCTGCAGTCGGTGCTCGAGACACTGTCCGAGCGCGAAGCCGGCGTGGTGCGGCTGCGGTTCGGCCTGACCGACGGACAGCCGCGCACGCTCGACGAGATCGGTCAGGTCTACGGCGTCACCCGTGAGCGCATCCGGCAGATCGAGAGCAAGACGATGTCGAAACTGCGCCATCCCAGCCGTTCCCAGGTTCTGCGGGATTACCTCGATTAGTCCGTGTCCCCACAACAGAAGAAGGCTCCGCCGGTTCGGCTGATCCGTGCGATCGACCGCGTACGCGCCGGCCTGGCCTCGCTGCACCGGTCCTCGGTTCCGGGCAACGTCGCGCTGCTGGAGCTGGCCACCGGCGCGTGGACCACTCAGGTTCTCTACGTCGCCGCCAAGCTCGGCATCGCCGACCGGATCGCCAAAGCGCCGGCCTGTGCCGCCGACCTGGCCACGCAGCTCGGAGCAGACCCGGACGCCCTGCACCGGCTGATGCGCGCGATGGCCAGCCGCGGGGTGCTGCGCGAACGCCGCGACGGCACCTTCGTGCTGACCGCAGCCGGTGAAGCCCTGCGCAGCGACGTCCCCGGCTCGATGCGCGACATGGTGTTGTTCATCGGCCACCCGGCGCGCTGGGCCGATTGGGGGGAACTGCTCTATTCGGTGCAGACCGGCCTGCCCGCCTCCGACAAGCTGCGCGGCATGCCGTTCTTCGAATACCTCGAGACCGACGCCGACCTCGCCGAGGCGTTCAACAACGCGATGACGGCGGCCAGCGGACTGTCCAACGAGGTGGCGCTGAACAGCTACGACTTCACCGGCGCGCGGCTGGTGGTCGACGTGGGCGGCGGACACGGCGCGGTGCTGGCGACCATCCTGCGCAGCGAGCCCGCCGCCAGGGGCGTGCTGTTCGACCTGCCGACGGTCGTCGCGGGCGCGGGACCGCTGCTCTCGGCAGCCGGGGTGGCGCAACGCTGCACGGTGGAAGGCGGGTCGTTCCTGGAGTCGGTCCCCGACGGTGGCGACGTCTACGTGATGAAGAACATCATCCACGACTGGAACGACGACGACGCGCTGACGATCCTGCGCAACATCCGCACCGCCATCGCCGATGCGGGCGACCGGCCGGGCAGGCTGATCCTGCTGGAAATGGTGCTGCCCGAACGGGCGACGTCCTTCATCGGGCACATGCTCGACCTGGAGATGCTGCTCATGCTGCGCGGCAAGGAACGCACTCGCGCGCAGTACGCCGATCTGCTCGCCCGAGCGGGCTTCCGGTTGAATCGGGTGATCCCGACCGTCAGCCCGGTGTCGGTGATCGAAGCCTTCGCCGACTGACCGGCGAAGGCCCGGGACGGTCAGCGGTCGGGGCCACCGCCGGCGCCGCCGGTACCGCCCGCACCGCCTGCTCCGCCCTTCGTCCCGGTGGGTCCGTGGCCGGACGTGCCTGCCGACCCTGCCGAGCCCGCCGTACCGTCGCCGGCAGATCCGCCGCGGCCGCCGCGCCCGCCGGCTCCGCCGGTGCCGCCGCCGCCCGTTTCGCCGTCGCTGCCGTCGGCGCCGGCCGGACCCGTCTCGCTGCCCGCGCCGGCCCGGCCGCCGCTGCCGCCGGCTCCGCCGTCTCCGCCCGCGCCTCCGGTTCCCCCGGCGCCTCCGTGACCGCCCACGCCGGCCTGCACCGGGCCGCTGCCCGGATCGGATACGTCGGCACCGCCGTCGCCGCCCGTGCCGCCGTCACCACCGACGGCGCCGTCTCCGCCGCGGCCGCCGGCACCGCCGCTGCCGCCCGCTCCCCCGGTGCCGGTGAGCCGCCCGGCCCGTCCTCCCGCTCCGCCGTCCCCGCCCGTGGTGCCGAGCGCGCCCGCCGCGCCGGTCCCGCCCGTGCCACCCGCGCCGCCCGGCCCGCCGAAGCCCAGGGTCTGGCCGACGTCGACGGCTCCACCGTCACCACCGTTGCCACCGCGCGCGCCGATCCCGCCGGTTCCGCCGGTTCCGCCGATCCCACCGAACGCCGCGGCTCGCGGTGATTTCTCCTGAGCCAAGCCGGCGCTGCCGCCGTCGCCACCGACGCCGCCGCCCGCACCGTCGCCGCCGTCGCCCCCGGACCCGCTGACGACGAAGTCGTGCGGGCCGGCCAGCACGCCCGTGGCGCCCTGCCCGGTGCCGCCCCGCCCACCGGACTGGTTCGTCCGCGACGCGCCGTCGGCGCCGCGGCCCCCCGCCCCGCCGGTGACCGTCACGCCGACGACGGCGTGGGAGAACGGCTTACCCGTGCTGCCCCGATAGTCGGGAATGCCGGTCGCGGCTGCCCCGGCGGCGGCCGGGTTGACGCCGTCCGCACCGCTGCCGCCGGCTCCGCCGTCGCCCCCGGAGCCACCGTTGCCGTACAGGCGTCCGGCCGATCCGCCGGCGCCCCCGTTGCCTCCGCCGATGCCGTAGGCGCCGTCGGCACCGTTTCCGCCGTCTCCTCCATCGCCGGTCCGCGCGAAGGCGCCGACGTTGCCGCCGGCCCCGCCGTCCTGCCCCGGTACGGCGCCATCACCCCCGCGACCGCCGTTGCCGCCAAAGAATCCGCCATTGCCACCGTTGCCGCCGCGTGCGCCGTCGCCGCCGTCGCCGTAGAGCAGGCCGCCGCGCTCGCCGTTGCAGGCCGCGCCGACACAGTCGGCCGCGGCATCCGCGCCGTCGCCGACGAGCCAGCCGCCGGGTCCGATCATCGGCCGCGGCGCAGACGGCGTATCGATGGCGGCGCCGGGCGGGACGACCCGGTTGCGATCGACCGACCCGGCCGACCCGAACCACCAAAGCTGTTCGGCACCAGCCGGTTCGGGAACGAAAAGGTGGTCGAAAGAAGCCAGCCGCACGGCGCGCTCCACGGGAGCAGACGTGTCCGGCTGGACACTCAGGACGATTCCCACCCCGATCAGGGCGGCGCCACCGGCCCCCGCGACGAGCCACTGCCGGGCTGACCGCCACCCGCACCATGAGACATTCGTGCCCGATATGCCGTCCGTCGCGCCATGGCGGTGTGCCATGTGCAGCCCCCCTCTGCTCGTGTCATGGATTCGCTGGAATCTAACACGGCAAATCAGCGGCTCTGTCAATTGGCCTTCGGCCTCAGGGCTTGCGGCCGCGCACCTTGTAGGTCGACGGCCACGACTCGCGGGTCTCGTCCCCCACCAGGGGCACCCCTTTGCTGCCGATCCGGATGTCGTAGGCCTCCTTACCCGCGCCCACTTCGCGGTTGGCGTGTTCGGTGGCCAGATAGATCAGCTGATCGATCTCGGCCTCGGCGAACGCGACGAATGTGGTCTTGCGGACGATCTCCTCCTCGGGCGGCACCATGCGGTCGGGCAGCACCCGGGTCAGCAGAGCGGCGACACCCAGCAGCGAGAACGGCACCACCCAGTAACAGACGAACGACAGCGGTGTGCGGGTGTCGAGGATGGTCGCGTCGCCCTGCACGAGCGGGGGAATCGCCGACGACAACGTCATCCCGCCGAAGGCCGCGATCCAGATCCACGTCAGCACCGAGGTGATCCGGGCGAAGACGTCACTTTCGATCACCTCCTTGGGTTGGCCGGCCTCGGCGAACTCACGCACGAAGGGCCTTCCCACCAGTGCGCTGGTCAGCGCGACCAGGAAGATGCCCGCGTTGCTCAGGGGTTGCATCCACTGCTCGAGGAACGTCTGGCTCACGGTGAGGGTGAGCACGCCGAGGATGAGAAAGGTCGCCACCGCGCCGATCTCCAGCGTGCGGCCCGGCGAGCCCTTGATGCGTGCGACGACGAAGGTCGCGACGGCCACGACGAACGCCACCAGCACTGCCGCGGAAAACGGCACATTACCGACGAGAATCCAGTAGACGATCCACGGTGCGAAGCCAAAGAGTATGCCCACGAAAGGCAGTGTATTGAGTCACTTTTCCGCCCAGGGCCGTTCGTCGCCACCGCGCACCGGCGCCGCACCCGCGCGGGCGGGCGCATGAGCCGGCGCGTCAACGTCTCGTCCGGATCGGAGTTCGAGACGGCGGTGGGCTATTCGCGGGCGGTCCGCACCGGCGCACACGTCGTGGTCGCCGGCACGACCGCGCCCGGCGGCGACGCCGCCGAACAGACGCGAGAAGTGTTGCGCCGGATCGAGATCGCACTCCAGGAGGTGCAGGCCACACTGGCCGACGTCGTGCGCACCCGCATGTTCGTCACCGATATCTCGTCCTGGCGGGAGATCGGGGCCGTCCACGCCGAGGTGTTCGGGGCGATCCGGCCGGTGGCCACCATGGTCGAGGTGTCGGCGCTGATCTCTCCGGAGCTCGTCGTGGAGATCGAGGTCGACGCTTATGTCGCGGAGTGAATGCTCACGTCGGCGGCGCGAAGCGTCCGTCGGGGCCGGGGCGGTAGGGAGTGACGCGGATCACAGCTGAGGTAGGCAACTCTCCATACAAATGTGGGAACACCATGCCATCAGGGTCGGCGGGAACTCCAGGTTCCCAGCGAACGGGAGAGGCGAGCCGTGCAACGTCGATGCGGAGCAGCATCAGGTCTGTGCGACCGGCGTAGAGCCGGTTGGCAGGCAGATGAACCTGCGCCGGGCTCGACAGATGGACGAATCCCACCGACCCCAGGGACTCGGGCCGGCGCGCTCCACAGCGCTGCGCGAGTTCCCATTCCTGGGCAGTGCACAGATGGACGAGCTCGCTGCTGTCGGGCGCATCACACATACCGCCAGCTTTCCAGCCCCGCAACATGGCACCTCGTGAGACACGACACACTCGTGAAGCCCCGGGGAACAAGGCCGAAACCCCAAGCGTCTGACACAGTAGATCCAAGTCGCTACACCCCATGGAGGTGCCATGACCGCAACGCTCACCCGTCCCGAACTGACCAAGGCTGACCGCTGCGACCGTTGCGGTGCCGCGGCCCGGGTGCGAGCCACGCTGCCGTCGGGCGCCGAGTTGTTGTTCTGCCAGCATCACGCCAACGAGCACGAGGCGAAGCTGGTCGAACTGGCCGCGGTGCTCGAAGTGAGTCCGCTGGAGCCCTAGGGGCAAATCGGCCATGCTGGTCTGGCCATGAGTGACCAGTCAGCACGGCCGGCCGAGAGGCCGCCCAGGAGGCCGCAACCGTCGCGCCATCACGTCCGGCACATGGCCGTTCGAACCCTCGCAAAGAGTTGGGACGACTCGATCTTTTCGGAGTCGGCTCAGGCGGCTTTCTGGTGCGCGCTGTCGCTTCCTCCCCTGCTGCTGGGAATGCTCGGCAGCCTGGCGTTCATCGCTCCGTTGTTCGGGCCCGACACTCTGCCGACCATCCAGGAACAACTGATCAGCACGGCGGGCCGGTTCTTCTCGCCCAACGTCGTCAACGAGATCATCGAGCCGACGGTGCGCGACATCGTCCTGGGCGCCCGCGGCGAGGTGGTGTCCATCGGTTTCGTCATCTCCCTGTGGGCCGGGTCGTCGGCGATCTCCGCGTTCGTGGACTCGATCACCGAGGCGCACGATCAGACGCCGCTGCGCCACCCGGTGCGCCAACGGTTCTACGCGCTCGGCCTCTATGTCGTGATGCTCGTCGGGGCGATCGTGACGGCGCCGTTTCTGGCACTGGGGCCGCGCAAGGTCGCCGAGTTCATCCCGGACAGCTGGGACAACGTGCTGCGGTTCGGCTACTACCCGGTGCTGTTCCTCGGTCTGACGGTGGCGGTGAACATCCTCTACCGGGTCTCGCTGCCCAAGCCGCTGCCGTCGCACCGGCTGCTGTTCGGGTCGGTGCTGGCCACGGTCGTGTTCCTGATCGCCACCTGGGGCCTGCGCCTGTACCTGACCTGGATCACCAGCACCGGCTACACCTATGGCGCGCTGGCCACGCCGATCGCGTTCCTGCTCTTCGCCTTCTTCCTCGGCTTCGCTATCATGATCGGCGCGGAACTCAACGCCGCGATCCAGGAGGAGTGGCCGGCCCCGGTCACCCACGCCAAACGCTTCCGCGGCTGGCTGGAAGCCAAGGCGGTGGGCAGCGGCGAGCCGCAGGCCGACGGCGACACCCGGGCCGCAGCGGACACCGTTGCCGTGCCCGAGCCGCCGACGCCCGCGGCCAGGGGCGACGCTACTTCTTGAGCTGCTCGTAGATCCGCTTGCAGTCCGGGCACACCGGCGAACCCGGCTTCGCCGAGCGGGTCACCGGGAACACCTCACCGCACAGCGCGACGACGTGGGTGCCCATGACCGCGCTCTCGGCGATCTTGTCCTTCTTGACGTAGTGGAAGTACTTGGGAGTGTCGCTGTCGGTCCCGTCGTCGACGCGTTCGTCGGCGTCGGTGCGTTCGATGGTGTCCGTTTGCATGAGCCCATTCTGCCTGGCAACAGATCGGTAAGAAACGCAGCGGGCACAGCTCGCCCCGGATGTGGAACAGTGGAGGTATGAAACAAGGCCAGGAGCTGAGTTTCGACGACGAAGGCCGTCCCGTCTTGATCACCCGGGCCGCCCCCGCCTACGAGGAACAGCACCGTCAGCGTGTCCGCAAGTACCTCACGCTGATGTCCTTTCGCATCCCTGCGCTCATCCTCGCGGCGGCGGCCTACGGCATCTGGCACAACGGGCTCATCTCGCTGGCGATTCTCGTGGTGTCGATTCCGCTGCCGTGGATGGCCGTGCTGATCGCCAACGACCGGCCGCCCCGACGTGCTGAGGAACCGCGGCGCTACCAGAACGCCCGGCGCATCCCGCTGTTCCCCACAGCGGAACGGCCGGCTATCGGAAGCGCGCCGCAACCCGGCGAAGACGAGCACTGAGGCAATGTTCCGAGCTGAGCGTCGTAGCGCTCATTTCTCAGCACATTCTCAGGTCGACCTCCGATAACCGCAGATCAGAAGGTGTGAACCCTCGCCAGGGTGGGAACTCTTTGCGGGCTCAGGGCGTTGTAGCTCATGAAAGTTCCACCCGATCAGGAGGCCGTCATGGCAAATGCCACCACCAGCCGCGTAGACCAAGACCTGGACGCTCAGAGCCCGGCCGCCGACTTGGTGCGGGTCTACCTCAACGGCATTGGTAAGACGGCGCTGCTCAACGCAGCCGATGAGGTCGAACTGGCCAAGCGCATCGAGGCGGGACTCTACGCGCGGCATCTGCTTCAGACGCGGAAGCGGTTGGGCGACAACCGCAAACGCGATCTCGCGGCCGTGGTGCGCGACGGGGAGGCTGCCCGGCGCCACCTGCTGGAGGCGAACCTGCGCCTGGTGGTGTCGCTGGCCAAGCGTTACACCGGCCGCGGCATGCCGCTGCTCGACCTGATCCAGGAGGGCAACCTCGGGCTGATCCGCGCGATGGAGAAGTTCGACTACAGCAAGGGCTTCAAGTTCTCCACCTACGCGACGTGGTGGATCCGGCAGGCGATCACCCGCGGCATGGCCGATCAGAGCCGCACCATCCGGCTCCCCGTGCACCTCGTCGAGCAGGTCAACAAGCTGGCCCGCATCAAGCGGGAAATGCACCAGAACCTGGGCCGCGAGGCCACCGATGAGGAGCTCGCCGCCGAGTCCGGCATCCCGGTCGAGAAGATCACCGACCTGCTCGAGCACAGCCGCGATCCGGTGAGCTTGGACATGCCCGTGGGCAGCGACGAGGAGGCCCCGCTGGGCGACTTCATCGAAGACGCGGAAGCGATGTCGGCGGAGAACGCCGTCATCTCCGAATTGCTGCACACCGACATCCGTTACGTGCTCGCCACCCTCGACGAGCGCGAGCAGCAGGTGATCCGTTTGCGCTTCGGCCTCGACGACGGACAGCCGCGCACCCTCGATCAGATCGGTAAGCTGTTCGGGCTTTCCCGTGAACGCGTGCGCCAGATCGAGCGCGAGGTGATGGCGAAGCTCCGAAATGGTGAGCGCGCCGACCGCCTCCGCTCGTACGCCAGCTGAGCAACAGCGCACAGAAGGCCCGCCGGAATGCCCGGCGGGCCTTCTGCTGTGCGCATCCGGTCTGGCCGGTGTCGCCGCAGGAAGCAGCGCTGTTCACGGGGGTCGACCGGTAGACTCGCGTCCGACGGAGGGTGTGGAATGAACGATCTTGTCGATACCACCGAGATGTATCTGCGAACCATTTACGACCTCGAAGAAGAGGGCGTCATCCCGTTGCGCGCACGGATCGCAGAGCGTCTCGAGCAGAGTGGGCCCACCGTCAGCCAGACCGTCTCCCGGATGGAGCGCGACGGCCTCCTGCACGTCGCCGGTGACCGCCACCTCGAGCTGACCGACAAGGGACGTTCGCTGGCCGTGGCCGTAATGCGCAAGCATCGCCTGGCCGAGCGGTTGCTGGTCGATGTGATCGGGCTGCCGTGGGAAGAGGTGCATGCCGAGGCCTGCCGCTGGGAGCACGTGATGAGCGAGGACGTCGAACGCCGGCTCGTGCAGGTGCTCGACAATCCGACCACCTCACCGTTCGGCAACCCGATCCCCGGCCTTTCCGAGCTGGGAGTCGGTGACGACCTGACCGACGAGACCGCCAACCTGGTGCGGCTGACCGAGCTGCCCGCCGGCATGCCGGTCGCGGTGGTCGTGCGGCAGCTCACCGAGCACGTGCAGGGCGACGTCGATCTGATCGCCCGCCTCAAGGACGCCGGCGTGGTGCCCAACGCACGCGTGACCGTGGAGGTCAACGACCACGGCGGCGTCATGATCGTCATCCCCGGCCACGAGCAGGTGGAGCTCCCCCACGAGATGGCCCACGCCGTCAAGGTCGAGAAGGTCTGACCCGCATCACCCCGCTCGCTGCCCGAACGACCGGCGCGGCGGCAGCTGCACGCCGAGCTGGCCGGCCAGCCGATAACCGGTGCGCGCCAGTTCGCGGATGCGCTCGGGGCGAAGGCCCGACCGCAGCGCCTGGTCGAGCATGCCCGCCATCTTGTGGTCCGACCGGCACCTGAGCGCGGCGTCGAGCGAGATACCGGCAAGCGGGCCGTCTCCCCGCGCATAGGCCGAAAAAGCAAGCAGGACAAGCGCTTCGACGCGCCAAGGCTCCGGCAGACGCCGGGACAGGTCGGCCCATAGCGCCTCGGCCGCGCCGGCGTGATCGCCGACGGCCAACGCATACAACGTGTCGCGGACCCGGCCGTCGGACAGCGCCAGTGCCAGCCGCGCGGTCTGATCGTCGGTCAGCGGACGGCCACCTTCGAGCCGTTCGGCGCACGCCAGTGCGTGCTCGATGTCGGCGCGCGCGATGGCGTCGGTGCGCTCGGTGATCACCGCGGACTGTTCGATCAGGTGCTTGAGCGCTGCACTGTGCGCCTCGTCGGCGGGCGCCACGACGTCGACGAGTTCGGAGCGGCGATCGTAGAGCCGTCTGCCGTCCAGCACGGCGGCCACCGCGATGGGCGACGCGGCGGGATCGTCGACGACGCCCGTGCGCCCGCAACCGTCCCCGCAGTACCAGCCGGCGCCCGCGGCCACCTCCGCGACGACGTGTGAGGAGGTCAGTTCCACACCCTGGCTTGCCAGCTCGGTGGCCAGCCATCCCACCAGGTCGCGGCGTTCCTCGGCGCACACCCGGCAGCCCGCCCCCTCCGCGTCGACGATCACCGCGATCGCCGTCTCCGCTCCGGAGGACGCCGCCAACTCGGCGAGGCAGGACAGCGACTCGTCGAGCCTGCCGTCGAGATCGGCACGCAAGACAGCACCCATCTCGCCGTCAGCGGCGGTGACGAGCACCAGCGATTTTTCCGGCACGAAGCCGAGGACGGCGGGTATCGCCGCGATGAGGGCACCGGGGCGGTCGAGCGGGGATTCGGGGCGAGTTGATGTGGCCATACCGCCAACCTGGCAACAGCCGCCGACGTCGAAGGGCCGTCGACGGTCCGCCGGCGCCGAACTGGGGATGAAACCGCGATTGGGGATGAATCCGGGCCGGCTGCGCGCACTCGTTCGGTTCCGGCACCGGTCACGCCGTCGGGTCACAACCGTCGTCCGGCGCCGCCGGCACCTCGTCTCCGGGGCCGCCGGCCTCGGCGCGGGCCACCAGCGCGTCGACGGCGCCGTCGAACGGCGGTGAATACGACACCGCGTCGGCGCAGCCGCCGCCGTGGAGGCCGCCGACCACCCCTGCGACCGTGGACCCGTTGATCCACGGAGCCCCGGAGAACCCGGCCACCAGACCGTCGCAATGCACCTCGGGGAAGCCGTACGGCGACGCGGTCGCCGGCGCCCGGCAGGAGGCCGGCCCGCCGGTGCCCGCACCGTATCCGATGACGGTCACCTCGGTCCCCGGGCGGGGAGCCGGGCCGGGCGTCAGCCCGCCGCCGGCGGTTCCCTCCAGGCTGGCACCGTCGGCGCGGCTCACGCGCGCGACCGCGAAATCGGCTGCCGGGTCCTGTTCCTGCACCCACCGCGGGTCGAGGTACACCGCGTCGACGTGCCAGCCCTCCGTGGCGTCGGACCCGTCGGCGAAGCCGGGGACGAACGTGGCGTCGGCACCACCGTCGAGGCAGTGCGCGGCGGTCAGCATCAGGTCCTTCGAACCCGCGTCCAGCACGGACCCGCTGCACACGTGCAGCGCTCCCCCACCCAGGAACACCGCGCCCACCCGCCGGTCGGGGGCCACCGGGTGCGCCGCCGGCATCGCCGTCGGAGATGCCGGTGCGGAGGTGGCAGGCACGGCCACCACGGCAGGCGAACCGCAGGATAGCGGGACCGCCGCCGCGATCACGACCATCGCCAGCCGGGCAGCCACGGACACGCGCATGGCTAATCCTGCCCCACGGCGCGTTTCCATCGCGCGTCAGAAGGGTAGATGCCAGCTCACCCCTGCGGAATGTGGCACCGACGTGGGAGCGTTCCACCAAGTGGGTGACGCTTCGACCGCAGGCGTGGCACCGATCCGTACGTGCGAGACACTTGGTGTTCACGGTCAGGTCGACACGACTCTTGCGACGACCCCGGCGAGGAGGCAAGACACATGACTGACAGTTCAGACCCCGGCCAGCGGTATCAACCGGAGCAGACCGGCATGTACGAACTCGAGTTCCCCGCGCCCCAGCTGTCCTCCCCCGACGGGCGCGGGCCAGTGCTGATCCACGCGCTCGAAGGGTTCTCCGATGCCGGCCGGGTGATCCGGCTGGCGGCCCAGCACCTCAAGAACACCCTCGACACGGAGTTGGTCGCCTCGTTCGCGATCGACGAACTGCTCGACTACCGGTCCCGGCGACCGTTGATGACGTTCAAGACCGACCACTTCACCCACTACGACGAGCCCCAGCTGAATCTCTACGCGCTGCACGACAGCGTCGGGACACCGTTTCTGCTGCTGGCCGGTTTGGAGCCGGACCTGCGCTGGGAGCGCTTCGTCACCGCGGTCCGGCTGCTGTCGGAGCGGCTCGGTGTGCGCCGCGTGATCGGGCTGGGCTCCATCCCCATGGCGGTCCCCCACACGCGACCGATCACATTGACCGCGCACTCCAACGACAAGGAGCTCATCGCCGATCACCAGCCGTGGATCGGCGAGGTTCAGGTGCCCGGAAGCGCGTCGAACCTCCTGGAGTTCCGGATGGCCCAGCACGGTCATGAAGTCGTCGGGTTCACCGTGCACGTGCCGCACTACCTGGCACAGACCGACTACCCCGCCGCCGCGGAGACGCTGCTGTCCGAGGTCGCCAGAACCGGTTCGCTGCAGATCCCGACGGCGGACCTGACCCGTTCGGCGGCCGAGGTTCACGACAAGGTCAACGAGCAGGTGACGGCGAGTCCCGAGGTCGCTCAGGTGGTGGAGGCGTTGGAGCGACAGTACGATGCTTTCGTTGCCGCTCAGGAGAACCGGTCCCTGCTGGCGCGCGATGAAGAGCTGCCCAGCGGTGAGGAACTCGGGGCCGAGTTCGAACGGTTCCTCGCCCAGCAGGCCGGCGAATACCGGAAGGACAAGGAGGATCCCGGGGAGGCCGGCTAGCCGTTCCCGGACCTCCGGGCTGCCATCCGTCCCGACGACGAATTGGGCGATATGACCGCGACACGTGAGTTCGAGCGATGACCGAACGCAAGCCGAACCTGCGCCCCGTGCGGGAACTCACCCCGACGCTGGAGTACCGCACCATCCACGGATATCGCCGGGCGTACCGGGTGGCGGGCTCGGGACCGGCGATCCTGCTGATCCACGGGATCGGCGACAACTCCACGACGTGGAGCACCGTGCAGACCACGCTGGCGCAGCGCTTCACCGTGATCGCGCCCGATCTGCTGGGTCACGGCAGGTCCGACAAGCCCCGCGCGGACTACTCCGTCGCCGCCTACGCGAACGGCATGCGCGATCTGCTCAGCGTTCTGGGCATCGACACGGTCACCGTGGTCGGCCACTCCCTCGGCGGCGGGGTGGCGATGCAATTCGCCTACCAGTTCCCCCAACTCGTCGAGCGACTGATCCTGGTCGGCGCCGGCGGAGTGACCAAGGACGTCAACATCGCGCTGCGGGTGGCGTCCCTGCCGATGGGCAGTGAGGCACTGGCGCTGCTGCGTCTGCCGCTGGTACTGCCGGCACTGCAGGCCCTCGGCAGGCTCGGCGGGTCGCTGTTCGGTTCCACCGGCATGGGCCGTGACATTCCCGACGTGCTGCGCATTCTCGCCGACCTGCCGGAGCCCACCGCATCCTCGGCCTTCGCCCGGACGCTTCGAGCCGTGGTGGATTGGCGCGGTCAGGTCGTCACGATGCTCGATCGCTGTTATCTGACGCAATCCGTCCCGGTCCAATTGATCTGGGGTAGCGGCGATTCGGTGATCCCGATCAGCCACGCCCGGATGGCCCACGCCGCGATGCCGGGTTCGCGATTGGAGGTCTTCGACGGTTCGGGCCATTTCCCGTTCCACGACGACCCGGACCGCTTCGTCGAGGTGGTGGAGAAGTTCATCGATTCGACCGAACCCGCTGTCTACGACCAGGACTACCTTCGCGGACTGCTGCGCGCGGGCATCCGCGAAGGTGCCATCTCGGGACCCGTGGACACGCGCGTCGCGGTGCTCGACGCGATGGGCGCCGACGAACGCAGCGCCACCTGACCCGTCGGCGGCCGACGACGTAGCATCGGCGCATGGCCATCGACGTGACAGTGTTGCGCGTTTTCACCGACCGGGAGGGCAGGCACGGCAACCCTCTGGGCGTCGTGGACTCTTCCGCCGTGAGCCCGGCGGACCGTCAGCGCATCGCCACCCAATTGGGTTACAGCGAAACGATTTTCGTCACCGTCCCAGAAGAAGGGGCGCACACCGCGCACGCCCGCATCCATACCCCCACCACCGAGCTGCCTTTCGCCGGGCACCCGACCGTGGGGGCATCCTGGTGGCTGAAGGATCGTGGCACACCGATCAAGACGCTGCAGGTTCCCGCGGGTGTCGTGCAAGTCGGCTACACCGATGAGTTGACTTCGGTGAGCGCGCGAGCGGAGTGGGCGCCGGACTTCTCGTTCTCCGAGCTGGCGTCCGTCGACGAGCTCGCGGCGGCCGACCCCGACGACTACACCGACGACGTCGAGCACTACCTGTGGACGTGGCTCGACAAGGACGCGGGCCGGATCCGGTCGCGGATGTTCGCCCCGCACCTCGGGATCCGAGAGGACGAGGCCACCGGCGCGGCGGCGGTGCGCATCACCGAACACCTCAGCAGCGACCTCACCATCGTGCAGGGTGCCGGATCGGTCATCGAGACAACGTGGAGCCCCGACGGTTGGGTTCGGGTGGCAGGACGGGTCGTCGACGACGGGCTGCGTCAGATCGACTGAGCCGTTCAGCCTTGCGTCGTCACTTCGCGATGCGCCCGCAGCGCCTCGATCTCGCGCTCGAAGTCCTCGGCAGACGAGAATGAGCGGTACACGGAGGCGAACCGGAGGTAGGCCACCTCGTCGAGGTCGCGCAGCGGACCGAGGATCGCGAGGCCGACCTCGTGGCTGGGCACCTCCGGCGAGCCCGTCGCCCGCACCGCGTCCTCGACCTTCTGCGCCAGCAGATTGAGCGCATCGTCGTCCACCTGCCGGCCCTGGCAGGCTCGGCGCACTCCCGTGACGACCTTCTCCCGGCTGAAGGGCTCGGTCACACCGCTGCGCTTGACCACTGCGAGCACCGCCGTCTCGACGGTGGTGAACCGCCGCCCGCACTCGGGGCACGACCTGCGCCGGCGGATGGCCTGACCCTCATCGGTCTCCCGGGAGTCGACCACCCGGGAATCCGGGTGACGGCAGAAAGGACAGTGCATCACCGCTCCTTCGCCGCACCGACAGACAACCGCTTCGAACGACTTCGAGCGTACCTGCGCGCTTCGGGGACGGCCGAGCGCCGGACCGATTGACATGGACCCGACCAGTGGGATCATCAGTGTGCCTGCGCGACAGGGTGACCGGAGTTCGCGCCGTCGACCGCTCAGCCGACCGGCGCGAGGAGCGTCTGACCGGCGTCCAGCGTGGCCGACTTCAGCTCGTTGAGCTCGCGGATGCGCTGGACGACGTCGGCGACCGGAGCGTCGGGCGCGACGCGCTGGGCGACCTGTTGCAGCGACTCGCCGGTCTGCACCTGGACGACCGCGAGGCGGCCGGGGATCTCGGCCTGGCGGCCGACCACCCCGCCGGCCTGGGCGACCAGGCCGAGCCACACCGTGATCCCCGCGGCGATCAGCGCCAGCACCACCGTGGTCGCGGGAGTGATCGGGCGCCGGCGATGCGAGGCGCGCGACACCAGCACTCCCGTGCCGCGATAGCGCATCGGCGCACCGTCGGGCCGGGACCGACCCGGCCGACGCGTCACGGCACGGGCGGGAATCTGCCGGGCCGCGGCGCGAGGGACCTCATGCCGAGGCTCGCATGCGAACTCGTCCCAGGTTTCGCGAGTGTGAAGAACTGTCATGATGCTGCCTTTCCGTCCGGCGCCGTTCGCTCGTGTGTTCGAACTGTAGTCGATCATGCGTTCGATGAATAGAACACGTGATCGAACTGTTGCGAACGCTAATGCAGGGCACCGACAAGTCGGTCGAGCCGCAAAACCGCCACGATCACGGCGGAGGCGGCGGCGACACGCCTCGAACACATGTTTGAACTCGTCGTGGGGTTGGGTTACATTCGGGCGTATGAGCGATGACAGCAGCGACAGCACGGCCGGCTCGGACCACGCAGGCGACTCCGGCGCGCGCCGCGAGCGCGGGACCGCTCTGACCGAACGTCAGCGGACCATCCTCGAGGTCATCCGCACATCCGTGACCACCCGCGGGTATCCACCCAGCATCCGGGAGATCGGCGACGCGGTCGGGCTGACATCGACCTCGTCGGTCGCCCATCAACTGCGCACGTTGGAGCGCAAAGGCTACCTACGGCGTGACCCCAACCGGCCCCGGGCTGTCGACGTGCGCGGCATCGACGACGCCGCACCGGCCGCGCCCACCACGGACGTCGCCGGATCGGACACGCTGCCCGAACCCACGTTCGTGCCGGTGCTCGGGCGGATCGCCGCCGGTGGGCCGATCCTGGCCGAGGAAGCCGTCGAGGACGTCTTCCCGCTGCCGCGCGAACTCGTCGGAGAGGGCTCGCTGTTCCTGCTCAAAGTCGTGGGCGACTCGATGGTCGACGCGGCGATCTGCGACGGTGACTGGGTGGTGGTCAGGCAGCAGAACGTCGCCGACAACGGCGACATCGTGGCTGCGATGATCGACGGAGAGGCCACCGTCAAGACGTTCAAGCGCACGCGCGGTCAGGTCTGGCTGATGCCCCACAATCCGGCCTTCGACCCGATCCCCGGCAATGACGCAGCCGTGCTCGGCAAGGTCGTGACCGTGATTCGCAAGATCTGACGGGCCGGCGAGGGCTACTCGCCGCGGACGAACCCGTTCGTGCGAGCCATCTCTTCGCTGGCGAACCAGATCTCGACGGGGGCTTCGGCGTAGTCGGCGCTGTCCGGCGCCCAATACAGACCCGATCGGGTGTCCGCCTTGATCGGGTATCCCTCGGGCATCTGACCACGATCATCGAGCGGCATGTGCAGGGCAGTCGCCTCGGGCGCGGGTTCGTCGACGTCGATGCGGGCGTGGCGGCCCGTGTCCGTCATGGCATCCCTTCCGGCGGCGACGAACGCCGCAGCGGGCGGCAGGAACGGCTCCCGGTCGGACTCGACGGCCCCAAGGCGGGGTTCAGTCGACTCCGCTTCAGTCGGCTCCGCTTCGACCGGCTCGGACTCGACCGGCTCAGGTTCGACTGACTCCGCTTCGACGGGCAGGGGTTCGACGAACTCCGGTTCGGCGATCGGCTCGGCCGCCACCTCGGACGCTGTCGGTATGCGTGTCGGCGCGGTGTCCACGGCGTCGGGGTTCTCGTCTTCGAGGTCGCCGCCCGCTGCCGCCTCCTCGGTATGCGGTTCGGCTCCCGCACCGCCGGCAGACGATCCCCAGAAGTTCAGCGGACCGGACCCGGCCTCGTCAGCGGCAGCCGGTGGCGCCGTCGACGCCAACGAACCGAGGCCCTCACGGGCATAGCGGTCGCCGAACATCGCGTCTTCCCGGCCCTCGTGTCCTGCCGGCGGCCCACCCGCCAGTGCGGGCTCGTATTCTCGGCCGTCTCTCGGCGCCAGGCCTGCGGGCGGCCCGAACAGGTCCCCCCCACCGCGATGGCGCCGGTTGCGTGCGACGGCGAAGGCCACGACGCCCAGCAGCAGCAGGACCGGGATGATCGCCAGCAGCCACCACCAGGTCCAGTGGGCGCCGGTGGTCTCTTTGCCGCGGTCGGAGGCCTGCGGTGTCGCCGCCGGCGCCTGAGGCCCCGGTACCTCCAGGCCCGCGAGCTGAGCCGCGAGATTGCCCGGCTCGGTACTGAACTTCTTGGTCGCCGTGTCGTACGAGACGGAGCCGCCGCCGAACTTCTGGTTGATCGTGTTGCCGTTCTGCGTCTGATCGGACACCGGCGCACCCAGCGCGCCGGTGGCCCCGCCGAGCTTCTCCCACGCCGCATGCATGGCGCCCCGCACGATCACCGCACCGTAGTCGGGCGTCCAGAAGATCACCGGCTTGTCGGCCGCTGCGAACGCGCTCATCCGACTCGACGGCGCCAAGCCGCCGTCGACCTCACCGGTGATGGGAAAACCCAGGTCGCCCTGCGGTCCCCCGACGCTCTCGTACTTGGCCAGCACCTGACCGGTGACGACGTTCGCGCCGGTGTCGGGGCTGTAGAAGATCTTGCCGTTGACGAAGTTCTGCCCGTAGCCCTTGTCGCCGATCTTGTACGGTTCACCGTCGGCGGCGCCCAACGGCCCGAGCGGGCCCCCCGCCGCCCGCCGCGCGGCGTTGATCGCCGAGACCGGATCGTCGGCAATCTGCAGGTCCGCCAGCTGGCCGGCCAGTTCCGGCGGCTGCGTGGTGAACTTCTTGGCGCGTGAGTCGTAGGAGATCTCACCGCCGGTGAACTTCTGGCTCACCACCGGTCCGTCGTAGGTCTCGTCCTCCGCGGGCACCCCCAGCACCCCGGAGGAGCCACCCAGCCGGTCCCACGCCGCGTTGACCGGTCCGCGCACCACGCGCGCGCCGGTGTCGGCAGTCCAGAAGATCACCGGGTTGTCCGGGGCGCTGAAGGTCGTGTTGCGACTGTCGGGGGCTCGGCCCGGGCCCTCGTCGATGGTGGGAAAGCCCAGATCGCTGTCCGCGGGACCACCGAGCGACTCGTACTTGTCCAGGATGGCGCCCTGCATCAGATGGGCTCCGGTGGCCGGGGTGAAGAAGGCCTTGCCCGAGGCGAAGTTCTGCGCGAACCCGGGACCGACCTGGTAGACGTCTCCCGACTTGGGGCCCCAGGGACCGGCGTCACCGCCGCTGGCCTGCCAGGCGGCGGTGATCGCGTCGTTGGCATCGACATCGGGCTGCGCGGCGGCGGACGGGGCGAACAGGAGCGTCGTGGCGACCCCCAGCAGCCCGATCGTCAGGCGACCGACCGTTCGTAGGCGCAACAGCGGCTGCCGGCTCATTCATCCTCCCCGCGGTCTGCGACTGGCTCCCCGGCGTCCTGTCGGAGAGTTCTGCGAAAATTACCGCGTCCGTTCACTCTGCGTCAGTGGACGGCGATTACCAAGGACCCTCGCCGGTTCCCGGGAAGATTGAACGCGGACGCCCACCGTCCGAGCGATGCCGACCGGCCGGTGCTAAACCCCCAGGCTGCGCCCGATGATCTCCTTCATGATCTCGGTGGTTCCGCCGTAGATCGTCTGGACGCGCGCATCGAGGTAGGCCCTGGCGACGGTGTACTCCCGCATGTAGCCGTAGCCGCCGTGCAGCTGCAGGCAGCGGTCGATGAGGTGCACCTGCTTCTCGGTCGAATACCACTTCGCCATCGCGGCCTGCTCGACGGTGAGCTTCTCGTCCAGGTGCAGCTTGATGAACTCGTCGACCATCATCCGGACCACGGTGGCCTCGGTGGACAGCTCGGCCAGCAGGAAGCGGCTGTTCTGCTGGCTACCGATCGGCTTGCCGAACGCCTTGCGCTCTTTGGCGTAGTCGAGGGTCTCGGCCAGCACGGCTTCCATCGCCGCGGCCGCCATGATCGCGATGCTGATGCGTTCCTGCGGCAGGTTCTGCATCAGATAGATGAAGCCCTGCCCTTCCTCACCGAGCAGGTTCTCCGCCGGCACCTTGACATCGGTGAACGACAGCTCCGCGGTGTCCTGGGCGTCCAGGCCGACCTTGTCGAGCTTGCGACCGCGCTCGAAGCCCTCCATGCCGCGCTCGACGACCAGCAGCGAGAAGCCCAGCGCGCCCTTGTCGGGATCGGTCTGCGCGACGACGATCACCAGATCGGAGTGGATGCCGTTGGTGATGAACGTCTTGGCGCCGTTGAGGACGTAGTGGTCGCCGTCCTTGACGGCGCGGGTCTTGATGCCCTGCAGGTCGCTGCCGGTGCCGGGCTCGGTCATCGCGATCGCGCTGATCAGTTCACCGCTGCAGAACTTCGGCAGCCAGCGCTGCTTCTGCTCCTCGGTGGCGAGCCGGATCAGGTACGGCGCCACGACGTCGTTGTGCAGGCTGAACCCGAGACCGCTGTAGCGGCCGGCGGTGATCTCCTCGGTGATGATCGTGTTGTAACGGAAGTCGTCGACGCCGCCGCCTCCGAACTCCTCCGGCACCGCCATACCGAGGAAGCCCTGCTTGCCCGCCTCGAGCCAGATATCGCGGTCGACCAGCTTGTCCTTCTCCCACTGCTCGTGGTGCGGCGCG
Organism: Mycolicibacterium chubuense NBB4; assembly: GCF_000266905.1. The sequence continues at coordinate 2,204,534 of NC_018027.1, read as the reverse complement.
ACGTGCCGGTCGAGGAAGGTGCGGAAGGACTCGCGGAACATCTCGTGCTCGGGTTCGAAGAGCGTGCGTTGGTAGGCGATGACCGACTTGGCTTCCGAGCCCATGGAGCGTCCTTCCGAGGGTGGGTAGGCGAAGGGGTGAATGAGATCACTGTGACCGCCAAGGTACCCCATCCAACCGGATGGTTGGTCGAGGCGTCGGGCCTGCCTCCCGGTGCCACCTAGACTCGGAGCGGTGTGGCCGGCTTCGAGCAGCTTGACGCATTGGGGAGCTTTCACCGCCACAGTCGAATCCGGCGATCTCGCGTCGGTGACACCGCTCGAAGGCGACGCCGATCCCAGCGCCGCGCTGGGCAATCTGCCCGGTTCGGTCCGGCACGTCTCCCGGGTCACGACGCCCGCGGTGCGCCGCGGCTGGCTCGACGACGGTCCCGCACCGAGCACGCGGCGCGGCGCCGATCCGTTCGTCGCGGTCAGCTGGGACGAGCTCACCGACCTGCTGGCCACCGAGCTGCGGCGGGTCATCGACACCCACGGCAACGAGGCGATCTACGGCGGCTCCTACGGCTGGGCCAGCGCCGGCCGTTTCCACCACGCACAGAGCCAGGTGCATCGATTCCTCAATTGCCTTGGTGGCTATACCTTCTCGCGGCATTCCTACAGCCTGGGCGCCACCGGCGTGATCATGCCGCGGGTGGTGGGCACCCACGATGATCTGTTCAAGCGCTCGACGCAGTGGGACGTCATCGTCGAACACACCGATCTGATCGTGTGTTTCGGCGGCGTGGCGCTGAAGAACACCGGCGTCAACCACGGCGGCACCACCGCCCACCCGGCGCGGAACGCCCTGAACCGGTTCCGCGACCGCGGCGGCCGCATCGTGTCGTTCTCCCCGCTGCGCGACGACGTCGACGGACCGTGCGAGTGGTTCGCACCGGTGCCGGGCACGGACGTGGCGATCATGCTGGCGCTCGCCCACGTGCTGGCCACCGAGTCGCTGGCCGACCGAGAGTTCCTGGCCACCCACTGCACGGGATACGACCGGTTCGAACGCTATCTGCTCGGTCGCGACGACGGGGTGCCCAAGTCCCCGCAGTGGGCGGCGCCGATCTGCGGGTTGGCCGCCGAGGACCTCACCGCGCTGGCGCGGCGGATGGCCGACGGCCGCACGATCGTCACCGTCAGCTGGTCACTGCAACGCACCCGCTACGGCGAGCAGACGCCCTGGATGGGGGTGACGCTCGCGGCGATGCTGGGCCAGATCGGCCTTCCCGGAGGCGGATTCGGGCACGGTTACGGCTCGATGAACGAACCGGGACTGCCTCCGCTGCGCTGCACCCTGCCCAGGCTGCCGCAGGGCCTCAACCCGGTGACGTCGTTCATCCCGGTCGCGGCGGTGAGCGACATGCTGCTTCGGCCCGGAGAACCGTTCGACTACAACGGCCTTCGGCTCACCTATCCCGACATCAGGCTGGTGTACTGGGCCGGCGGCAACCCGTTCCACCATCACCAGAACATCCCGAGGTTGCGCCGGGCGCTGAGCCGGCCGGACACCGTCGTGGTCCACGACCCCTACTGGACTCCGATGTCCAAGCACGCCGACATCGTCGTGCCGTCGACGACGTTCGCCGAGCGCGACGACTTCTCCGGCTCGCGCAACGATCCCGTCCTGATGGCGATGCCGAAGCTGGTCGAGCCCCACGCTTCCTCCCGCGACGACTACGACACCTTCGCGGCGCTGTCGCGCCGACTCGGCGTCGGCGACGCGTTCACCGAAGGCCGCACATCCTGGCAGTGGCTCGGCCATCTCTACGAAACCTGGGCGCAGACCCTCGATTTCGATGTCCCGACGTTCGACGAGTTCTGGCAGGCGGGCGGGACCCGGCTTCCCGTCGAGGACGGGTTGACGCTGTTCGCCGACTTCCGGGCCGATCCGGTGCGGCACCGACTCGGCACCCGCAGCGGCCTGATCGAGATCTTCTGCGCCGACATCGACGCGTTCGGCTACGAGGACTGTGCCGGGCACCCGCGCTGGTTCGAACCGACGGAATGGCTCGGCGGCCCGCGCGCACGGCGCTACCCGCTGCACCTGCTGGCCAATCAGCCCGCTTCGCGGCTGCACAGCCAACTCGACGGCGGCGCTGCCAGCCAGAAGTCGAAAGTCAGTGGCCGGGAACCGATTCGGGTGAATCCGGCAGACGCCCGCACACGCGGCCTGGGCGACGGCGACGTGGTGCGGGTGTTCAACGACCGCGGCGCCTGCCTGGCCGGGGTGGTACTCGACGACCGGGTGCGTCCGCAGGTGGTGCAGTTGTCGACGGGGGCCTGGTTCGATCCGGCCGATCCCGCCGACGTCGACTCCCTGTGTCTGCACGGCAACCCGAACGTGCTCACCGACGACATCGGGACCTCGTCGCTGGCGCACGGCTGCAGCGGCGCGCACGCGCTGGTGGAGATCGAGAAGTACACGGGCACGCCGCCTGCGGTACGCGCGCACCGGCCGCCGGAAATGGTCAGTACGTCGCGAACTCGCTCAGCCCCGCCGCCAGCGCGACCGGCACCCGCGCCTTGATCCGGGTGCCCCGCTCGGTGTGCTCGGTGGCGTCCACGCGGCCGTCGGAGTGCAGGCGCGCCACGAGGTCGCCGCGCTCGTAGGGAATCGTCACGTCGACCGTTGCGTCGGTCGGGACGACCAGTTCGGCCATCCGGCTGCGCAGCCGGTCCAGTCCGTCACCGGTGCGCGCCGAGACAAACACCGCATCGGGCAGCGGCCGCCGCAGCTGGGCCAGCATCAGCCCGCTGGCCGCGTCGGTCTTGTTGACCACCAGCAGTTCCGGCGGCGCGGTGACGCCGTATTCGGCGACCACGTCGTTGATCACCTGACGGACGGCGTTGATCTGCGCCAGGGGGTTGACGTCGGAGCCGTCGACGACGTGCACCAGCAGGTCGGCGTCGACGACCTCCTCCAGCGTGGACCGGAAGGCTTCGACGAGCTGGGTGGGCAGGTGCCGGACGAACCCGACGGTGTCGGTGAGCACGAACGGCCGGCCGTCGTCGAATTGCCCTCGGCGGGTGGTGGGTTCGAGGGTGGCGAACAGTGCGTTCTCGACCAGCACGCCGGCGCCGGTGAGCGCGTTGAGCAGACTCGACTTGCCGGCGTTGGTGTAGCCGACGATCGCGACCGACGGGACTTCGCTGCGCCGGCGGCCGCTGCGCTGCGTGTCGCGGATCTTCTTCATGTCCTTGATGTCGCGGCGCAGCTTGGCCATCCGTTCCCGGATGCGGCGGCGGTCCGTCTCGATCTTCGTCTCACCCGGTCCGCGGGTACCCACGCCGCCGCCGGCGCCGCCGGCCCGACCGCCGGCCTGCCGGGACATCGACTCGCCCCAGCCGCGCAGCCGCGGCAGCATGTACTCCATCTGGGCCAGCGACACCTGCGCCTTGCCTTCCCGGCTGGTGGCGTGCTGGGCGAAGATGTCGAGGATCAGCGCGGTCCGGTCGATGACCTTGACCTTGACGACCTTCTCCAGTGCATTCAGCTGCGCAGGGCTCAGTTCGCCGTCGCAGATCACGGTGTCGGCGCCGGTGGCCAGGACGACCTCACGCAACTCGGCGGCCTTGCCCGAACCGATGTAGGTGGCCGGGTCCGGCTTGTCGCGGCGCTGGATCACGCCTTCGAGCACTTCGGAGCCGGCGGTCTCGGCCAGCGCGGCCAGTTCGGCCAGGCTGGCGTCGGCGTCGGCGGCGCTGCCTTCGGTCCAGACACCGACCAGCACCACGCGCTCGAGGCGCAGCTGGCGGTATTCGACCTCGGAGACGTCGGTCAGCTCGGTCGACAGCCCGGCGACGCGCCGCAGCGCGGTCCGGTCCTCGAGGGCCAGCTCACCCGCGCTCGGGTTCTCGTTGAGGAATTCGGGATAGGTCATAGGCGAATCAAGATTCGCACGCAGATCACTTTTCATGCACCCCAATTAACGCACCGGCCGGCCCGGCAATTCCGGACGACTGGGCCGCCCACCACTCGTCGGCGAGCTCACCCCGCGCGACCAGCACCGACGGGCCGCGCAGGAAGCTGGTGGCGTCGGTGACCGTGACGACGACCTCGCCGCCGGGAACGCGGACGCGCAGCGTCCCGGTCGAGCGCTGCTGATGGGCCAGCGCGGCCACGGCCGCGGCCACCGTCCCGGTGCCACAGGAGCGCGTCTCCCCCACTCCCCGCTCGTGCACCCGCATCGACACGGCTTCGTCCACAGGCGCGGTGAGCACCTCGACGTTGACCCCGTCGGGGAACTGCGCGGCGTCGAACTGTACGGGCGCACCGACATCGAGCAGCGCCAGCCCGTCGCCGGTCAGGCTCGCATCGACGCAGGCCAGATGCGGATTGCCGACGTCGACCGCCAGGCCGGTGACCGTGCGTCCCCCGACCGTCGCGGTGCCGGTACCCGTGACGTTGGCCTTGCCCATCTCCACGGTGACGTCCGCGGTCACCGCGTCGACGGCCTGCAGGACGACGGGGCGGGCGCCGGCCAGCGACCCGACGACGAACTCGTCGCGGGTCTCCAGCCCGCTGGCGCGCAGGTAGTGCGCGAACACCCGCACGCCGTTGCCGCACATCTGCGCAATCGAACCGTCGGCGTTGCGGTAGTCCATGTACCAGTCGTCGGCGGTGACGCCTTCGGGAAGCCGCTCGAACACCCCGGCGGCCTGCGCGGCACCCGCGGTGGTCACGCGCAGTACACCGTCGGCGCCCAGGCCCTGTCTGCGGTCGCACAGCGCAGCGACCGCTCCCGGCGCGAGCACCAGGTCGGCGGACAGGTCGGGCAGCAGCACGAAGTCGTTCTGCGTGCCGTGTCCCTTGGCGAACTTCACCTGGTCAGGATACGTCCCGCCAGATGCGCAGGACTGCGTCGACGTTCGCTGCCGTTTCGTCGGCGCCGTCGAGCCAGGTGATGCGATGGTCGCGCCGGAACCAGGACCGCTGCCGGCGGACGTAGCGGCGGGTCCCGACGAACGTCGGTTCCCTCGCCGCGGCACCGTCGCCGCCGGCGTCCAGATCGGCGATCACCTGGGCGTAGCCGAGCGCCCGCATCGCGGTGACGCCGTCGCGCAGTCCGCGGCCGAGCAGCGACACCACCTCGCCGACCAGCCCGTCGGCGAACATCTTGTCGGTCCGCTGCGCCAGCCGCTCGTCGAGAAGCGGTGTGTCCCAGTCCACCCCGATGATCGCGGTGTTCCAGCGCGGCGCGCTGATCGTCGGCGCCGACGCCGCGAACGGCCGGCCGGTCAGCTCCACCACCTCGAGCGCGCGCACGATGCGGCGCCCATCGGTGGGCAGGATCGACGCGGCCGCCGCCGCGTCGACCTCGGCCAGTTCGCCGTGCAGCGCCGCCACCCCGACCTCGGCGAGACGGTGCTCCCACTTGGCGCGGACGGCCGGATCGGTGGCCGGGAACGACCACTCGTCGAGCAGCGACTGGACGTAGAGCATCGACCCGCCCACGATGATCGGCAGTGCCCCCCGCGACGCGATCGCCTCGACGTCGGCTGCGGCGGCCTGCTGGTAGCGCGCGACGGTGGCGGTCTCGGTGACGTCGAGGACGTCGAGTTGGTGATGCGCGACACCGTGGCGTTCGGCGACGCTCAACTTGGCGGTGCCGATGTCCATGCCCCGGTAGAGCTGCATCGCGTCGGCGTTGACGACCTCGACGGGCAGCTCATCGCGCAACCTGTCGGCCACGGCCAGTGCGAGAGCCGATTTGCCGGTGCCGGTCGGCCCGACGATCGCCAGGGGCCGCGGCGTCACGGCGTCCAGACACCGACGAAGTACCCGACGCCGTAGGGCGCCCCGCGATACAGCTCCTTGGCCGAGCGCGGCGCTGGCTCGGTCAGCCCGGCCAGCAGCTGATAGGCGACCCGGCCGACGATGCCGTCGGGCAGACGGGTCAGCGCGGCGCCGTCCCCGGTGGCGAGGGCGTCGTCGAGCGCCGTCTGCACGGGGACCGAGTCGGGGTCGTAGCCGCCGGGCGCGGGCGGCGTCAGCGTGTGGGCGCCGTCGGCGACGACGAGGACGCCGACGGGGTCGTCGAGGGCGTCGGCCTCGCGGCGCAGTGAGCGTCCCAGGGACACGGCGGTGTCCGGCGCGTGGTCGCGGCGGACGGAGCGGACCTCGGCGGTCGCCTGCGGCTGTGCGATCCCCCGCAGCCAGGCGGTGATGAGCGCGCACAGCGGCAGCCGCACCGGGTCGCCGTGGAGCGCGGCGTCGGACAACCCGACCCGCAGGTCGACACCGTAGCCGGCAAAGGTGCCCAGTGATGCCGGCCCGCTGGCGCCGTCGGTCTCGGAGACACCGACCGCGAGCCACCGCGGCGGCAGGGCGGCAGCTGCGGTGACGGCAGCCTCGCGAAGGTCGGCGGTTTCGGCGGCCGCGGCCCCGGCGAGCTCGGGAACCATGACAGGCGCCGAAGGGACGATCGCGATAGCGCTCAGCACGTCATCCAAACTAACCGGACACCCGCGATCACCCCGGTTGCCGGACGGCTGCTTCGCCGCGCGCCAGTGCCGCGGTCGCCGCGATCATCACCGCGACGGCCACCACCAGCAGGAACCAGCCCGCCTCCCCAGGCCGCAGGGTCTCCCCGAGGACGGCGATGCCGAGGATGGAGCCGACCAGCGGCTCGGCGACGGTCATCGTCGGCAGGGACGCGGTCAGCGACCCCGCCCGGAACGACGCCTGCTGCATCGCGGTGCCCGCGAGGGCCACCAGCGCCCAGGCGTAGAGCTCCGGCGTGCGCAGCAGTTCGATCACACCGGCCACGCTCGTCACGTCGAGGCGGTCCACGACGGCCTTGGTCAGCACCGCGAACACCCCCCACAGCGCACCCGAGACCACGCCCAGCAACACCGCGCTGACCGGCCCCGACCACATCCGCGCCCCGATCAGGCACAGCGCCAGCCCCGTCCCCAGGACACCCACCACCACGAGCCAGGTGTTCAGCGAGCCACGGGACGCTCCGGCCGTCGGGTTCCCGACGGTCACGATCACCGCCACCGCCGCGGCGAGCAGCGCCGCCCACAGCCACTGCCACCGGGTGACCCGCCGGCCCGACAGCCGGGCGCTGATCGGCAACGCGAACAGCAGCGAGGTGACCAGCAGCGCCTGCACCAGCAGCACAGACCCCAGTCCCAGCGCGGCGGCCTGCAGCGCGAATCCGACGGCGGCGACACCGCTGCCCAGCCACCATCGGCCGTCCCGCAGCAGCCTGACGAACAGAGCGAGGTGACCGACCGGCTCGTCGGTCACCTCGTGAGCGGTGCGCTGATGGATGACGTCGCCGATGGCGATGAAGAAGGCGGCGGCCACAGCGAGCAGCGCGGCGAGATCGGCCTTGGCCAACGGTGGCCTCCTGCAGACCTTCCGGGGACATTCGCACCGAGCCTAGAGACCGGCCATTCCCAAGGCGTGGGCGCAACACCGGACAACCTGTTTGAATAGCGGTCGAACAGCTCACGAGGCGCCGCGCTGCGCGGCAGGTGCGCGGGCACGCGCGCAGGACACGAGGTAACGGATATGACGATCACCGAACCGGGCGGATCCCACGACGCCGACCAACGCGAATCGGACCCCGCGCAGGACACAGTCACCTCAGCCCCACGTCCCAAACCCTCTGCCGCCAGGCCGAAGCCGGGGCCAGCGCGGCCGGTGCCCCGGCCCGCCCCGCCCGCCAAGGCGGCCGTCGCCGCCGTACCGGTGAACGACCCGCGCCGCTTCGGGCGCGTCGACCCCGACGGCACCGTCTGGCTGATCACGTCCTCGGGTGAACGCAGCATCGGCTCCTGGCAGGCCGGCGACGCCGACGCGGCATATGAGCACTTCGGGCGCCGCTTCGACGACCTGCACACCGAGGTGGTGCTGCTCGAGCGGCGGCTCGCCTCCGGCGCCGGAGACGCCCGCAAGATCCGTTCGGCGGCCTCGACGCTCGCCGAGAGCCTGCCCGAGGCCCACGTGCTCGGCGACGTCGACTCCCTGGCCACCCGCCTCGCCGCCATCGCCGATCAGGCCGCCAGCGCCACACAGGAAGAGAAGGCCAAGCGGGAGGAGGCGCGCGCCGCGCAGACCGCACGCAAGGAGGCGCTGGCCGCCGAAGCCGAGGACATCGCCGCCAACTCCACGCAGTGGAAGTCTGCCGGGGACCGGTTGCGCGCCATCCTCGACGAGTGGAAGACGATCACAGGGCTGGACCGCAAGACCGACGATGCCCTGTGGAAGCGCTATTCGGCGGCCCGCGAGACGTTCAACCGACGGCGGGGGTCGCATTTCGCAGAGCTCGACCGCGAGCGTGCCGGGGCCAAACAGGCCAAGGAGGCGCTGTGCGTGCGCGCCGAGGAACTCAGCGACTCCACGGACTGGGGCGCCACCTCGGCGACGTTCCGCGAGTTGCTGGGCGAGTGGAAGGCCGCCGGCCGTGCCGCCAAGGACGTCGACGACGCGCTCTGGCAGCGGTTCAAGGCCGCTCAGGACAAGTTCTTCTCGGCCCGCAACGCGGTCACCGCCGAGCGTGACGCCGAGTTCAAGGCCAACGCGCAGGCCAAGGAGGCGCTCCTGGCCGAGGCCGAGAAGCTCGACACCACGGACCTGGAGGCGGCGCGCGCCGCTCTGCGCACGATCGGCGACAAGTGGGACGCGATCGGCAAGGTCCCGCGGGAGCGCGCGTCGGAACTGGAGCGGCGGCTGCGCGCGGTGGAGAAGAAGATCCGCGATGCTCCAACCGGCGGCGTCGACCCCGAGGCGCAGGCACGCGCCGACCAGTTCCGGGCCCGCGTCGAGCAGTACGAACGCCAGGCGGAGAAGGCCGAAGCCGCCGGCCGGACCAAGGACGCCGAGCAGGCCCGGGCCAGCGCCGAGCAGTGGCGGCAGTGGGCCGAGGCGGCCGCAGACGCGCTCGGGCGGAAACGCTAGCCGCCGGCGTCAGGCTTTCGACGGCCCGCCGTCGTCAGGCTTTCGACGGCCCGACGGCCCGCCGTCGTCGGCGTCGTCGCCGAACTCGTCGAGCACACTCTTGCCCTCACGGTCGGCGATGATCCGGCGGCGGTGCTCCTCGGTCGCCAGTTGCAGCGCGGTCCTGGCGGCGACGACCCGCGCCCAGTGGTAGGTCAGCAGAATGACCGAGAACCACGCGATCAGCAGGCCGATCCCGGGCCCCGGGTAGGAGCCGGCGACGGTCTGGCGTGACCACACCGCCAGCAGTCCGACGAACGACGCCACGGTGGAGCCCGCCAGCGCGATCCAGGCGAGTGCCCAGCGCCGGGTGACCAGCGCGAGGATCGAGAAGCCGACACCGAAAACCAGGGAGAGCCAGGTGAACACGCGCGACGGCAGCGCGACGCCGTTGTGCAGCGCGGCGTCGGAGCCGACCAGCACGTCGAGGCCCCTCGCGCCGCCGGTGTGCGGCAACACCAGCGTGATCAGCAGCGCGAACACCAGGATCGCGAGGACCAGCGCCCGCGGACCGGGGTCGATCTCGCGGGCGACGCGCCGCTCCGCGGCTTCCAGCTCACCCTTGAAGTCGTCGAAGTCGCCGCTGCCGCCGCCTCGCCCTGTGCTCATCGGGCGCATCCGGTCGTCAACGCCGTCTGCGGAGGGGCGCCCACGCCCGGCATGCCGAGCCCGACGCCGGTGCGCGGCTTGCGCCCGGCGGCGTGGGCGTCGCCGGCGCGGGTGCGGCGGTGGGTGAGCAGGGCACCGTCGGCGATCAGATGGTGCGGCGCGGCGCCGGTGACGGTCGTGACGACGACGTCGCCCGGCCTGACCTCCCCGGCGTGCGGCCCCGGCGCGAAGTGCACCAGTCGGCCGTCGCGGGCACGGCCCGACATACGGGCGGTGGCGGCGTCCTTGCGCCCCTCGCCGGTGGCCACCAGAAGCTCGACCGTCCGGCCGATCTGAGCCGTGTTCTCCTCCAGTGAGATTCGCTCCTGAAGATCGATCAACCGCTGATAGCGCTCGGAGACAACGGCTTTGGAAACCTGATCGGGCAGGTCGGCGGCCGGGGTGCCGGGCCGCTTGGAGTACTGGAAGGTGAAGGCGCTGGAGAACCGGGCGGCGGCGACGACATCGAGGGTGGCCTGGAAATCCTCCTCCGTCTCGCCGGGAAACCCGACGATCAGGTCGGTGGTGATCGCGGCGTGCGGGATCGCGGCGCGCACTCGCTCGATGATCGCCAGGTAGCGCTCGGCCCGGTAGGAGCGTCGCATCGCGCGCAGCATCCGGTCCGAACCCGACTGCAGCGGCATGTGCAGCGTCGGGCACACGTTCGGTGTCTCGGCCATCGCCTCGATCACGTCGTCGGTGAACTCGGCAGGGTGCGGCGAGGTGAACCGCACCCGCTCCAGACCGTCGATGCGGCCGCAGGCACGCAGCAGCTTCGCGAACGCGCCGCGGTCCCTGGGCTGCTGAGGGTCGACGAACGAGACCCCGTAGGCATTGACGTTCTGGCCCAGCAGCGTGATCTCGAGGACTCCCTGGTCCACCAGGGACCGCACCTCGGCGAGCACATCGGCGGGGCGGCGGTCGACCTCTTTGCCACGCAGCGACGGGACGATGCAGAACGTGCAGGTGTTGTTGCAGCCGACCGAGATCGAAACCCAGGCCGCGTAAGCGGATTCGCGGCTCGCGGGCAGTGCTGACGGGAATTCCTGCAGGGCCTCGGCGATCTCGACCTCGGCGGCCCGGTTGTGCCTGGCCCGATCGAGCAGGGCGGGAAGCGAGCCGATGTTGTGGGTACCGAACACGACGTCGACCCACGGCGCCTTGCTCAGCACCGAGTCGCGGTCCTTCTGCGCCAGACAGCCGCCGACGGCGATCTGCATGTTCGGATCGGCCTGCTTGCGGGGCGCCAGGTGGCTGAGGTTGCCGTAGAGCTTGTTGTCGGCGTTCTCCCGCACCGCGCAGGTGTTGAACACCACGACGTCGGCATCGGCGCCGTCGGCCGCGCGCTGGTAACCCGCCTCGTCGAGGAGTCCGGCCAGCCGCTCGGAATCGTGCACGTTCATCTGGCATCCGTAGGTGCGCACCTGGTAGGTGCGCGCGGTCCGCGGATCAGCGGGCCCGGGCGCGGCTGCGCTCGCCTGCTGCGTCACCGTGGAAGTCACCCGACCATGGTACGGGCCGGGAACGGGGCCCCCGTCACGGGCGGATCGCCGAGTTGCGGGCATGCTGGGCGTTCGCTGGGTAAGGTCAGCACCCATGGAGAGCCCCAGGGAGTCCCCTGACGTGCCGATGATCTCGATGAAGGCGGTCAACAAGCACTTCGGAGCGCTCCACGTTCTCAAGGACATCGACCTCGACGTCGGCAGGGGCCAGGTCGTCGTCGTGCTGGGGCCGTCCGGGTCGGGCAAGTCCACGCTGTGCCGCACCATCAATCGCCTCGAGACCATCGACTCGGGCACGATCGCCGTCGACGGCGAGGTGCTGCCGCAGGAGGGGCGCAAGCTCGCGGCGCTGCGGTCCGACGTCGGAATGGTGTTCCAGTCGTTCAACCTGTTCGCGCACAAGACAATTGTCGAGAACGTGACACTGGCGCCGATGAAGGTCCGCAAGATGTCGAAGGCGCAGGCCCGCGAGAAGGCGATGAGCCTCCTCGAACGGGTCGGGGTGGCCAACCAGGCCGACAAGTACCCCGCGCAGCTGTCCGGGGGGCAGCAGCAGCGCGTCGCGATCGCGCGCTCACTGGCGATGAATCCCAAGGTGATGCTCTTCGACGAGCCGACCAGCGCGCTCGACCCGGAGATGATCAACGAAGTGCTCTCGGTGATGTCCTCATTGGCCGCCGACGGGATGACGATGCTCGTGGTCACCCACGAGATGGGTTTCGCGCGCCGGGCCGCCAACCGTGTGGTGTTCATGGCCGACGGCGCGATCCTGGAGGACGCCGAACCCGCGCAGTTCTTCGAGAACCCCCGGTCGGACCGGGCCAAGGACTTTCTCGGCAAGATCCTGCACCACTGACACGCGAAAGGAATCACGTCATGTCATCGAGGTCCGTGTCCAAGCGCGTCGTCGCCGCACTCGCCCTGGCCGCCGCGCTGCCGTTCGCCGCGACGGCCTGCGGCGGCGGCGGAGGCGGAGGTGGCGGTGACACGATCGTCATCGGCACCAAGTTCGACCAGCCCGGGCTCGGGATGAAGAACCCCGACGGCACGATGAGCGGCTTCGACGTCGACGTGGCCACCTACGTCGCCAAGGAGCTGGGCTACGCCCCCGACAAGATCGAATGGAAGGAATCGCCGTCCGCGCAGCGCGAGACGCTGATCCAGAACGGTCAGGTCAAGTTCATCGCCGCGACCTATTCGATCACCGATGCGCGCAAGGAGAAGGTGTCCTTCGCCGGGCCGTACCTGATCACCGGCCAGAGCCTGCTGGTCCGTTCGGACAGCAACGACATCACCGGCGCGGCGTCGCTGGAGAACAACAAGATCCTGTGCTCGGTGTCGGGGTCCACGCCCGCGCAGAAGATCAAGGACGAATACCCGAAGGTGCAGTTGCAGCAGTACGACACCTATTCGGCGTGCGTCGAGGCGCTGAAGAACCGCGCGGTGGACGCCGTCACCACCGACGAGGTCATCCTCGCCGGCTACGCCGCACAGAGCCCGGGCACGTTCAAGATCGTGGGCAAGCCGTTCTCCGAGGAGCGGTACGGCATCGGCCTGAAGAAGGACGACACCGAACTGCAGACCAAGATCAACAATGCGCTGAAGAAGATGGAGGACAGCGGCGCCTGGAAGCAGGCGTTCGACAAGAACCTCGGACCGGCCGGTATCACCGCGCCTACACCGCCCCCGCTCGACAAGTGAGCGGGTAGGACCAGCGCTCAGTGGAGATTTTCAGCCAGTACCAGCACGAGATCTTCGCCGCCTTCTGGACGACGATCCAGCTGACGGTCTTCTCGGCGATCGGTGCGCTCGTGCTCGGCACGGTGCTGGCCGCGATGCGGCTGGCGCCGGTGCCGGTGCTCAACTGGATCGGGACGACGTACGTCAACGTCGTGCGCAACACTCCCCTGACACTGATCCTGTTGTTCTGCTCGTTCGGGCTGGCGCAGACTCTGGGCATCACGTTGGCCAGCAAGCAGTCGCCGACGTTCATCGCCGACACCAGCTTCCGGCTGGCGGTGCTCGGATTGACGGTCTACACCGCGTCTTTCGTGTGTGAGACGGTCCGTTCGGGGGTCAACACGGTGCCGCTGGGGCAGGCCGAGGCCGCCCGGTCGCTGGGCCTGACATTCGGACAGAACCTCCGGATCGTCCTGTTGCCGCAGGCGTTTCGCGCGGTGATCATCCCGTTGGGCTCGGTCCTGATCGCCCTGACCAAGAACACCACGATCGCCTCGGCGATCGGAGTGGCCGAAGCGGCGCTGCTGATGAAGGAGATGATCGAGAACACGGCCGCGGTGATGGTGGTCGGCTCGATCTTCGCGCTCGGATTCGTGATCCTCACCCTGCCGCTGGGATTGCTGTTCGGGTGGCTGGGCAAGCGGATGGCGGTGGCCCGGTGAGTGCACACGCCGGGTCCTCGGTTCTGTTCGACGCGCCCGGCCCGCGCGCCCGGGTGCGCAACGGGCTGATCACCGCGGTCACCGTGTTCGTCGTCGTGGTGATCGGGTGGGTGGTGATCACCCGGTTGCAGGCCAAGGGCCAGTTGACCGCGGCGAAGTGGGAACCGTTCCTGACGGCGAACCTGTGGAAGACCTACGTCCTTCCCGGGGTGCAGGGCACGTTGACGGCGGCCGCGGCGTCGATCGTGCTGGCGCTCGCACTCGGCTTCGTGCTGGGCGTGGGCCGGCTGTCGACCCATGCCGGGATCCGCTGGGTCGCCTCGGTGTTCGTGGAGTTCTTCCGCGCAGTGCCGGTCCTGATCATGATGCTGTTCGCGTACTTCCTCTATGCGAACTACGACGTCTTCCCGTCCAAGCACCTGGCACTGGCCGGGGTGATCACCGGACTGACCCTCTACAACGGCGCGGTGATCGCCGAGATCGTGCGGGCCGGCGTGCACGCGCTTCCCCGGGGGCAGGCCGAGGCCTCCTCCGCGCTCGGGCTGACCTGGGGCCAGACGATGAGGATCGTCCTGCTCCCCCAGGCCGTCACGTCGATGCTGCCGGTGCTGATCTCACAGTTGGTGGTGGTGCTCAAGGACACCGCGATCGGCTACCAGATCACCTTCGTCGAGATGGTCCGCCAGGGCACGGTCGTCGGTTCGTCGTACGGCAATTACATACCGGCCCTCATCGTCATCGCGATCCTGATGATCAGCGTCAACTTCACACTGTCCTGGTTTGCGACCTGGCTCGAGAGGCGGCTGCGCAGGTCCCGCCGCGCGCCGGCTCCGCTGGAGGCCGACGCAGTCGAGCAGGAGGGGGCTCCCGGCGCGAAGGTCGTGTGACCGTCACCGAGTGCGTCGCGAGAGGATGAGATGACCGAGCGGCTCTACGCGCTGGACCTACTGCCGGAGTCGGCGCTGCGCGAGATGGTCGACCTGATGGTGCGGCTCATCGAGGCGTGCGGCGCGATCGTCATCATGATCGGCGCGGTCGTCGCGATCGTGAAGTTCGCGGTCGCGCTGGGCCGCCGCAACATCAACCAGTTCTCGTCGGTGCGGCTGTCGCTGGCCCGATTCCTGGTGCTGGGCCTGGAGTTCCAGCTCGCCGCCGACGTGCTGCGGACCGCGATCTCACCGTCGTTCACCGAGATCGGCAAGCTGGCGGCGATCGCGGCCATCCGCACGCTGCTGAACTACTTCCTCAACCGCGAGATCGCTCAGGAGCAACGCGAGGTGGAGCTCCTGAAGCCCGCCCGGGGTGCGCCCGACCCGCGGCAGGCGTCGTGAATCTCGTCGTCGGCGCCGCCTGGGGCTTCGCCGCCGCCGGCATCGTGCTCGGCGCGGGATCGGTGATCGTGTTCCGGCGACCGCTCGTGGCGCTGCGCGTGATGCTCGAATTGTTCACCGCCGCAGGACTTCTGCGCTTGAGCGCAGACGTCTCGTGGGAAACGATCGCAGCGGCGGGCGCACTGATCGCGGTGCGCCAGGTCGTCACGCGGACCCTGGCCGCCGACCTGAGATCACCTACACCTGCCGGCGCGCTCTTTCGTTCGCGAGTTCGGTGGTGACGACGTCGACGGCCAGGGTCTGGCTGTAGCCTCGCCGCGCCAGCATCCCGACCAGCCGCCGCGTCACCTTGTTCTCCGCATCCCGGTCCCCGGGGTCGCCGAGCTTCTCGCGCCGCAGCTTGTCCCGGACGAGCTGCTCGGCCCGGACCCTCTCGGCACCCGCGTCGATGTCGGCCAGCGCCGCGGTGATCACCTCGTTGTCGACACCCTTGTTGCGCAACTCGGAAGCCAACGCGCGCCTGCCTTTGCCGGCGTTGACCCGGCGTGATCGCACCCACTGCTCGGCGAAGTCGGCATCGTCGACCAGACCCACCTCCGCCAGCCGGTCGAGTACCGCGACGCTGACGTCGTCCGGATAGCCCCGCTTGGCGAGCTGACCTTCGAGCTCGGCACGTGTTCGCGCCCGCGCGGTGAGCAGGCGAAGGCACACGGCCCGCGCCTGCTCCGCACGCTTGGCGGGCTCGTCCGGCGACTCGGCCGAACTAGAAGTCGACGGGAGCGGGAAGGACGTCATCGTCATCCGTCACCACGGCGCCGATACCGAGCTTTTCCTTGATCTTCTTCTCGATCTCGTTGGCCACGTCGATGTTCTGAAGCAGGAAGTTGCGGGCGTTCTCCTTGCCCTGACCCAGCTGCTCACCCTCGTAGGTGAACCAGGAGCCGGACTTGCGGATGAAGCCGTGCTCGACACCCATGTCGATCAGCGAGCCCTCCTTGCTGATGCCCTTGCCGTAGAGGATGTCGAACTCGGCCTGCTTGAACGGCGGGGACACCTTGTTCTTGACGATCTTGACCCTGGTGCGGTTGCCCACCGCGTCGGTGCCGTCCTTGAGGGTCTCGATCCGGCGCACATCCATGCGGACTGACGAGTAGAACTTCAAAGCCTTTCCGCCCGTGGTCGTTTCGGGACTCCCGAACATCACACCGATCTTCTCGCGGAGCTGGTTGATGAAGATCGCCGTGGTCCCGGAGTTGTTCAGCGCACCGGTCATCTTGCGCAGCGCCTGGCTCATCAGGCGGGCCTGCAGACCGACGTGGCTGTCCCCCATCTCGCCTTCGATCTCCGCGCGGGGCACCAGTGCGGCCACCGAGTCGATGACCAGGATGTCCAGCGCACCCGAACGGATCAGCATGTCGGCGATCTCGAGGGCCTGCTCCCCGGTGTCGGGCTGGGACACCAGCAACGCGTCGGTGTCCACGCCGAGCTTCTTGGCGTACTCGGGATCCAGGGCGTGCTCGGCGTCGATGAACGCCGCGATACCGCCCGCGGCCTGGGCATTGGCGACCGCGTGCAGCGCCACGGTGGTCTTACCGGAGGATTCCGGGCCGTAGATCTCGATGACGCGGCCGCGGGGCAGCCCGCCTATGCCGAGGGCGACGTCGAGGGCGATCGACCCGGTGGGGATCACCGAGATCGGCTGGCGCACCTCCTCGCCGAGCCGCATCACCGAACCCTTGCCGAAATTCTTGTCGATCTGCGCGAGCGCCAGTTCCAGGGCTTTCTCGCGATCGGGGGCCTGTTGCGCCATGATGTACCTCTCGGGTAGTCGTTGTTGACCGGTTCTCGGTCGGTTGGCCGTGACGCTAAGCCAGGGCACCGACAAGTCTTCGACGTCACCCACAGTAGACGAACACCTGTTCGATTCAAGCGGACACGCCGACCGTCTACGTTTTGACCATGACGACCCGAGAGGATGTCCGGATTCCGGCCGGACAGGACCAGATCGCCGCGTACCTCTACCGGCCGGACGCCACCCCCCTTCGGACCCGCCCGTGCATCGTGATGGCCCACGGCTTCACCGCCACCCGCGACGACGGACTGCCCGCGTACGCCGAGGCCTTCTGCGCAGCCGGCTACGTCGTGGTGGTGTTCGACTACCGGAACTTCGGCGCCTCGACCGGCCGGCCCCGCCAGCTGCTCGACATCGGCATGCAGCACGCGGACTATCACACCGTCGTGGCGTGGGCCCGCCGTCTCGACGGCGTCGACCCCGACCGGATCGTTGTGTGGGGCTCGTCGTTCAGCGGCGGTCACGTCCTGGCCGTCGCCGCCGGCGATCCGCGCATCGCGGCGGTCATCTCCCAGGCGCCCTTCACCGACGGCGTCGCGACGCTGATGGCCGAACCTCTCCCGCTGATCCCGAAGGCGATCGCCGCCGCCGTGCGGGATCAGGTCGGCGCCTGGCGCGGCCGCCCGCCGCTGCTGATGCCCGCCGTCGGTGAGCCCGGCACCGTCGCGGCCATGACGTCGCCCGACGCCAAACCCGGTTTCGAGGCCATCGTCGGAGAGAATTCGTTGTGGCGCAACGAGTTCAGCGCACGTGTCTCCCTGCGCCTGGCGTCCTACCGACCGGGGGCCAAGACCTCGCGGTTGGCCATGCCGTTGCTGGTCTGCGTGTGCGAGAACGACGCCGTCACTCCGCCCGGGCCGACCATCAAGGCAGCGCACCGTGCCCCGCGCGGCGAACTGCGGCGCTACCCGTACGGACATTTCGACATCTACAACGACCCGCAGGTCAAGGCCGACCAACTGGCATTCCTGCAGCGCGTGTTCGCCGACTCGAGCATCTGACCTGGCCTG
This sequence comes from Mycolicibacterium chubuense NBB4, assembly GCF_000266905.1. Next base: position 2,186,795 of record NC_018027.1, on the reverse strand, counting down.
GACGGGTCGCGTCCGGCGGGCCTATCGTGGGCGGTGACCCTCAGGGGGCGGTTGTGCACGAAATGGCGCTGACGCAAAGTGTCGTCGATGCGGTGTGCGAACACGCCGCGGGTCGCCGCGTGCACAGCGTGAAACTCGAAATCGGTGCACTGTGCGCGGTCGTGCCCGAATCGATGGAGTTCTGCTTCGACCTGGCCACCGAGGGCACCGTCGCCGACGGCGCCCACCTCGACATCGCGGTGACCCCCGGGGCGGCGCACTGCCGAAGTTGCGGCGCCGCGTTCGAGATGGCCGACCTGATCTTGTTGTGCCCGTGCGGGAGTGCCGATGTCGAGGTCCTCGCCGGGCGGGAGCTGAAGATTCTGTCCATGGAGGTGAGCTGATATGTGCGCAACGTGCGGCTGCGGCGACGACGGCGCCGTCGTCACGCTGCCGGGCCATCCCCACGCTCACGACCACGATCACCCGCACACCGAGACCGTCGCTCTGGAGCACAAGGTGCTCGCCCGCAACGACGCGCAGGCCGATGAGAACCGGCGCTGGCTGACCGAATGCGGGATCCTCGCGCTGAACCTCACGAGTTCGCCGGGCGCGGGCAAGACCACGCTGCTCGAACGCACGATCCGGGAGCTGTCCCTGGATCGTGCGGTGGCCGTCATCGAGGGCGACCAGGAGACGCTCATCGACGCCGAGCGCATCCGCGCCGCGGGTGCGGCAGCAGTGCAGGTCAACACCGGCGCCGGCTGCCACCTCGACGCGGACATGGTCCACCGGGCGCTGCACCGCCTCGACCCTGCCCGCGGCACGCTGCTGTTCATCGAGAACGTGGGCAACCTGGTCTGTCCCGCGCTGTTCGACCTCGGCGAGAACAGCAAAGTCGTGGTGGTGTCGGTGACCGAAGGGGCGGACAAGCCGCTGAAATACCCGCACATGTTCGCCGCCGCCGGCCTCGTCGTCGTCAACAAGACCGATCTGCTGCCGTATGTCGACTTCGATCTCGAGATGTGCTGTGCGCATGCCCGATCGCTGAACCCGGCAGTGACGATCCTGCCGGTGTCGGCGACGACGGGCGAGGGCATGTCCGCCTGGTACGACTGGATCGCCGACCGTGCCGAAACTATGTCCCAAACCTCCGTTGACAAGACATAACACCGGGAGTAAACCCAGAAACTAGCACCGCGCAAGTGGGCCGAAGGTCGACTCCTGCGGCGCAGGGGTTGTACCCCGGCCCCGGAAAGCTGTGACACATGCCGAGTGAGGCAGCAGTCAAAGCGGAAGAGGCACTGATCCACGTCCTGTGGATCAATGCCGGATTGAGTTGTGACGGCGATTCCGTGGCGTTGACTGCCGCCACGCAACCCAGCATCGAGGAGATCGCGCTGGGCGCGCTTCCCGGCCTGCCCAAGATCGCCGTGCACTGGCCCCTGATCGACTTCGAATGCGGTCCGAGCGGGGGCGCCGACGATTTCCTCGAGTGGTTCTTCAGAGCCGACAGGGGCGAGATCGATCCCTTCGTGCTGGTCGTCGAAGGGTCGATTCCCAACGAGAAGATCAAGGAGGCTGGCTACTGGTGCGGGTTCGGCAACGACCCGGCGACGGGCCAACCCATGACCACCAGTGAATGGCTCGACCGGCTGACGCCCAAGGCCACCGCCGTCGTCGCGGTCGGCACCTGTGCCACCTACGGCGGCATCCACGCGATGGCCGGAAATCCCACCGGCGCCATGGGGGTCCCCGACTACCTCGGATGGGACTGGAAGAGCAAGGCGGGCATACCCATCGTGTGCGTACCGGGCTGCCCGATCCAGCCCGACAACCTGGCCGAGACGCTCACCTATCTGCTGTACATGGCGACCGACCAGGCGCCGATGATCCCGCTGGACGAGGCTCTGCGGCCCACCTGGTTGTTCGGTGCCACCGTGCACGAAGGGTGCGACCGCGCGGGTTACTACGAGCAGGGTGACTTCGCGACCGAGTACGGCTCCCCGAAATGCATTGTCAAGCTTGGCTGTTGGGGCCCAGTGGTCAAGTGCAACGTCCCGAAGCGGGGCTGGATCAACGGTATCGGCGGGTGCCCGAACGTCGGTGGCATCTGCATCGGGTGCACCATGCCGGGGTTCCCCGACAAGTTCATGCCGTTCATGGACGAGCCGCCGGGCGGCAAGTTGTCGAGCACCGCCTCGCAGCTGTACGGCTCGGTGATCCGCAGCCTGCGCCACGTCACAGGTCGCACCGTCGACAAAGAGCCCCGATGGCGGCATCCGGGCACACGGCTCGAGACGGGGGCGACCCGCACCTGGTAGGTGCGGCGCCCTCCCCCGTCCTCGTACCGCGGCCTCAGCGGCCGAAATGCCCTGCGCTGCACGACGTCACACAGAGAAGAGATTTTCCGATGACAACGATCATCCCCGAGCCGTCCCAAGTCAAGCGTGAGCCCGGCCAACTGGTGGAGATGGCCTGGGACCCGATCACCCGCATCGTCGGCAGCCTCGGCATCTACACCAAGATCGACTTCGAGAACCGGGAGGTCGTCGAGTGCCACAGCACGTCGTCGATCTTCCGCGGCTACTCGATCTTCATGAAAGGCAAGGACCCCCGCGACGCGCATTTCATCACCAGCCGCATCTGCGGAATCTGCGGCGACAACCACGCCACCTGTTCGTGTTACTGCCAGAACATGGCCTACGGCGTCAAACCCCCGCACCTGGGCGAGTGGCTGATCAATCTCGGCGAGGCCGCGGAATACATGTTCGACCACAACATCTTCCAGGAGAACCTGGTCGGCGTGGACTACTGCGAGAAGATGGTCTCCGAGACCAACCCGAGTGTCCTGCGCACGGCGGAGAACACCGAGGCGCCGCACGCCGACATGCACGGTCACCGCACGATCGCCGACATCATGCGCGCGCTCAACCCGTTCACCGGCGAGTTCTACCGCGAGGCGCTGCAGGTCAGTCGGTGGACCCGAGAGATGTTCTGCCTCATGGAGGGACGGCACGTCCACCCGTCCACCCTGTACCCGGGCGGTATCGGCACCACCGCCACGGTTCAGCTGATGACCGACTACATGACCCGGCTCATGCGCTACGTCGAGTTCATGAAGAAGGTCGTCCCGATGCACGACGACCTGTTCGACTTCTTCTACGACGCGCTGCCGGGGTACGAGAAGGTGGGCCTGCGCCGGACCCTGCTCGGCTGCTGGGGCTCCTTCCAGGATCCCGAGGTGTGCAACTTCGCCTACAAGGACATGGAGCGCTGGGGGGACGCGATGTTCGTCACGCCCGGCGTGGTCGTCGACGGCAAGCTGCACACGCATTCGCTGGTCGACATCAACCTCGGCATCCGAATTCTGTTGGGCCACTCCTACTATGACGACTGGTCCGACCAGGAGATGTTCGTCAAGACCGATCCGCTCGGCAACCCGATCGATCGGCGTCACCCGTGGAACCAGCACACCAACCCCAAACCGCAGAAGCGCGACTTCGACGGCAACTACAGCTGGGTGATGTCGCCGCGCTGGTTCGACGGCAAGGACCACCTGGCGCTCGACACCGGCGGCGGCCCGCTGGCCCGGCTGTGGTCGACGGCGCTCGCCGGCCTCGTCGACATCGGCTACGTCAAAGCGACCGGCACCAGCGTGCAGATCAACCTGCCGAAGACGGCGCTCAAGGGTCCTGTCGAGTTCGAGTGGAAGGTGCCGCAACACGGCAGCAACACCCTCGAACGCAACCGGGCGCGCACCTACTTCCAGGCCTACGCCGCGGCGTGCGCCCTGCATTTCGCCGAGAAGGCGCTGGGCGAGATCCGCGCCGGACGCACCAAGACGTGGGAGACCTTCGAGGTGCCCGACGAGGGAATCGGTTGCGGTTTCACCGAGGCGGTGCGCGGGGTGCTGTCGCACCACATGGTGATCCGCGACGGCAAGATCGCGAACTACCATCCCTATCCGCCGACCCCGTGGAACGCCAACCCCCGGGACAGCTACGGCACACCCGGGCCGTACGAGGATGCGGTGCAGGGCCAACCGATCTTCGAGGAGAACGACCGGGAGCACTTCAAGGGCATCGATGTCATGCGCACGGTACGCAGCTTCGACCCGTGTCTGCCCTGCGGTGTGCACATGTATCTCGGTGGCGGCAAGGAGCTCAAACTGCTGCACTCCCCCACCCAGTCGGTCACCGGGGACTAGGGGATGGCGCCGACCGCAGCCCGAGACGACGAGAGGTGGCGCACGGCAGGCGACCGGATCCAGACCCTGCTGGACGCGTCCGCGGCCGGCGGCACAGTCGCGCGGGAACGCGCCGAGCAGCTGGTGCGCGAGATCACCGACCTCTACGGAGCAGCGCTGGAACGGATGCTCGGGGCGGCGGTGACCGCGAACCCGGAACTGGCCGAGGACTTCGCGGCCGACGGGCTGGTGGCCAGCCTGCTGCTGGTGCACGGCCTGCACCCACATACCGTCGAGCAGCGGGTGTCGGCGGCGCTGGACGGCGTGCGGCCGTATCTCGGCTCGCACGGTGGTGACGTGTCGCTGCTGGGGGTCGCCGACGGCGTGGTGAGTCTGCGTTTCCAGGGCAGCTGCCGCAGCTGCCCGTCCTCGGCGGTGACTCTGGAACTCGCGGTGCAGGACGCGATCCGCGCGGCCGCGCCGGAGGTTTCCGACATCGAAGTGCTTGCCGCCGAGACGGATTCCCCAGCAGCGGTCATCCCGGCCGACGCACTGCTGAGCCGGGTGCACGCGCACACGACGACCTGGTGCGGCGTACCCGAACTGGCCGGCCTGAGCGACGCCGAGGTCGGCGGCTTCCGGGTGGCCGGCATGACGGTGCTGGCGTGCCGCGTCGGTGCGGAGGTGTTCGCCTACCACGACCGGTGCCCGGGCTGCTCGGGTTCGCTGGCCGGCGCTCGGCTCAGCGGTGCGGTGCTGCGGTGCCCGCACTGCGCCGCCGGGTACGACGTGGTCCTCGCCGGCGCCGGTGTCGACGCCGGCGTCGCCGACGGACACCTGGAGCCGATCCCGCTGCTCGAGCGCGACGGCGTGCTGTCGATGGCGGTCACGCCTGCCGTGGAGGTGGCCTGATGGACGGGGCGTTCGACGTGCTGGCCCGCATCCGGGCCGGGCGCGGAACGCCGCGAGCCCAGGGAGAACTGTGCGAGATGTGCGCCGAGCCGATCGCCGACGAGCACCAGCATGTGGTCAATGTCGAAGACCGGCAACTGATGTGTGTCTGTCGCGGCTGCTATCTGCTGTTCACCGACACCGCCGCGGAACTGCGCTACCGGGCGGTGCCCGATCGCTACCTCGCGTTCCCCGACTTCGCGATGGACCGCCGCCAGTGGGAGGCGCTGCAGATCCCGGTCGGCCTGGCGTTCTTCTTCTCGAACTCGTCGCTGGGACGCACCGTCGCGTTCTATCCGGGCCCGGCAGGCGCCACCGAGTCGGAACTGGATCTGCGGGCGTGGGACGAGGTTCGCACGGTCGATCCGCGGGTGGACAGCCCGGCCGCCGACACCGAGGCGCTACTGGTGCGGGTGCCCGAGGATCGCGATGGCGCGCCCCAGGCCTACCTCCTGCCCATCGACGCCTGCTACGAGTTCGTCGGCCGGTTGCGCATGCTGTGGCGCGGATTCGACGGCGGCCAGGAGGTGCGCGACTACCTCGAGGAGTTCTTCGGGCTGCTCGACGCGCGCGCCCGGGCGGTGGGGCGGGCATGACCGATCTGACCTTCGCCGTCCTCGACGTGGCACCCGAGCCCTACGCGGTCACCCCGGTCCTGACTGCCCGCGTCGGCATCGCCGCGCTCGGCGACGAGCCGATCCACGCGATCGCACTACGGTGCCAGGTGCGCATCGAACCGTTGCGGCGCAACTACTCCGACGACGAGGCGGCCGGACTGCTCGACCTGTTCGGGCCGCGCGAACGGTGGTCGGCCACCCAGAACACCTTCCTGTGGCAGCACACGACGGCCATGGTGCCCGGCTTCTCCGGGGCCGCCGAGGTCGCGCTGCCGCTGGAGTGCACCTACGACTTCGAGGTGAAGGCGGCGAAATACCTCCTGGCGCTGCGGGACGGCGCGGTGCCGCTGCAGTTCCTGTTCAGCGGAACGGTTTTCGTCCGCGGCACCCACGGCTTCGGTGTCGAGCAGGTGCCGTGGGACCGCGAGGAGCGCCACGACATGCCGGTGTCGGTCTGGCGCGATCTCATCGCAGCGCACTACCCCGGCACCGCGTGGCTGCGGCTGAGCCGCGAGTGCGTCGACGCACTCGCCGCCTACCGCTCGGCCCGCGGACTTCTCGGCTTCGACGACGCCATCAGTGAGCTGCTGGCCGCGGCGAAGGAGCTGCGATGACCACCCCGGACGCGAGGAGCACCGCATGGGACCGGGCCCGCGCCGTCGCCGACGCCGTGCTCTACGAGGGTTACCTGCTCTACCCGTACCGCGCGACCTCGTCGAAGAACCAGTCGCGCTGGCAGTTCGGGGTGCTGGGCCCCTCGGGCGCCGAGGTCTCGGGCCTCGGGGAGAACGCGGCGATGTGCGCGCAGCTGCTCGTCGACCCGCACGGCGCACCCACGCTGTCCGGCGTCGTGCGGTTCCTGCAGCTGCAGCACCGCGGGGTCGAACGCGAGGACGGCCGCGGCGGATACGAACCCGTCGACGAACTTCGGAGCGGTCAGCATGGGTGGGTCAGCTGGGACGAGGCGGTCGAGCGGGAGATCGCGATCGGGCCCCTCGACGTCGCGTCACTGCCGCGTGCGCTGGACATCTCGGTGCCCGGCGGGATCGACGTGGAAGGCGTCGAGGGCGGCAGGCTGGTGCGCCGGCGCCGCGGGGTGTACGGGACGCTCGCGATCTCCGCCGAACCGGACGACGGACTGCTGCGGCTCGCCGTGGAGGTGCGCAACGCGGCCCCACCGGCGTCCGACAGGGACGAGGCGATCGCGGTCTCCCTGATCGGTACCCATCTGCTGCTGGAGATCGGCGGCGGAGAGTTCGTCTCGCTGCTGGAGCCGCCTTCTCCCGCGGCAGCCGCCGCGCAGCGATGCCGGCAGCACCGCTGCTTCCCCGTGCTCGCGGGCCCACCCGGCGACCGCAGGCTGGTGCTGGTCTCCCCGATCATCCTCTACGACCACCCTGAGATCGCCGAACAGAGCCAGGGCGACCTCTACGACGCCTGCGAGATCGACGAGATCCTGACGCTTCGGGTGATGACAATGACCGACGAGGAGAAGGCGCAGGCCCGCGCCACCGACCCGCTCGCCGCCCGGATCATCGACCGGTGCGACTCGATGTCGCCCGAGGCCATGCTGGATCTCCACGGCGTGTTGCGGAATCCGCATGCAGCACCCGGATCGCAGCTCATTCCCGAGATTCCCGACGACGTCGACTGGTGGGATCCGCAGGCCGACACCGCGGTCCGCCCGGACGTCGACGCGGTGCTGGTGAACGGGACTCGAGTCGCCCGCGGCAGCCGCGTCCGGTTGCATCCCTGCCGGCGCGCCGACGCGCAGGATCTGTTCTACGCCGACCGAATCGCGCAGGTGGCCTCGGTCCATGAAGACGTCGACGGGGCTCAGCACATCGCAGTGATCCTCGAGGACGACCCGGCCGCCGACATGCACGACTGGTACGGCCGCTATCTGTACTTCGCACCCGACGAAGTGGAACCGCTCGAGGAAAGGAGCGCGAAATGGAAGTAGTCGGTTGGATCGCCGTGGTCGTGGTGGCCGCAGCGATTCTCGCGGGCGCGGTCATCGGGGTGCGGTCGATCCCGGATGTCCAGCGCTATCTGAAGATGCGCCGGATGTGACCTGAGGACAGGTGCCCATCACGTCACGAATCCTGGTCGCCGGAATCGGCAACATCTTCCTCGGAGATGACGGCTTCGGACCCGAGGTGATCCGTCGTGTCTCCCGCAACCTCGGACCCGGCGTCGCGGTGGCCGATTACGGCATCGGCGGCATGCACCTGGCCTACGACCTGCTCGAGGAGTGCGCCACCCTCGTTCTCGTCGACGCGCTGCCCGACCGCGGCGCGCCCGGCTCGGTGCACGTGTTCGAGGCCGACCACGAAAACCTCTCGGCGAAGGCCGGTCTCGACGCGCACGCGATGGATCCGGCGGCGGTGTTCGCGAGCCTGACCGCACTGGGCGGGACGCCGCCGCGCACCGTGGTCGTCGGGTGCGAGGTCGACACGGTCGAAGAGACACTGGGCCTGTCGGAACGCGTCGCCGCGGCCGTCCCGGTCGCGGTGCGGGCCCTCGAGGGCGTCGTCGCCGACCTCCTGGCCCATGCTGCGGCCGGAAGGGACTGAATCATGTGTCTGGGGATTCCGGGTCAGGTCATCGGCATGGTGGCCGGCTACGGCGGCCAACTCGCCCTCGTCGATGTCGCTGGAGACCAGCGCAGGGTGAACGTCGGGATGCTGCCCGAGGAGACGTTCGCCGCCGGGGACTGGGTGATCATCCACATGGGCTTCGTGGTCGAGAAGACGGACAGGGCAGGCGCGGACGCGGCACTGGCCGGGCTCGAGCTGCTGGGCAGAGGTCAGGTCGCCGAGGAGTCGGGATGACCGGGCGTCGGCGGATTCGCGTCTGCGTGCGCGGCGTGGTGCAGGGTGTCGGATTCCGGCCCTTCGTCTACAGCCAGGCGACGCTGCTCGGGTTGTCGGGCTCGGTGCGCAACGACAGCACGGGTGCCGTCGTGGAGGTCGAGGGCGCCGCCGCCGACATCGACGACTTCCTGAGCCGGCTGCGCGACCACCCTCCGCCACTGGCAGTCGTCGAAGCCGTCGAGACGTCAGATGTCCCTCTCGCCGGCGGCACCGGCTTCACCATCGGCGACACCACCCGCACCGACGGCGGCCGCACACTGGCCTCGCCCGACGTCGCGATGTGCGCCGACTGCGCCGCCGAACTGCGCGACCCCGGCGACCGGCGCCACCGGCACGCGTTCATCAACTGCACCAACTGCGGGCCGCGGTTCACGATCATCGGCGCGCTGCCCTACGACCGCGCCTCCACCACGATGGCGCGCTTCGCGATGTGCGCCGACTGCGCTCGCGAGTACGCCGATCCCGCCGACCGCCGGTTCCACGCCCAGCCGATCTGCTGCCCCGTCTGCGGACCGCGCCTGCACTACCGGAGCTCGAACGGAGCCCAGGCCGACGGCGAGGCCGGCCTGGCCGCGGCGAGGCGACTGCTGCGCGACGGCAAGATACTCGCGGTCAAGGGCATCGGTGGCTACCACCTCGCCTGCGATGCGGGCGACGCGGACGCAGTCGCTGCGCTGCGAGCCCGGAAACGCCGCGGCGACAAGCCGTTCGCGGTCATGGTGCCCGACCTGACCGCCGCACGGACCGTGGTCGAGGTGGACCCCGCGTCGGCCGCGCTGCTGACCGGGCAGGCGCGGCCGATCGTGCTGATGCCCCGGCGCGCCGGCGCTCCGGTCGCCGACTCGGTGGCGCCGCACAATCCCGATCTCGGCGTCATGCTCGCCTACACGCCGCTGCACGCCCTGTTGTTCGGCCTCGACGGGGACGAGCCGGGCCCGCAGACGCTGGTGATGACCTCGGGCAATCTCGGCGGGGAGCCGATCTGCTTCACCGACGACGATGCCCTGGTTCGGCTGGCGCCCCTGGCCGACGGCTGGCTGGCCCACGACCGGCCGATCCTGGTGCCGTGCGACGACTCGGTGATGCGCGCCGACATGCCGATCCGGCGTTCCCGCGGCTATGCCCCGCTGCCGATCGCCCTGCCCGTCGCGGTGCCACCGACGCTCGCCGTGGGCGGCGACCTGAAGAACACGATGGCCGTGGCCGACGGCACCTACGCCTGGCTGAGCCAGCACATCGGCGACATGGACGACCTCGCGACGTTGTCGGCTTTCGACTCCGCCGAACGTCACCTGAGCGAGCTCACCGGGGTCGACCCGGAGGTCCTGGTCGCCGACGCACACCCGCGGTACCGCTCCACGGGCTGGGCGCACCGCAACGCACGGGACCGCCCGGTGCGGACGGTGCAGCACCACCACGCCCACATCGCCGCGGTGATGGCCGAACACGGTTGCGACGGCACCGGGAAGGTCCTCGGATTCGCCTTCGACGGAACGGGTTACGGAACCGACGGCGCCGTCTGGGGCGGTGAGGTGCTGCTCGCCGACTACAAGGGCTTCCGCCGGCTGGCCCGGCTGAGCTACGTTCCGCTGGCGGGCGGAGACACCAGCGTGCTGCGCCCGTACCGGATGGCGCTCGCACACCTGTGGGCGGCCGGGCTGTCCTGGGCGTCCGACCTGCCACCGGTACTCGCCTGCCCCGCCGATGAACGACGCGTGCTGGCCCACCAGCTCGAGACCGGACTCGGCTGCGTGCCGACGTCGAGCATGGGCAGGCTGTTCGACGCCGTGGCGGCGCTGACGGGCGTGCGGCAGGTGGTGGCTTACGAGGCGCAGGCGGCGATCGAACTCGAGGGACTGTCGCGCGGGGACGACCCCGGTGTCGGCGTCTATCGGTTCCGCGTCGACGACGGCTCCCCCGCGGTGATCGACCCCGCGCCGGTGATCGCCGCCGTCGTCGCCGACCGGCGCTCGGGTGTCTCTGCGGGGGTCATCGGGGCGCGCTTCCACCGCGCCGTCGCCGCACTGATCGTCGAGTTGGCGATCGAGAACAGCGGTTATCCGGTCGTGCTGTCCGGCGGCGTGTTCCAGAATGCGCTGCTGTTGGGACTGACGCGGGGCATGCTTGCCGACAACGGCATCGGTGTGCTCACCCATCGTTACGTGCCGCCCAACGACGGCGGCATCGCGCTGGGGCAACTCATCGTCGGCAACGCGGGATAGAAGGGAGGACGCCATGTGCCTGGCGGTACCGGGGAGGATCATCAGCATCGAGGAGCGCGACGGCACGCTGATGTCGGTCGTCGACTTCGGCGGTGTCAGCAAAGACGTGTGCCTGCAGTACATTCCGGATGCCGAGGTCGGTCAGTACGTCGTCGTGCACGTCGGGTTCGCGATCCAGCGCCTCGACGAGGAGTCGGCGATGCGCACCCTCGCGGAGTTCGAACATCTCGGCGTGCTCCGAGAGGAGTTCGCCGACGGCTTCGAGTCGGCGGCGCGGCAGGCCGGGGTGGCCAACCCCGACACGAACGGACATGCGGAGGCGCGGTCATGAAGTACCTGGACGAGTTCAGCAATCCCGACGTCGCGCTGCGGCTCATCGAGCAGATCAAGGCGGCCACCAGCCGCCGTTGGTCGATCATGGAAGTCTGTGGCGGGCAGACGCATTCGATCATCCGGCACGGCATCGACCAGCTGCTGCCCGACACCATCGAGATGATCCACGGGCCGGGCTGCCCGGTGTGCGTCACCCCGCTCGAGGTCATCGACAAGGCTCTCGAGATCGCTTCCCGCCCGGACGTGATCTTCTGCTCGTTCGGCGACATGCTGCGCGTGCCGGGCAGCGAGAAAGACCTGTTCCGCGTCAAGAGCGAAGGCGGCGACGTCCGGGTCGTCTACTCCCCGCTGGATGCGCTGACGATCGCGCGGGACAACCCCGACAAAGAGGTCGTCTTCTTCGGCATCGGCTTCGAGACCACCGCGCCGGCCAATGCGATGACCGTCTATCAGGCGAAACGGCTCGGCATCGAGAATTTCTCGCTGCTGGTCTCCCACGTGCTGGTGCCGCCGGCGATCTCGGCGATCATGGAGTCGCCGACGTGCCGGGTCCAAGCGTTCCTGGCGGCGGGCCATGTGTGCAGCGTGATGGGCACCGACGAGTATCCGCCGCTGTGCGACAAGTACGGGATACCGATCGTCGTCACGGGTTTCGAACCCCTCGACATCCTGGAGGGGATCCGGCGCACCGTCGTGCAGCTCGAGTCCGGCCGTCACGAGCTGGAGAACGCCTACCCTCGCGCCGTGCAGGCGGCCGGGAATCCCGCCGCCAAGCAGATGCTGACCGACGTGTTCGAGGTGACCGACCGGTCGTGGCGCGGGATCGGCGTGATTCCCGGCAGCGGGTGGCGGCTCTCGCCCGCCTACCGCGACTACGACGCCGAACACCGGTTCGCCGTCACCGACATCCACACCGAGGAATCGGCGGTGTGCCGGTCGGGCGAGGTGCTGCAGGGGCTGATCAAGCCGCACGAGTGCGCGGCGTTCGGGACCGTGTGCACGCCCCGCAATCCGCTTGGCGCGACCATGGTTTCGTCGGAAGGTGCGTGCGCGGCGTACTACCTGTACCGCAGGCTCGAGGTGAGCAATGCCTGAGACCCCCAAGGCGGCCATCGATATGGAGTCGTGGGTCTGCCCGGCGCCGCTGCGCGATGCGCCCAACATCGTGATGGGCCACGGCGGCGGCGGGGCGATGTCGGGTGAGCTCATCGAGCACCTGTTCCTGCCGTCGTTCGGGCCTGCGGCCGAAGCGGCCATGGGTGACTCCGCGATCGTCGACCTCGGCGGTGTCCGGCTGGCGTTCTCGACCGACTCGTTCGTCGTCAAGCCGATGGTGTTCCCGGGCGGCACGATCGGGGACCTCGCCGTCAACGGGACCGTGAACGACCTCGCGATGGTGGGCGCCGCCCCGGCGGTGCTGTCGACCGCGTTCATCCTCGAGGAGGGCACCCCGCTCGACGAGCTGGCGCGCGTCGCCCAGGCGGTCGGCACGGCGGCGATGGCGGCGGGGGTCAAGCTGGTCACGGGCGACACCAAGGTGGTCGATTCCGGCCACGGCGACGGGGTGTACATCAACACCGCGGGCATCGGTCTGGTCGACGAGCGCACCGACATCCGGCCGCAGCGGGCGGCGCCGGGTGACGCCGTGATCGTCAGCGGCGACATCGGAGTGCACGGGGTGGCGGTGATGAGTTGCCGTGAGGGCCTCGAGTTCGCCACCAGGGTGGCCAGCGACACCGCCCCGCTGCACGGCCTGGTCGCGGCGATGATCCAGACCGGCGCCGACATCCACACCCTGCGCGACCCGACGCGCGGCGGCATGGCGGCCACCCTCAACGAGATCGCGAAGACCGCGAGGGTCGGCGTGACACTCGACGAGCGCGCGCTGCCGATCCCGGCAGAAGTGCGCGACGCGTGCAGCATGCTCGGCCTCGACCCGCTCTACGTCGCCAACGAGGGCAAACTCGTCGCCTTCGTTCCCGCCGCGGACGCCGACCGGGTGCTCGCTGCGATGCGCGCCCACCCGCTGGGTGCGCGCGCGGCGATCATCGGGACGTGCGTCGCCGACCATCCGGGCATGGTCGTGGCGAAGACCGCGTTGGGTGGCACCCGCGTGGTGGATCTGCCGATCGGTGAGCAGCTGCCCCGGATCTGTTGATGAATGCAGGCCACCGGCTGTTCGCCCAGTACGCGTTCCCGCCCAACGAACTCGGCTACTGCGGGCCGGAGGACTCGGGGGCGCTGCTGCGCGCCGGCGAGCAGATGGCCTCGGTGGCGCGGGAGTTCGACGGAGCCTGGCCGTACCTTCAGGCGATCGCCGAGTCGACCGGCGTCGACGACCCCCTCGATCCCGAGGTGGTGCGCAGTTACTGGGTCGGCGGTGCCGGCCTCGGTGAGGTCGACGCCGGTCAGCTGCTGACGCGGCTGCGGTCGGCGTTCGCCGGTCAGGTGACGGGCCTGCTGGACGCGCCGGTGGAACCCGCGCACACGTTGGCGCATCACAGTTTTCACGTGTTCGTCGTGTATCCGTGGGTGCGCTTCCTCGACCGCGATCCCGGGACGCCGCTACGTGTCCTGCAGAACTGCCGGATCCGTTGGGGCACAGTCGAATCAATCGATGGCGAGCATGTCGAGATGGTGTCGAGACCGCTGGCCCTCGATGCCGGGACGTTGACGCTCGGTGGTCCCGCGCCGGAGCGGGTGCGCTGGAGCAGAGACGGCGCGTCGCTGACGAGGGCCCCGGCAGTCGGTGACACGGTGAGCGCCCACTGGGGCTGGGTGTGCGGGACGCTGACCGAGGACGAACGCACCGCACTGGCCGAGGCGACGCGTCACACGCTGCACGCCGTGAACGCGGCCAGGCACCGGCCGGCGGAGTCGCCGAGAGCTTAGAGCGGGCTCACCATCGGTCGCGCGGCACGTCGAAGTCCGCGCACAGCGCCCGCCACACATCCCGCGGGTCGACACCGTCTTCGATCGCCTGCTCGGCCGTGCGGCCGCCCATACTGGTCAGCACGTGATCGACCAGCATCGACGATGCCCGTACCGCGCCGAACTGACTCTCCACCAGCTCGCGGAATTCCGTCAACCGCACAGGCCCAACCTACGCGCAGGCCCTGAGCGCATCGTGGCACACCCGTACCGGATCGGCGACGTCCGCGACGGTCGCGCCGGCCCGCCGGGCAGCGTCCTGATACCCCGGCGACTCGAGCACCTCCCGGGTCGCCGCCGCCAGCGCCTCGGCGGTCAGCGGCCGGATGAGTCGCGCACTGCCTTGGCGGACAAGGCGATTGGCGATCTCCCACTGGTCGCCGCCACCGGGGACGACCACCATCGGCACCCCGGCCAGCAGCGCCTTCGCCACAGTGCCGTGACCACCGCCGCAGATCAGCACGTCGGCGCGGGCGAGCAGCTCGTCCTGCCGCCCGAGGCCCACCACCGCCCACGGCGGCACCTCGCCCTCGCCTCTCTCGAGGCGCGACACCGCGACCCGCGCCCCCGGCGGCAGCACCGTGCCGGGAATCAGTGTCTGCAGGGCCAGTTCGGCGAGTCCGCCCGCGCCCGTCGTCGCCGTCGACGGGGCCACCACCACGAGGGGGCCGTCGCCCGCAGGCAGCTCGAGCACCGTGGACGTCGGCTCGAAGTGCAGCGGCCCGACCACCACCGCCTCGGCGGGCCAGTCCGGGCGCGGAACCTCCAGCGCGGGCAGCGTGGCGATCAGACGCCGCAGCGGTCCCGGATCCTCGGCCGGCAACCCGATCGCCTGGCGCGCCTCGGCCCGCTGCCGCAGCCCAGCGCGCCACGACCGCGCGCTGAGCGCCCGCAGCGCCGCGTCGCGCAACCGTCCCCGCAGGCCGGTGCCCGGTGCGAACCCGCTGCCCACCGGCGGCAGACCCTTCGACGGCCGGTAGAGCGGGTGGGTGTTCAGTTCGACCCACGGGACCCCGAGCAGGTCGGCGGCCAGCCCGCCGCAGGCGGTGATCGAGTCGGAGACCACCAGGTCGGGGGCCATCTCCGCGATCCGCGGCCGGTTCAGCACCGCCATCCGTGCGGCGCGCTGATGGATCTTGGCGCCGGCATCGGCGTCATCGTCGACCGCGGTCGGGTCCAGCCCGTCGAGTTCGACCGCGTCGAGCCGCTCGGTGCGGGCCGTCTCGAGCCATCGCGTGCCGGTGAGCAAC